>NZ_CALPTI020000029.1:0-29790 GCF_943326455.1 Limnohabitans sp. Rim8
TAGCCCAAGATGCCTTGGGCGTTGTTGTCGAGTTCCTTTTGCTTGTCTTCGGCCGACCAGTTGGCAGCGTCTTTGGCCACCACGGGGAACTGCAACAAGGCGTTGAGGGTGTCTTCGCGCAGTTGTTTCGGGTCAAGCTTTGCCACGGCCTTTTCCATCTGCTTTTGCAGGGCGGGCACATCCACCTGGTGGTAGTGCATGGCGTGCAGCGTGGCGGCGGTGGGGCTGGGCACCCAAGCGGTGTTGGCACCGGCCATGGGGTGGCCAATTTTGGCCTTGAGCATGTCGGCCATCAGGTCGGGCATGGCCCACATGCCTTTGCCGATCTGGGCACGACCACGCAGGCCGCAGGCCAGGCCCACGTTGACGTTGTTCTTCTCATACGCCCCCAGCCAAGTGCTGTTCTTGATGTCGCCCTTGCGCATGACAGGGCCAGCCAACATGCAGGTGTGCATCTCGTCGCCGGTGCGGTCCAGGAAACCGGTGTTGATGAAGGCCACGCGGCTCTTGGCTGCAGCGATACAGGCTTTGAGGTTGGCGCTGGTGCGGCGCTCTTCGTCCATGATGCCCAACTTGACGGTGGAAGGCTTCATGCCGATGACTTTTTCGACGCGGCCAAACAGCTCGTCGGCGAACGCGACTTCGGCCGGTCCGTGCATTTTGGGCTTGACGATGTAGACGCTGCCGGTGCGGCTGTTGCGCAGGGGGTGCGAGGACTTTTTCTGCAAGTCCACCAGGGCGCAGGTCACGGTGATCATCGCATCCAGGATGCCTTCAGGGATCTCGTGGTTCTTGCCATCCGCGCCTTTGTACAAAATGGCGGGGTTGGTCATCAGGTGACCGACGTTGCGCACGAACATGAGCGAGCGGCCGTGCAGCTTGACGGAACCCTTACCCGCGGGTTTGGTGTACTCGCGGTCACCGTTCATGGTACGGGTGAAAGTCTTGCCGCCCTTTTGCACTTCTTCGCTCAGGCTGCCTTGCAAGATGCCCAGCCAGTTGGCATAGGCCAGCACTTTGTCGTCGGCATCCACCGCGGCCACCGAGTCTTCGAGGTCAAGAATGGTAGACAAAGCGCTTTCAGCGATCAGGTCGGACACGCCAGCGGGGTCGGTCTTGCCAATCGGCGTGGACTTGTTGATTTGCAGATCGAGGTGGATGCCGTTGTGCACGAACAGCACCGAGGCGGGAGCCTTGGCATCGCCGGTGTAGCCCACAAACTGCTTGGCGTTCTGCAGCGTGGTGCTCTTGCCATTGGCCAGGGTCACCACCAGCTTGCCCGCTTTGACGGCGTAGCCCTTGCTGCCCACATGCGAGCCGGTCTTCAGTGGCGCGCAGCGGTCGAGCACGTTGCGGCAGTAGGCTATGACTTTGGCGCCACGCTTGGGGTTGTAGCCCGTGCCTTTTTCGCAACCATCGGCCTCAGAGATGGCGTCAGTGCCGTACAGCGCGTCATACAAGCTGCCCCAACGGGCGTTGGCGGCGTTCAGGGCGTAACGGGCATTCAGGATGGGCACGACCAACTGAGGGCCCGCCAGCTTGGCCAGCTCGGCGTCCACGTTGGCGGTGGTGGCTTGGGCGTTGCGGGGCTCGGGCACCAGGTAGCCGATTTGTGCGAGGTATTTGCGGTAGGCCTTCATGGCCTTGCCTTCAGCCACAGGGCCGGGGTTGGCGGTGTGCCACGCGTCCATAGCGGTCTGGATGCGATCACGCTCGGCCAGCAAGGCGATGTTTTTCGGGGCCAAGTCGGCCACGATGTCGTTGAAGCCCTTCCAGAACTTGTCTTTGTCCACACCGGTGGCGGGCAGCATCTGGTCGTTGATGAAGTTCAGCAGCGGGTTGGCCACTTGCAGGTTGTGAATCGCGGTGCGTGCAGTCATGAAAACCTCTGGGGTCAAGTCAAAAAAATGGGGCGTGGTCGCGCTGCTGGTTGTGCCAAAAGCAGCGTGACACTTCTTAGAAAAGACTCTATTCTAAATTTAGACACCGATAAACTCGCCCAAACTGCATAGACCCATGACTTTTAAACACAAATGTAGGTCCTCACGGGCGGATCGAAACGCTTGAAGCTCTGCGGTTTAATTCAGCCATGACACGCCCCAACACCCCAGTTTTGCCCTCTGAAGTTTTGATCAGCGAAGTCGGCCCACGCGATGGGCTGCAATCGGTCAAGGCCACCATGCCCACGCCTGACAAACTGCGCTGGATCGATGCGCTGGCAGCGGCAGGCCTGCGCGAGATCGAAGTTGCCTCTTTTGTGCCCGCCCAGCTGTTGCCGCAAATGGCCGATGCTGCGCTGGTCGTGCAGCATGCATTGCGCCACACGGGCGTGCGCATCATGGCTTTAGTGCCCAACTTGCGCGGCGCGCAGGCCGCCCTGGCTGCGGGTGCTCAAAAGCTCACCCTGCCTGTATCGGCCAGCCCGGCACATTCGTTGGCGAACGTGCGCAAAACCCCCGAAGCCATGGTTGAAGAAGTGCGGGCGGTTCTTCGCCTGCGCGACGAGATCGCACCGGGCGTGCCGGTTGAGGTGGGCATGTCCACCGCCTTTGGTTGCACCCTGCAAGGCTGGGTGCCCGAAGCCGATGTGTTGCGTTTGGCGGCACAACTGGCGCAAGCGGGGGTGGACGAAATTGGCCTCTCGGACACCACCGGCATGGGCAACCCGGCGCAGGTGACGCGCTTGTTCAAAGCGCTTTTCAGCGAGATTGGCGCATTGACAGGCGCGGCCCACATGCACAACACCCGGGGCCTGGGCTTGGCCAATTGCCTGGCCGCTTACGAGGCGGGTGTGCGCACCTTCGACAGCTCGCTCGGCGGCCTGGGCGGTTGCCCTTATGCGCCAGGTGCTTCAGGCAATGTGGTGACCGAAGACTTGGTCTTCATGTTCGAGGCCATGGGCGTGTCCACCGGGATCGATCTTCCACAACTCATGGCCGCACGGGAACCGCTCAAAGCAGGGCTGCCTGGCGAGCCGCTGTACGGCATGACGCCCGAGGCGGGCTTGCCCAAAGGCTGGCTTGGCCGTTGACACCCTGCACGCATCAATCCCTCGCTCAGACCCGGGCATTGCAAACTTGGACCCGCATAATCGGGTCGCATGGACAAGCTCAAAGTTTTCGAAACCTTCGTCTCGGTGGCCACCAAAGGCAGCCTGACCGCAGCGGCACGGGCCGAAGGGGTGGCACCGGCCATCATCGGCAGGCGGCTCGATGCCCTTGAAGAAAATTTAGGCGTAAAACTGCTGATGCGCACCACGCGGCGGATCAGCCTGACGCACGAAGGCAGCGCGTTTTTGGAAGATTGTCAGCGCTTGCTCTCCGATGTGGCCAATGCAGAAGCCAGTGTGTCGGCCGGAGGCGTCAAGGCCAGTGGGCATTTGCGCATCACCGCGCCCGCCGGATTCGGGCGTCGGCATGTGGCGCCTCTGGTGCCGCGCTTTCGCGAGCTGCACCCTGATGTGTCGATTTCATTGAACCTCAGTGACCGGGTGGTGGACCTGGCCGCCGAAGGTTTCGACTGTGCCGTGCGCGTGGGCGATCTGCCTGACTCGTCTTTGGTCAGCGTTCGATTGGCCGACAACCGCCGCCTGTGCGTGGCCACGCCGGGCTATTTGGCCAAACACGGCACGCCCTTGCAGCCATCCGACTTGCTGCAACACGACTGCTTGACCTTGTCGAGTGACGCATCTCAGACCCGAGGCTGGGCTTTTCGCAACCCCACAGAAGGTGGTCACGAGGTGGTCCACCTGCGCCCAGGAGGGCCTCTGGACTGCTCTGACGGACAAGTGCTGCACGACTGGTGCTTGGCAGGTTATGGCATCGCTTGGCGCAGCACCTGGGAAGTGGAGGCCGAAATTCGCGCGGGCCAACTGGTGGCGGTGCTGGAAAACTTTGCCGCACCGCCCAACGGCATATTTGTGGTGTTCCCTCAACGCAAGCACTTGCCCCTGCGGGTGCGACTGTGGATCGACCACCTCAAACACCATTACGCCCAACCCGGCTTTTGGCAAGTGAACGGGCATTGACCCCCCACACGCACGGCCGTCTGCATTGGTACCGAGTTGCATGAGGTGCAACCCGTAAAATCGCCCTCTATGCTTTCAGCCAAACAACATTTGCTCACGGCCTTGGCCGCCGAGCTGGAAAAACTCCAAACCGGCGCCGGTGCGCGTGCGGCCTTTGAATCGCCCAAAGTGGCTGCCCATGGCGACCTGGCCTGCACCGCCGCGATGCAGCTGGCCAAAGCCCTCAAGCAAAACCCACGGCAGCTGTCCGAAACCCTGCGCAGCGCCTTGCTGGCCACCCCGGCATTTGAGCGCTGGGTCGACGCCATTGAAATCGCAGGCCCGGGCTTCATCAACATCCGCCTGAAAGACACGGCCAAACAAGCCGTGGTGCACGAGGTCCTGCAAGCGGCCGAATGCTTTGGCGAACAAGCCGCCCAGCCAAACAAGGTGCTGGTTGAATTCGTCTCGGCCAACCCCACAGGCCCCCTGCATGTGGGCCACGGTCGCCAAGCGGCTTTGGGCGACGCCATTTGCAACCTGCTCGCCTCACAAGGCCATCAGGTCTACCGCGAGTTCTATTACAACGATGCGGGCGTGCAGATTGGCACGCTGGCCAAGAGCACGCACATGCGGGCCCAGGGCATCCAACCCGGCGATGCCACCTGGCCTACCGACCCCGACAACCCGGCAAGCAAAGCGTTTTACAACGGCGACTACATCCAAGACATTGCCACCGATTTTCTGGCGGGCAAAACCGTGCAGTCCGATGACCGCAGCTGCACGGCCAGCGGCGATGTGAACGATGTGGACGGCATGCGCGAGTTCGCCGTGGCCTATTTGCGCCGCGAACAAGACCTCGACCTGAAGGCCTTTGATGTTCGGTTCGACAACTATTACTTGGAGTCCAGCCTGTACACCAGCGGCAAGGTCGATGCGGCGGTGCAAAAACTCAAAGACGCAGGCAAGACCTATGAGCAAGACGGCGCCTTGTGGCTGAAATCCACAGACTACGGCGACGACAAAGACCGCGTCATGCGCAAAGGCGACGGCACCTACACCTACTTTGTGCCCGATGTGGCCTACCACATCGCCAAATGGGAGCGCGGCTTTTCGCGCGTGGTGAACATCCAGGGCACCGACCACCACGGCACGATTGCCCGGGTGCGTGCGGGCTTGCAAGCGGCCAATGTCGGCATTCCCGAGGGCTACCCTGACTACGTGCTGCACACCATGGTGCGCGTGATGCGCGGCGGTGAGGAGGTCAAGATCTCCAAGCGTGCAGGCAGTTACGTCACGCTGCGCGACCTGATCGAATGGACCAGCAAAGACGCGGTGCGTTTCTTCTTGCTGTCACGCAAGCCCGACACCGAATACATCTTCGACATCGACCTGGCGCTGGCACAAAACAATGACAACCCTGTGTATTACGTGCAATACGCCCATGCCCGCATTTGCTCGGTATTGGCGGCATGGAAAGAAAAAGACGGCGGTGACATCGCCAGCCTGACGCACGTTGACCTGTCGCCTCTGCAAAGCCCGCAGGCCCACGCGCTCATGCTGGCCTTGGCCAAGTACCCTGAAATGCTCACATCGGCGGCCACCGATTTTGCGCCGCACGACGTGACCTTTTACTTGCGCGACCTGGCCTCGCAATACCACAGCTACTACGACGCCGAACGCATTTTGGTGGACGACGAAACCGTCAAAAAAGCGCGCTTGGCGCTGGTAGCCGCCACTGCGCAGGTGCTGCGCAATGGCCTCAAGGTGCTGGGTGTGTCGGCCCCGCAAAAAATGTGAATGGATTGGACATGACTTTGACAACCCAACGTGGCGGCACTTTTTTAGGTTTCATCATGGGCCTGGTTTTGGGTCTGGGCGTGGCCTTGGGCGTGGCCATTTATGTGACCAAGGTGCCCACACCGTTTTCAAATAAAAACCAACCCCGCACCAACGCCCAAGATGTGCAGGAAACCCAAAAGAACAAGGACTGGAACCCCAACAGCGTGCTGCAACCCAAGGCGCCCGCCGAGCCGCCTGTGGCGCCCAGCGCCAGCCAATCCACTGTGGAGAGTCCTGCAACTGACGCGGCCAAACCCGTGCCTCGCCCCGCAGTGACCGCTGACCCACTGGGCGATTTGGCCAAGGCCAAATCGGGCCTGAGCACGCCCGTGACACCGCCTGATGCAGCTGATCCGTTTGACTACCTGGTCCAGGCAGGGGCGTACCGCACCAGCGCCGATGCCGATGCCCAAAAGGCCAAGCTGGCCATGCTGGGTCTGGATGCCAAAGTGTCCGAGCGCGACCAAGCTGGCCGTGTGGTGTACCGTGTCCGCATGGGGCCGTTCAGTGACAAAAACGTCGCAGAACGTATCCGCACCCAACTCGAGTCCAATGGCATCGAAAACACCTTGGTCCGCGTTCAACGCTGACCGCCTTCTTGTCATCTAAGGGAGCACACCATGAAACGTCGCCTTTTCTCCACCCTCATGCTGTCGTTGACCGCTTGGTTGGGCAGCACCTCTGCTTGGGCACAGCAAGCCTTCCGTTCCGGCAAGGACTACATCACCCTTGAGCGCCCGGTGGCTACCGAATCGGGCAGCGGCAAGATCGAAATACTGGAGTTCTTTTGGTACAGCTGCCCCCACTGCAATGCGTTTGAACCCGTCTTTGAGCAATGGGCCAAAAACGCCCCCAAAGACGTGGTGGTGCGAAGGGTGCCCGTGGCTTTCCGCGAAGACTTTGTGCCTCAGCAGCGCCTTTACTACACGCTGGAAGCGATGAACCTGGTTGAAAAAATGCACATCCGGGTGTTCAACGCCATCCACGGCGAAAAACTCATGCTCAACAGCGAAGCCACGGTCTTGGCTTGGGCTGAGAAACAAGGCCTGGACAAAGCCAAGTTTGCCGAGACCTACAAGTCGTTTGGCGTGGCTGCCAAAGCCAAACGGGCTGTGCAATTGCAAAATGACTTCAAAATTGAAGGTGTTCCTTCATTGGGCGTGGCTGGCCGTTACTACATCGATGGCACGTTGGCTGGCAACATGGACCGCGCCCTCAAGGTGGCCGAAGCCCTGATCGCCCAAAGCCGACAGGGCCGCTGAGGCCCAGTTTGCGGCGGCTCGACCCCGCGTTGTGATGCCCACCCACCCGCAAGCACTTGTGTTTGCGGGTTTTTTTTGGTTTTTTGAGGCGTGATGGGGTGTCGTTTGGGTTTGAACCGGCGAAACTTGCACCTACAATGGTTGCGTTGCTCAGCAAGATTCATGCCCTCCAAAACTTCTACCCTTATCAGCCGCCCCATCCTGGCCCTTTTGGCGCTGTGCGCCAGCCTGCTGGCTTGGCCCTGCTTGGCAGAGAAAGCCGACCGCGACAAACCCATGCAGATCGAAGCCGACAGCATGCGACACGACGAGGCCAAGCTCTTGACCCAATTCACAGGCAAGGTGGTGGCCACCAAGGGCACCTTGGTCATGCGGGCCGCCCGCATGGACGTGCAGCAAGACAGCCAAGGCCGCCAAGTGGCCAAGTTGTGGGCCGCCCCCACAGAGCGCGTGTTTTTCAGGCAAAAACGCGAAGGCCTGAATGAGTACACCGAAGGTGAAGCCGAAGAAGTCACCTACGACAACCAATCCGATGTCGTTACCTTGATACGCCGGGCCGACATGCGCATCCTGCGCGGCACCGAAGTGGCCAACCAGTTGCAAGGTCACACCATCGTCTTCAACAACATCACCGAAGTGATCACCGTGGACGGCCAACCCAGCCAGTCTGCTGAGCGGCGGGTGCGTGCCACCTTGGTACCACGCACCAAAACACCAGACAATGCGCCGCCTGTGGCGCCCCCCGCATTGCGAACCAGTCCGGGCATGGCGCCCAACCAAAAGCCATGAGCCCAACCGACAAGCCCAGCCGTCTGGAAGCGCACCACCTTCAAAAAGCCTATGGCAGCCGAAAGGTGGTGCACGACGTGTCGGTGCAGGTCGACAAAGGTGAGGTCGTGGGTTTGCTCGGCCCCAACGGCGCAGGCAAAACCACTTCGTTTTACATGATCGTGGGCCTGGTTCGTGCCGATGGCGGACAAATCCTGATTGATGGCGAAGACGTCACCCGCATGCCCATTCACAAGCGTTCGCGCATGGGCTTGTCATACTTGCCGCAAGAGGCCTCGATTTTTCGCAAGCTCTCGGTGGCCGACAACGTGCGCGCCATTTTGGAACTGCAAACCGATGCACAAGGACGCGCCCTGAGCCATGCCGATGTCGAAAAACGCCTGAGTGAGTTGTTGGGCGATTTGCGGGTGGACCATCTGCGCGACTCGCCCTCGGTGGCGCTGTCGGGTGGTGAACGCCGCCGCGTCGAAATTGCACGCGCATTGGCCACCGATCCACGCTTCATTTTGTTGGATGAACCCTTCGCCGGCATCGACCCGATCGCGGTGATCGAGATCCAGCGCATCATCGCTTTCTTGAAGCAGCGCGGCATTGGCGTGCTGATCACCGACCACAATGTGCGCGAGACGCTGGGCATCTGCGACCACGCCTACATCATCAGCGAAGGCCGCGTGCTGGCCGAAGGCACACCCGACGAGATCGTGGCCAACGCCGATGTGCGCCGGGTGTACCTGGGCGAACACTTCAGGATGTGATGAGCACCCCCCGCGTCCACGCCATGAGAGCACAGCCATGAAACCCGGCCTGTCGCTGCGCATGTCCCAGCACCTGGCGCTCACGCCCCAGTTGCAACAATCGATACGCCTGCTGCAGCTGTCCACACTGGAGCTGTCGCAAGAAGTCGACCAGATGCTGGACGAGAACCCCTTTTTGGAACGCGCCGAAGAAGAGGCCCCTGCCGAAGCCTTTGGTCTGGAGCAAGCAGACAGCTACGTGAGCTTAGGCGACCGCGTCAGCGAAAGTGCCAGCACCTCCAGCAGCAGCGAGGACAGCGCCAGCGAAACCCGCGACGAAGTCGTGACCGACGTGGCCGAAAGCTGGGATGGCGACGGCAGCGTGGACATGCGCCCTGACGACAGCGAATGGGGGGGCGATGCCACACCCCGTCAAAAGAACGGCGAAGAAACCGCAGACGCCATTGACTTGGCCCGCAGCAGCGGGTCCCTCACCGACTTTTTGCACCGTCAGGCTTTGTCACTTCGCCTGTCGGAAGTGGACCGCGCCGCCCTGCGCTTTTTGATCGAATCGCTCAATGACGATGGCTACCTGACCGACACACTGCCCGAGCTGGCCGCCAGTTTGGCCGGCACCGATGACTACGAACAGATCGACGAATTGGTACACCGCTTCACCGTGGCGCTGGGTTTGCTGCAATCGCTCGAACCCGTTGGTGTGGGTGCACGCGACTTGGCCGAGTGCCTGCGCATCCAAATCAAGGCTTGGCTGAAGGACGACCCGCAAAGCGAAGTTGCCCAAGCCGCATTGGCCGTTTGCGCATTACCGTTGGAGATGCTGGCCAAACGCGACTACAAGCGTTTGGCGGTGGCTTGCGGCCTGAGCGAAGCCGTGGTCAAAGCCGCCATCCCCTTCATTGCCCGACTCGAACCCAAGCCCGGCCGCCCCTTTGTGCAGGCCGAGCAAAACATCATCATCCCCGATGTGTTGGTGGTGAACACCAGCAAAACGGCTACGCCCAAATTCCGCATCCAGCTCAACCCCGACGTGATGCCCAAGCTGCGCGTGCACGACATCTATGCCAACGCCCTGCGCGGCGGCAAGGGTGACCACCATGCGGGCCTGCAGCAACGCCTGCAAGAGGCACGTTGGTTCATCAAGAACATACAGCAGCGCTTTGACACCATCTTGCGTGTATCGACGGCCATCGTAGAGCGTCAGAAAAACTTCTTGATGCACGGCGAGCTGGCCATGCGCCCGCTGGTGCTGCGCGAGATCGCCGACGAGCTGGGCATGCACGAGTCCACCATCAGCCGCGTGACCACAGCCAAATACATGTCCACGCCGCAAGGCACCTTTGAGTTGAAGTATTTCTTCGGCTCGGGACTGGGCACCGACAGCGGCGGCGCCGCTTCGAGCACCGCTGTTCGGGCGCTCATCAAACAGTTTGTCGCCTCTGAAAAACCCGCCAAACCGCTGTCTGACAACCAAATTTCCGAGATGTTGAAAGAGCAAGGCATCGACTGCGCCCGCCGCACGGTAGCCAAGTACCGCGAAGCTCTGAAGATCGCGCCTGCGAATCTGCGCAAAACCCTTTGAGAGTATCTGAGTGAATTCATTGAACCTGTTCATGCCTTGCGCCGCGGGCGTCGAGGGCTTTTTGGCCGATGAGGTGCACGCCATCACCGACCTCACGGGCCACGACTTGATGACCGGCCGCGGCGGCGTGATGGCACGCGCCTCATGGCGTGACGCCATGCGCATCAACCTGCACAGCCGCCTGACCCAACGCGTGTTGGTGCAACTGTCGGTCACCGACTACCGCAACGAAAACGACCTGTACAACGCCGCCAGCGAGGTGGCCTGGGAAATTTGGTTCACGCCCAAGCAAACTTTCAAGATCGACATCACCGCGCAGCACAGCCCGTTGACCAGCCTGAACTTTGCTGCGCTCAAGATCAAAGACGCCGTGGCCGACCGCTTTCGCGCCAAGCGCGGCGAGCGCCCCAATGTAGACACCACCTGGCCCGATGTGCGCATCTATGCACACCTGACGCCCGAAACGGCCACGCTCTACATCGACACCTCGGGCGAGCCTCTGTTCAAGCGCGGCTGGCGCACCGACAAGGGCGACGCGCCTTTGAAGGAAACCCTGGCCGCAGCCATGATCGCGGCCAGCGGCTGGGACGCCACCGTACCGCTGTACGACTCCTGCTGCGGCAGCGGCACCATCCCGATCGAAGCGGCGCAAATCGCCTGCGGCATTGCGCCCGGTTTGCAGCGCCGATTTGGTTTCGAGAAATTGTTGCCCTTCCAAAACCACGTTTGGCAAGGCCTGATCGAAGAAGCCCGCGACCTGGAACACGAACCCACCGCACCGGTTTTTGGCAGCGATGTGGCCTTCCGCATGGTCGACTTTGCCGAGCGCAACGCCGAACGCGCTGGCGTGTCGGGCGTCATCGAATTCCGTGGCGGCGACGCGCTGCAACGCATGCCCCCCAGCGAGACCCCCGGCATCATGCTGCTCAACCCACCCTACGGCGAGCGCATTGCCGCAGCGGGTGTGGCTGGGCGCGGGCGCAACAACTTCCGGCCAGGTGCGCTTTCGGATGCACGTGCCAGTGTTCGCGCCGCCGAGCAAAGCCACCACCGCGAAACAGCCCAAACCATTGACGGCAACGACAGCGTTGACTTCTTCGCCCAACTGGCCAGCCACTGGAAGAAAAACTACAGCGGTTGGAGCGCCTGGATGCTGACGCCCGACCTGAAACTGCCCAGCAAAATGCGTCTGAAAGAATCACGCCGCGTGCCCATGTGGAACGGCCCCATCGAATGCCGCATGTTCCGCTTTGACATGATCAAAGGCAGCTTGAAGCGCACACCGACAGACGCCTCTGCTGACACAACAGGGGATACCGGAACGCCTGCCCCATGAGTGTGAGTACCCCAGTGCGCCGCGTGCTGGACACCAACATCGTGCTTGACCTGTGGGTGTTTGACGAACCTCAGGCCGAAGCACTGCGCACCAGCGTCGAGACCGGCAGCACGCAGTGGTTGGCCACCGCCGCCATGCGCGAAGAATTGGCCCGCGTGCTGGCCTACCCGCAAATTGCCAAGCGACTGATGCACCGCGCCCTGCCCGCCGACGCGGTGCTCGGCCACTTTGACCGCTGGGCACAGCTTCAACCCGATGCGCCCAAAGCGCCCTATGCCTGCAAAGACGCCGACGACCAGAAATTCATCGACCTGGCCGTGCAGCACACCGCCACCCTGCACAGCAAAGACGCGCAAGTGCTGTGCATGAAAAAGCGCCTGGAGCGCTGCGGCGTAGCGCTGAACTCGGTCACACCCTGAGCCCGTGACCGATCTGACCCTTTAGGTCAGAACCTCAAACTCTCTCGCCGCCAAACAAGCTCACCAGCTTGGCCACCTCTGGGCTCATGCCCATGGTCTTGAGACGGATGTGGGGGTGTGCGATGGCAAACACACGGAACACCTCATCCACAAAAGCCTGACCCACATGGACCACACCCGCGAAATCGAGGATCACGGTCTTGAACTGGGTGGCCCGGTTCATCACCCATTTGGCTTGTGAACGCGACACCAGCTCGCTGCTCAGCTGCGCCAAACGCACGGGAATTTCTGTGGTGTGAAAAGCCTCGCCGGGTTCGGCATCGCCGACGTTGCTTGTCTCAAAATATTTGAAGTAAACATCATTGCCCGTGCGGGTGCTGTCCAGCGCAATGGCCATGCGCACCACGGTTTGCGCCTGTGCGGGTTTGAGCTGTGCGTTCGCATCGATCCAGTCAAAAACAGGTAAAGGGGCGCTGGCCTCATTCGGGTCGAAACGCAAGCCGTGCGACTCGATGGCAAAGCCATCCATCATGCGCGACGACACAAAAATACCCATGCCGGAGTGGCCCGCGGGCGCGGTGGTGTACTTGCCTTTGGCCAACTCCAAGATGGCCAAGCGAGGGTCAAACAAATCCGCCGCTTTAGCGATCTTGAGAAAAATCCCCTCCCCGTCATCACCCACCAACATCTGCAGCTGCCCGCCCTGCACATGTATCCCCATCACCACCTGCTGGCCATTGGAATGGTCGAGGGCGTTGTTCAGTATTTTGGTGAAAGCCGTGTAGGCCAGGTTTTTGACATTGCCCGGCAAGTCCGCCAGCAAAGCCGCCAAATGCTGCTCCCACACCACCATCTCGCCACCGCGACGCACGATTTGGTCAAGGGGTTCAACGTGCAACCAAAAGCGCTTCTCGCCCAAGCTGTAGGTTTGCCGGGTCCCCGTGCCGTGGCGCTGCAGGTAACCCGCATCGGCCAACTTCTTGATGCGCCGCGAAACCGCTACCCGCGTCAAGCCCGTTTGCTCGGTCGCAGCGCTGGCCATGGTCCCACCTTGGGTCGCGCAGCCCAAGATGATTGCATCGTTGATGTCGAGCATTTGTATCCTCAAGAGATATTTCAAGCGTATTTATTGTATATCTTAATTAAATTTATTGAACACTTTATTCATTAAGCACCGCCTTAAGCCTCGGGTGCATCCCTCGCAGACAGGCGCAGGCATAGCGGTCCAATGCCCCTTCTACAATCCTCGCATTGCAATAGGAACACCCCATGAACACGACCGCTGGCTTGGAAGCCGAAGACTTTGACACCCTGGACAACATCCTGGACGAGCTGCGCGAGCGTTTTGAAGAAACGCCGCAGTGGGAGTTTTGTGAGGGTTTCATGGCCGCGTTGGTGTGCTGCCGCCGCGCCATTCCTGATGCCGAATGGCTGCCCATGCTGCTGGGCGTGGACGATGGTGAAGAAGGCGGCAGCTTTGCAGACGACGCCCAGCGCCAGCAGTTCATGGCCTTGTGGCAGCGCCGTTTTGACGAAATCAAACTCGCGCTCGACACCCCCGTGGAAGCGCTGGACGACGACAAAGCCTATGCACCCGAGGTGATGGATGTGCGCGGTGCGATTGCATCCTTGCCGCCCGAAGAGCGCGAAGAAATTGAAGACAGCGAAATCCCCTCTTTTGCGCAGGTGTGGGCGCTGGGTTTCATGTTCGCTGTGGAAAACTGGCCCGAAGAATGGGCCACCCCCAAGGACAAAGAAGCGGCCAAGTGGTACGACCTGTCACTCGAGGCCATCGTGGCCCTGACCGAAGACGATGATGCGGTGCCCACCTTGTCTGCCTTGTCCGAAGACGGCCCACCCAGCGTCAGCGAAGAGCGGCTGAACGCCTACGGCGAAGCGCTGTGGGCGGTGTACGACCTGCGCGAAATCTGGCGCAACATTGGCCCGCGTGTGGCGCAGGTCATCAAGGAAGCCACGCCGGGTCGGAACGATGCGTGCAGCTGTGGCAGCGGGAAAAAGTACAAAAAGTGCTGCGGGGCCTGAGGCTGCCGCCAAACCAGCCCACTCAAACCATCCACTTGGCCAAGGCTTCGCTGGTGGCCTCGGGCAGCTCTTCCGGAATGAAGTGGCCTGAAGACATCAGCTGACCACTGACTCGGCCAGCGCATTGCGCCTGCCACAGCTCGACCGGCTTGAACATGCGGTTGACCACGCCCCGATCGCCCCACAGCACCAGGGTGTCGCAGGCAATCTTGTCGCCGCGCTCGCGCCCCTCGCGGTCGTGCTGCAGGTCGATGCCAGCGCTGGCGCGGTAGTCTTCGGCCGCGCTGTGGATGGCCGCAGGCCAGCCCTTGTCATTCACCGCCGGGTTGCAAAATGCGCGTTCGTATTCGGCCAAGGCTTCAGGTTCGATGTAAGCCAACCCTTGGCTGCCCCAGCCGCCCAGTTTGGCGTGCAGGTAGGCCTTGGGGTTGCCACCGATCATGAACTCGGGCAGGGGTGCGGGTTGCGTCAGGTGGAACCAATGGTAGTAGGCCTGTGCAAATGCGAAGTACGGGTCAAGAACCGGGCCGGAGACCTCGGGTGTTTTGCCCCAAAGACCGCTGTACATGTCGAGGGTCGGCGCGATGTCGATGATGCACAGCTTCTTGACGCGTTGCGCGTGGTCGAGCGCCAAACGGTGCGCCACGCGCCCGCCCCGGTCGTGACCACACAAGAAAAAGTCGCTCACGCCCAAGGCATCGAGCAGGCCGACCACCTCTTGCGCCATGGCGCGCTTGCTGTAATGCAGGTGCTGCGCGTCGCCCACGGCATGGGACGAATCGCCATAGCCGCGAAGATCGGGCATGACGATCCGGTAACGGCCGCGCAAGTTTTGTGCGACGCGATGCCACATGACATGGGTTTGCGGAAAGCCGTGCAGCAAAACCAGAACGGGCAAATGCATTTGCGCCGCCCAATCGGCCGAACGCCGAAAGCAGACCGTCAGGCCATCCACAGAAAGCATCTGGCGCTCGAAGTTGTCAAACCAGGCCATCAGTCGACCTTGGCGCCCGAAACCTTGACCACTTCAGCCCACTTTTTGTGTTCTGACTCAATGAGCGCTGCAAATTGCGCCGGAGTGTTGCCGCTGGGAATCGCACCCAATGTCGCAAGGCGTTCTTTCATGGCAGGGGAAGCCAGTGACTTGGCCACTTCCTGCTGAATGCGGTTGACCACATCGGCGGGTGTGCCGGCTGGCGCCAAGAGACCGAACCAGCTGCTGGCTTCAAAACCTTTGAGGCCAGCCGCCTCTTCGATGGTGGGCAATTCAGACATGGCCGCAGAGCGCTGGCTACTGGTTACCGCCAGGGCCTTGAGCTTGCCCGACTTGATCAGCGGTATGGCCGAAGGCAAGTTGTCAAACATCACATCCATGGTGCCACCGGCCAAATCGAGCAAGGCGGGACCGGAGCCACGGTAGGGAATGTGCGCCATGAAGGTGCCGGTTTGCGATTTGAACAACTCGCCCGCCAAATGGATGGAGGTGCCGTTGCCACTCGACGCCATGTTCAGCTTGCCGGGGTTGGCGCGGGCGAACTTGATGAAGTCGTTGACGCTGTTGATCTTGTTGGCTGTGGCTTTCTCGGCATTGATCACCATGACGTTGGGCACACCAGCGACCAAGGTGATGGGCGCGAAGTCTTTGAAGGGGTCGTAGGGCAGCTTGGCATACAGGGCGCGGTTGATGCCGTGTGTGCCCACAGTGCCCATGAGCAGCGTATAGCCATCACCTGCCGACTTGGCCACTTGTTCCGCGCCCAGGTTACCGCCTGCGCCGCCTTTGTTTTCGATGATGAAAGACTGGCCAAAGGCTTTGCTCAGATCCGGGGCAATCGCACGGGCCAGGATGTCGGTGGTGCCGCCGGGCGCAAAAGGCACCACGATCTTGACCGGCTTATTGGGCCAAGCGCCTTGGGCCCAAGCCACTGAGGTGGCGGACAACAAGACCGCAGCGGCCATACCCAAGATCGGGCGACGTGAAAAATAACGTGACATTTGAACCCTCTGAACCTCTGAATGAATGAACCCGCTGATGATGCCACGCGGCCTAAAGAACGCTGTCACGCTGGGGAAGAAAGGGCGAACATTTCAGGTTATGTTCCGTGCAAAAGCGCCTGCAAAGCGGGCTTTTGCACCTTGCCCAAAGCGCTCTTGGGCAGGCTGTCCCTGAAGACCACGCGCCGGGGCAATTTAAACCGGGCAATGCGGCTTTGCAAATGCTGCATCACGGCCTCGGCATCGAGGGTCTGACCTGCCGCATCGCTCATGCGAACCAACACGGCCACTGGCACCTCGCCCCAGCGCGCATCGGGCAAGCCGACCACCGCGCACTCGGCCACGCCGGGCAGCGTGACCAGCAGGTTTTCGATTTCGGCAGGGTAAATGTTCTCGCCCCCGGAGATGATCATGTCCTTGCTGCGGCCCACAATGGTAATGCAGCCGTCTTCGGCGCGTTGGCCCAAGTCGCCAGAATGGAACCAACCACCTTGCAAACCCGTGTTGGGCGCACCATCGGCACACCAATAACCCCGCATCAGGTTGGCGGCGCGAATGCAGACTTCGCCCGTCTCACCTGGCCCGACTTCTTGTCCATGCGTGTCAATCAGTTGGACCTGTGCCTCCGGGTGCGGCCAGCCCGAAGCGCCCACGCGGGCCATGGCATCGGGCAAGCGCAGCACAATGGACACGGGACCGGTTTCGGTGGTGCCATACACCTGCCCCACCGGTACCCCGCGTGCGTGCAGCATCTGCAGATACGCCACAGGCACGGTGGACGAGCCGGTCATGATGCCGCGCAGGCAGGCCAGCGAGGTCTCGGCCCAGCGCGGGTGTTCAAACACGGCGCGCATGGTGGCAGGCACCAGCAGCGACAGCGTGGGGAGGCTCATGGCCATTTCATCGAGCCAGGCCGTCGGGTCAAAGCGCGGGTGCAGCACCACAGGCACACCCGCCAGCAGCGCAGGCAAGGTCTGGATGCAGAGACCACCCACATGGAACAGCGGCAATGTGGAAAGCACCTTGTCGGCCGGCACAAAGTCATGCGCCCAAGCGCTGGCGCGGGCGTTGGCCAGCAGCGCAGCCTGCGTGTGCACGGCGCCCTTGGGCACACCTGTGGTGCCTGAGGTGTAGACCAGAAGAAGCGGCAGGTCGCTGTGCACGACGGGCCGTGGCAGATCGCGTGGCGAAGCGGTGGCGATCAGGCTGTCGTGGTGCGTGGACTTCAGACCCTGAGCGAGCAACGCCAGGGCCGTGTCGGCATGGTGGCTGTCGTGGACAAGCACACTCGGCAGGGCGTCTTGCACGACCTGCTGGAGCTCGGGCACGGCCAAGCGAAAGTTCATAGGCAAAAACACCGCACCCAATCGGGCGCAGGCCACCAGCGTGACCAGTTGCAACTCGTGGTTGAAGCCGAGCCAAGCCACGCGGTCGCCCGATTGAACGCCCCAAGTCGATTGAAGGTGAGCCGTCACGCGCTCGACGCGCCGCCAGAATTTGGCGAAGTCATACGTCCAGCTGCCCTTGGGTTTGCGCGCATCCCCCCTGAAGGTGATGGCAGGCCAAGTGGCGTGCGTTTGCGCCAGTTGCGCAAAACGAGCAGCCAGCGGGCTGGTCTCGGAAACCTGCGTCATTCGTCTTTTTCACCGGGTTCGTACAGGGCTTCACGGCCAATGCGGTCCATGCACAGCTCGGCTGTCCAGGGCAGCATGAGCGAGCCGCAGCGCGCGTCCCGGTAGAGTCGCTCAAGCGGTAGCCTTTTGAGCATGGACTGGCCACCACAAGTGCGGATCGCCAAGCGGGCGATGTCTTGTGCGTTTTCCATGATGCTGTACTGCGCGGCATAGGCACGCAGGCGGGTGGACTTGCTCGGGTCGACCTTGGCGTCTTCAATGGCGCGCAAGAACAGGTTGCGGGTTTGTTCGAGCTTGATGAACATCTCGGCCACCGCGATCTGTTTGGTCGCGAACTGGCGGCGCTTGACGGGGCCGGTGCCCGCCATCTCGCCACGCAAATAAGCCACGGTGAAGTCGTAAGCCGCTTGTGCGATGCCCATGTAGGTGGGCGAGAGCGTCATGAACATGTGTGGCCAGCGGCTGGCAGCCTGGAAGTACAGGCCCTGCGGCATGAGCGCCGCGTCGTCGGGCACGAACACGTCTTTGAACACCAGGTTGCGCGACACCGTGGCGCGCATGCCCAGTGGGTCCCAATCGCCTTCGATGGTTAGGCCTGGCGAGGTGCGCGGGATGGCCAGGTAAAGCGTATCGCGGCGTGACAGATCAGCGCCCTCTTTCTTCTCGGTGCACAGCACGCCAAAGTAATCGGCGGCGTCTGACAGGGACGCAAAAATCTTTTTGCCATTGACCTTCCAGCCGCCATCCACTTTCACAGCCAAGGTGCCAAAGGGTTGTGCGCCTGAGGCCGCAGCGCCGCCTTCCGAGAAAGGCTGCGCGTAAATCGCGCCGTCTTTGACCACACGGGCAAAGTGTGTGGCCTGGTGCTGGCGGTGGGTGGCGCGCTGCTCGGGTGTCATCTCCAGGTCTTCTGACAGCAGGCCACTCCAGAGCATGGTGCAGACATGCATGTTGAAAGTGAGCGCGGTGGCCCCGCAATAGCGACCGATCTCGGCCGACACCATGGCATAGGTGGCGTAATCTGCGCCTTGGCCACCATGCGCTTCGGGCACACACAGCGCCAGCAGGCCCGAGTCGCGCATGTCGTCGTAGTTGGCAAACGGGAACTGCGCGTCGCGGTCGAGTTGAGCGGCACGGGGCGCGAATTTGTCGCGGCCCAACTGACGCGCCAGCGCCATCAGCTTTTGTTGCTTTTCGGTCAGGGGGTAGTCGTCGCCACAAATCGGCATCACGTTGGGCATTGTTGGTCGCTGGACGGGGGCTTGCACGTCGGTCATGGTTGCATGTCCTTCAAGAATTTTTCGAGTTCGGCGTTGAACGCCTTAGGCTGTTCGTAATGCAGCAAATGGCCCGCGCCCGCCAGACAGGCGTAGCGCGCACCAGGAATCTTTTGCGCCATGCGTTCCATCACGGTGGGCGGTGCGGTGCGGTCATGTTCAGCCGCCAAGCACAACACCGGCACGGTGATGGTGGGCAAGGCGGCGCGTTGCTCGAACTGCACCAGCGCAAGCAAGGCAGCGCGGTAAGTGGTGGGCGGTACGGCCGACATGCTTTGGTGTGCCAACTTCAGCTTGGCAGGAATCAATTGAGCTGCATCGCCACCGGGTGCCGCCATGGCGGGGATCAGCTTGTCGGCGATGTCGCCCATGGTTTTGCCCGCTTGCAGTGGGGCCAGGCGCTGCGCCAGAAACTGCTTTTGAAAATCGCCATCGGAGTTGCCAAAAGCCGGACTGCTGGCGGCCAGCAGCAGGCCACAGATGCGCTCTGGCTTTTGCGTCCAAGCCTGCAAGGCGACCATGGCACCCATGCTGTGGCCCACCAAAACGGCTTGTTCGATGTGCGCCGCGTCCAACATTTGCCAGAGGGCTTGCGCCAGCTGAGCGAAGTCATAAGGGGTGACCATGGGGCTGTCGCCATAACCGGGCATGTCCCAGGCCAGACTGCGCCAGCCCAAAGCGGCCACATGCGCTTGCTGCGCTGCCCAGCCGTGCCGGCCACCGCCCACACCGTGCAGGAACACCACGACGGGTTGTGTGGGCAAGCCCACGTCGGTGAAGGCTGGCGTTCTCATACCAGCGCCGCGCTCACGACTTGACCCGCTTCGACCACCACCGTGTCGTCGAGCCGGATGGTGCAGCCGCGCATGGGCAAATCGAAGTGGCCCAGCGTGTGGCGGCCCGCAACTTCATTGGCCCCGGTCGAGTACAAAAAGTTACCCGCAAAGGCGCGCAGCTCGGTGCCGTTGCAGTCGCGCTTGTCGTAGAACGCCATGGCGTCCCAGCGTGCCGCCGGGTTCAGGCCAAAGCCCACATGCGACACCGCATAGCAGGCGCGATGGCCCTCAAAGTCTTCCCAGGCCTTGTAGTAGCCGCGCATCATGTCCGCGTCCACGCCCTGCCCCTCGATGGCCACGACACTGTCCCTTTCGATGGTCAGGCGGATCGTGTCGCGCAAATAGCTTTTGAAGGTCAGGTTCACATCGCCCGGAGCCATGACCAGCGTGCCGTTGACACTGCCCGCCGCCGGAAAGGCCAGCGCCAAGCCGCCGGGCCAGTGCGAGACCATGCCCGGCTTGGTGCAAAAGCCCCACACACCGCCCACCACCGCTTGTTTGTCGCCATGTTTCAGGTTCACGCGCAGGTCAGTGCCTGCGGCAGACGTGACGTGCATTTGTTGTGCGCCGCGCAGCTTCTTCATGGCGGAACGCACCACGCCTTCGAGCGCCGGATCGGGGACGGTGCGCTCCAAAATTTCAGGATGCTCGTTGGACACCATGAGCAAGCGCGGCATGTGGCCGTCCACGCCCTTCATGATGGTGGGCAACTCGGGCGCGTGCAGCAGGCCTTCGACGGTGCAGTCCACCACCATGTCGGCGCGGGCCAATGCAGACACCACGGGGCCGAGTTGCTGAATAGCGTCGCTGGCACCTGTGGAGCGCACGGGCGCTGGCGCGGTGAGCGCGGGTGTGGTCAGCGTCACTTCAAACACGCGGGCGCCCATGGCCTCCAGTGCGAGGCGGGCCAAGTCCACGTTGACCCGGCGTGATTGGGTTTCGGCCAAGATAGCCACCACTTCGCCGGGTTGGACTTTGCACAGCGTGAAGGTACGGGTAAATGCCGCCAGCCACTTGTGTTCGATCTTTTCTACCAACATGCTTGTCTCCTGAAACGCCACCCAACGCAACCTGTTGACGGCCTTGAAAAACAGTTTATATGAATTTTCATGTAAGGTGAGGGGTGATTTTGAACGCAATGCACCTGTTGGAACAATCTCCCATGTCAGCACCCCGTGGTTTTGTAGACGATTACTTGGCTTATTTGTTGGCACGCGCCAGCCATTTGATTTCAAGCGAATTTCATACAGTCGTCGAGGCCAACGGTTTGAGCCTGATGGCGTGGCGCGTGATGGCCAGCCTGTCGGGCAAGGACAGTTTGAGTGTGGGCGAGTTGGCCGATATTGTGCTGGCCAAACAGCCCACTGTGACCAAGTTGGTGGGGCGCATGGCCGAGGCCGGATGGGTGCAGCGCATTGACGCCCCGCACGACAAACGCCAGTCACTGGTGAGCCTGACCCCAGCCGGTCAACGCAAGGTCAAACCCCTGTTGACCCAAGCCCGCGCGCACGAAGCGCAAGTGATGTCCGACATCGGCGTGATCGACGCTGCCCAGCTCAAACGGGTTCTGGAGCGCTTGATTGCGATGCGGGGATAAACAGGTTCACTCCGGCACCACAGCCGTCACTTCAATCTCAACCAAAGCCCGGTCTTCCACCAAGTCGGCCACCTGCACCAGCGTCATGGCCGGGTAGTTCTTGCCAATCACTTCCTGATAGACCTTGCCCAACTCGCGTCCTCGCGCCAAGTATTCCTTCTTGTCCTTGACGTACCAGGTCATACGGGCCATGTGCTCTGGGCCTGCGCCTGCGCACGCCAGCGTGTCAACGATGTTTTGCAGGGCCTGGCGGCACTGGGCCACAAAGTCGTCGGTCTCGAACTGGGCCTGGCCGTTCCAGCCGATCATGCCCGCGACGAACACCATGCGGCCACGCGCTTCGATGCCATTGGCATAGCCTTTGGCGGGTGCCCAGCCTTCGGGTTGCAAGACGTTGAACATGCTTATCCTTTATCAGTTGGGGACAGAGCTAAAGATCTGTCCCGCAAAGTTATTTGTTGACTGAAATTTGACGCAGCTTGAATCGCTGCAGTTTGCCGGTTTCGGTGCGGGGCAAGGCGTCCAAAAAGACCACCTTGCGCGGGTACTTGAACGGGGCGATGGTTTGCTTGACGTGCTCTTGCAAGGCTTTTTCCATGGCCGCATCCCCCGCGTGACCGGGCTTGAGCACCACATAAGCCTGCACGATCTGGCCGCGGTCTTCGTCGGGCATGCCGACCACGCCGCATTCGGCCACGGCCGGGTGTTGCAGCAAAGCGCCTTCCACCTCGGGGCCTGCGATGTTGTAGCCGGCCGAGATGATCATGTCGTCGTTGCGGGCCTGGTAGCTGAAGTACCCATCCAAGTCCATGACGAAGGTGTCGCCGGGCAGGTTCCAGCCGTCTTTCACATAGTCTTGCTGACGCGGGTCGGCCAGGTATTTGCAGCCTGTGGGGCCGCGCACAGCCAGGCGTCCCACGGTGCCGGGCTGCACAGGCTGCATGTCGTCGCCCACGATTTGCGCCACATAGCCGGGCACCACCTGGCCGATGCTGCCGGGGCGCACTTGCGCGCCCGCACTCGAGATATAGATGTGGATCACTTCGGTGCCGCCAATGCCGTCGGTCATCTCGATGCCCGTGGCCTGCTTCCACAATTGGCGGGTCGCATCGGGCAAGGCCTCGCCTGCCGAGACGGGGTGCTTCAAGCTGCTCAGATCGTGCTGGCCAGCCAGCGCTGCCATCTGACGGTACATGGTGGGTGCGGTGTAGCACTGGGTGGCTTTGTATTTCGCGACGGTCTGCAGCAGCGTCTCGGGCGTTTGTTTTTCCAGCAGCACGGTGCTCGCGCCATGGCGCAGCGGAAAGGCCAGCAGACCGCCCAAGCCGAAGGTGAAGGCGATGGGCGGCGTACCGCAGACCACGTCGCTCTCATTCATCTGCAAGATGTGGCGCGGGAACAAATCGCACATGGCCAACACATCGCGGTGGAAGTGCATGGTGCCTTTGGGCTTGCCCGTGGTGCCGCTGGTAAAGGCGATCAGACACACGTCGTCGCGGCTGGTGTGATGCGGGGTGTACGCGCCGTTTTGCCGAGCCATGCGCTGCTCCAGGCCGTCAAGGGCATCGCTGCGGAACTGCACCAGCTGTTTCAGACTGGCAGAGTGGCTGGCATGGCCAGGCGTCATGCAATGCTGTAAATCCTCAACCAACAAGCTGTCGCAAAGCGCGGCGCTAACTTGGGCTTTGTCAATGATCTGTGCCAACTCGCCCGCACGCAGCAGCGGCATGGTGGGCACCACCACCAGGCCCGCCTTGAGCGCGCCCAGCAAGCAAGCCGCCATCATGGGGCTGTTGCCGCCACGCAGCAAAACGCGGTTGCCGGGTACCAGACCCATGTTCTGCGTCAATACCAGCGCAATGCGGTGGCTCTTGTCTTGCAACTGCGCATAGGTCCAGCTGAAGTCGCCACCACCCTGATTGAAGTCGCTCACGCCATGCAGCGCGATGCGATCGCCTCGTCCCTCGCGCACATGCCGGTCCACCAGTTCAACGGCGCAGTTCAGTGGGTCTGGATAGTTCAACTCGGGCAAGTCAGCCAGGAACACAGGCCATTGGCCCTGCGGGGGCAGGCGGTCGCGCGCAAAGGTATCGGTGTGGCTGCTGGGCAGCAGGTTGTTCCAGTCGCTCATATCAGCCTTTCAACACATCCTTGCCAATGATCAGCTGCTGCACTTCGGTGGCCCCTTCGTAAATGCGCAGCGCCCGAATCTCGCGGTACAGGGACTCCACCATCACGCCTTTTTTGACGCCCATGCCGCCGTGCATCTGCACCGCCATGTCGATGATCTGCTGGGCGTTTTCGGTCGCGGTCATCTTGGCCATGGCCGCTTCGCGGGTGATGCGTCCGCCCTGGTCGCGCAGCCAAGCGGCGCGATACGTTAAGAGCGTGGCCGCGTCGAGCATCGTGGCCATTTGCGCGATCTTGGTTTGGGTGATCTGAAAGTCGCCCAAGCTTTGGCCAAACATCTTGCGTGAACGCGCCCAGCTGATGGACTCATGCAGGGCACGTCGCCCAAAGCCCAAAGCGGCTGCGGCCACCGAGGTGCGGAACACATCGAGCGTGGCCATAGCGACCTTGAAGCCTTGGCCCGCTTCGCCAATGCGCTGGTTGGCAGCGACCTTGCAGTTGTCAAACTTGAGCGTGGCCAGCGGGTGGGGCGCGACCACATCGATGCGCTCTTCAATGGAGAGGCCGGGTGTATCGGCATCGACAATGAAAGCTGAGATGCCGCGTGCGCCCGGCGCTTCGCCCGTGCGTGCGAACACCACATAAAAGTCGGCAATGCCGCCGTTGCTGATCCAAGTCTTGCGGCCGTTCAGTACATAGCCGTCTGCCGTGGCGGTGGCGCTGCATTGCATGGCGGCCACGTCAGAGCCCGCATCGGGTTCACTCAAGGCAAAGGCAGACAGGGCTTGCCCCGAAGCCACACGCGGCAGGTAGCGTTGCTTTTGATCGGCTGTGCCCAAGAGGCTGATGGCCCCTGTGCCTAGGCCCTGCATGGCAAACGCGAAGTCAGACAAGCCGTTGTGAAAGGCCAGCGTTTCGCGCAGCAGGCACAGCTGGCGCGTGTCGATCACATCCGATGCGGCACCGTAGGCCGTGCCAGACACCGCGTGCTTGAGCCAGCCGCCGCTGCCCAGCAGGCGCACCAAGCGGATGCATTCGGCGTCCACCGCATCGCGGCTTTCGTCGTGGTGTGCGTGAGCCAAATGCTCGTTGCACCAGGCATCCAGCCGGACTTTGAAGTCGCGGTGGCTGTTGTCAAAGAAAGGCCAGTCGAGTTCTGGCGGATGAGTGGCTGGGTGTTCGGACATGGCTCAGTCCCCTTCAAACACGGGCGTTTGCTTGGCCACAAAGGCATGGTAGGCCCGGTGGAAATCGTTGGTGGCCATGCAGATGGCTTGCGCTTGGGCTTCGGCCTCGATGGCTTCGTCCACGCCCATGTTCCATTCCTGCTGCAGCATCTTTTTGGTCATGCCGTTGGCAAAGGTGGGGCCCGCTACCAGCTGGGCGGCCATGGCTTGCGCCTCGATCAGCACTTCTTCTGCGCCGCACACGCGATTGTAAAAACCCCAGCGCTCGGCTTCCAGTGCGCCCAGGCCGCGCCCAGTGAACAGCAGCTCGCTCGCACGGCCCTGACCAATGATGCGTGGCAGCAATGCGCACGCACCCATGTCACAACCGGCCAAGCCGACCTTGTTGAAAAGGAAATAGGTTTTGCTGCGCTCGGTGCCATAGCGCAGGTCTGACGCCATGGCCAAAATGGCACCCGCCCCGGCACACACACCGTCAATGGCGGCAATGATGGGTTGCGGGCAGGCACGCATGGCCTTGACCAAGTCGCCCGTCATGCGGGTGAAGGCCAGCAGGCCGGGCATGTCGAGCTTGGTGAGCGGGCCGATGATTTCGTGCACATCGCCACCAGAACAGAAGTTGCCCCCGGCCCCGGTGATGACCACGGCGTGAATATCGGGTGCGTAGACCAGCGCGCGGAAGAAGTCACGCAGCTCAGCATACGAGTCAAACGACAGCGGGTTCTTGCGCTCGGGACGGTTCAGGCTCACCGTGGCCACACCGTCTTTGACGTCCAGCAAAAAATGTTCAGGCTGATAGCCCGCCAAAGGTTGGTTGTGGCGGGGCAGCTGATGCGCCTGACCGGGCAGGTAGCGTTGGGTCATGTCTTCTCCTTTTGATGGGTGCGTGTGCCGGACTTCAAGGTGCCCAGCAGTTGGTGCAGCTGTGTTTGTTCTGGCTCTTCCAGCGGCGAGAGCAGTTCAACCACCCAGCTTTCGTGGGCCATGGCCATGGCGGCAAAAGCTTCGCGCCCGGCGCTGGTCAAACTGACGGTGAAAGAACGGCGGTCGCCGACTTGCGTCTGACGCTGCACCAGTTGTTCTTTTTCCAGCTGGTCGACGATGCTGGTGACGTTACCGCCTGTGACCATCATGCGGCGCGACAGCTCGCTCATCGACAAGCCTTGCGGCTCCCGCTCCAGTTGCGCCATCAGGTCAAAACGCGGCAGCGTGATGCCAAACTGCTCGCGCAAGCGTTGGCGGATGGTGTCTTCGATGCGGGTGGTGCAAGACAGCAGACGCAGCCACAGGCGCAGCGAGGCGTGGTGGTCGGCATGGGCGCGCACTTCCAAGTCTGACATGCTGTTCATCCTGCCAACTCTCCACCGTCAATCGCAATGGCTTGGCCGTTGATGGCTTCGCTGCCTGCTGCGCACAGCCACAACACGCTTTGCGCGACTTCTTGCGGCAGTACCAGACGCTGCTGCGGGTTGCCTGAGGCCAAGGCCTGGCGCGCTTCGGCTTCGCTCTTGCCGGTTTTACCAACAATGTTTTGCACAGCTTCGCGCACGATGTCGGTCTCGGTGTAGCCGGGGCAAATGGCGTTCACGGTCACGCCCTTGCGAGCCAATTCGAGGGCCAGAGCTTTGGTCAGTCCGACCACACCGTGCTTGGCCGCCACATACGCGCTGACATAGGCATAGCCCTTGAGCCCTGCGGTGCTGGCGATGTTGACGATGCGCCCTGGCGTGCCTGCTTTGGCCGCTTCGAGCATGCCCGGCAACACCGCCTGAATGCAGTGGTAGGTGCCCGTGAGGTTGACGTTGAGCATCTGCTGCCACAGCGCAGCATCGGTCTTGGCAAAGGGCTGGCTGATGGCTTGGCCTGCGTTGTTGACGAGGATGTTGACAGGACCCAAACGGGCCTGTGCTTGCTGCACCGCCATTTGCACGGCGTGTGCATCGGCCACATCCATGGGCGCGATCAGCACCGCCAGGTCGGGCGCTTGCGCACGCAAGGCTTCGGCTTGGGCTTGCAGTTTGTCTTGTGAGCGGCCACACAGCGTGAGGCGGCAACCCGCTTGAGCCAGTTGCAGCGCTATGGCCGCACCGATACCTGCACCCGCGCCGGTGATGAGGGCGTGTCGCTCTTGCAGTTCTTGGGCCACCTCAATCCCCCTTGCTTGCACTTTGCATGGCACGCTCACGGGCAAACCCGGCTTCGAGCTGAGGCTTACCCGACTCGTAGGCACGCGGCCAAGCGATGTCTTTGAAGCCGATGCGCGCGGCTTCGGTGAGCGTCCAAGCCGGGTTGGCCAGGTGCGGGCGGGCCACGGCACACAGGTCGGCGCGGCCTGCGGCCAAGATGCTGTTGACGTGATCGGCTTCAGAGATGGCTCCGACCGCGATGGTGGCGATGCCCGCTTCCTGACGGATGCGGTCGGCAAACGGGGTCTGGTACATGCGGCCGTAGGTGGGCTTTTGCTGGGCACTGACTTGGCCTGAAGAGCAGTCGATCATGTCGGCACCTGCGGCCTTGAAGGCACGGGCGATCCAAACCGCGTCGGACGGCGTGATGCCGCCTTCGACCCAGTCGTGCGCCGAGATGCGTACCGACATCGGCAAGTCCTTGGGCCAAGCAGCACGCACAGCTGCAAATACCTCGAGGGGGTAACGCAGGCGATTGGCGAGCGAACCACCAAACTCATCGCTGCGCTGGTTGGTGAGCGGGCTGATGAAGCTCGACAGCAAATAGCCATGGGCGCAGTGCAGTTCGAGCCAGTCGAAACCAGCTTTCGCGGCGCGCTGCGTGGACGTCACAAAGTCGGCCGTGACGCGGTCCATGTCGGCGCGGTTCATGGCGCGGGGCACCTCACCATGCGGCAAATAGGGAATGGGCGAAGCGGCGATCAACGGCCAGTTGCCTTCTTTGTCGTCAGCGGGCACAGGCTGGTCCATGCCAGCGCCTTGCCAAGGTCGGCAGGTCGAGCCTTTGGGCCCGGCGTGACCGATCTGAAGGCCGATCTTGGCATCAGACTTGGCATGCACCCAGTCGGTGATGCGTTTGAAATCTTCAGTCTGTGCATCGTTCCACAGTCCTGGGCATCCATGAGTGATGCGGCCTTCAGCACTTGGCGCGGTCATCTCAACCATGACCAGCCCGGCGCCGCCCATGGCGCGTGCACCCAGGTGCACGAGGTGGTCGTCGCCCACGCGGCCGTCCTCTGCCATGTATTGCGCCATGGGCGAGACCACCACGCGGTTCTTGAGCGTGACCGAGCGCAAGGTGTATGGAGTGAACATGGGGGGACGAATTCCCGGCCTGGCCGTGCGACTCGCAAACCAGGCCTCATAGCCTTCCAGCCAGGTCTTGTCTCTCAAGCGTAAATTTTCATGGCTGATTCGCTGGCTGCGTGTGAGCATGGAGTACATGAACTGCTCGGGTTCGAGTTGGTCGCAGTAACGCTCTCCGCACACCTCAAACCACTCCATCGCATTCCAAGCAGCGTTTTGCAGTCGGATGACATCGATCTCACGCACGGCTTGGTATTGCTTGAGCACCTCGGGAATCCTGTCTGCGGTGTCGCCCAGTGACTTGAACTGGCGCACCAACTCGATGGCATCCTCGAGCGCCAGTTTTGTGCCCGAACCAATTGCAAAGTGGGCGGTGTGCACCGCGTCACCCATCAGCACCACATGGCTGTTGCCGTTGAAGTGGGACCAGTTGCTGCACTTGATGCGCTGGAAGTTCAGCCATGCAGAGCCTCGCAGATGGCGGGCGTTGGTCATCAACTTTTCACCCTGGAGATTCTTGGCAAAGAGTTTTTCGCAGAAGACTATTGACGTGTCTTGGTCGGCTTTGTCCAGACCGTGCGCCAGCCAAACGTGTTCAGGACACTCGACGATGAAGGTCGATGTTTGGTTGTCAAATTTGTAGACGTGGGCCTGAAACCAGCCGTGTTCGGTCTTCTCGAACAAAAATGTGAAGGCGTCGTACTGTCTGTTGGTGCCAAGCCAAATGAATCGGTTTGGTCGGGTGACGATGTCGGGTTTAAAAATCTCAGGTGTGCGACTTCGCACACGGGAATTGACGCCATCACTGGCAATGATGAGGTCCGCATCTGGAAAGTCCAGATCTGAATTCACATCTTGCTCAAACATGAGCTTGACACCGACCTGTTCGCAGCGAACCTGCAATATGTTGAGTAGCTTCTTGCGTCCAATGCCTACAAAACCATGTCCCCCTGAGCGTATCACCTGGTCTTTGATGTGCAGTTCAATGTCGTCCCAATGATTAAAAGCCTGCTCAATCTCGCCTGCGGTTTCACTGTCCCATTGCCACATATTGGCCAAGGTTTGGTCCGAGAAAACCACACCCCAACCAAAGGTGTCGTAAGGCTTATTGCGTTCCACCACGGTGATGTCGTGGTGGGGGCCGAGTTTTTTCATCAGCAACGCGAAATACAGGCCCGAGGGACCACCGCCAATGCACACGATTTTCATAGTCGTTCTCTCTGCTCCACGGCAAACAAGCCATTAATTGAGGCCTAGATATTTTAGACTTGAAGTATTTAGCGAATCGAAGCTTTGGTCAATCGGGGGGTAACCCGTAGAGAAGAAACTGAGGGGAGAATTGTGCGGATGATCAATGCTTTGCACAAAGCAAAACGCCCCACCGAATGGTGAGGCGTTTTGGGCTGTTAGAAGCCTGACGATGTCCTACTTTCACACGGGAATCCGCACTATCATCGGCGCTAAGTCGTTTCACGGTCCTGTTCGAGATGGGAAGGAGTGGGACCAACTTGCTATGGTCATCAGGCATAACTTGTTGTCATCTTGATCAAATCAAGACAACGAATTCATAGAGCTTCGAATCAGATTTTGGCCTTTTATCCGGGCTATTGACCCGGCATTGTGCCTTTTTGAATGCGTCAACTTGGCATAACTTCCTTGACCAATGCACACCCTACGGCGTGTGATCAAAGTTATAGGGTCAAGCCGCACGAGCAATTAGTATCGGTTAGCTTAACGCATTACTGCGCTTCCACACCCGACCTATCAACGTCCTGGTCTTGAACGACTCTTTAGGGGGCTCAAGGCCCCGGCAGATCTCATCTTGAAACGA
>NZ_CALPTI020000030.1:0-28255 GCF_943326455.1 Limnohabitans sp. Rim8
CTACCTCTGACTTGCGTGACCTGGTGATCACGAATGTGAAGATCAGCCAAGACAACGCGGTGGCCAGCAATGCTGCGAAACACCAAGGCATTGTGGCCTGGGGCTTTGATGGCGATGCAACTATCACGAACGTGACGATCGAGGGTGATGCGGGTGTCACGACCGCCACAGCGGCGGCATCACATTACGGTGTGTTGTTGCAAGGCTCGACGGCGGCTTACTCTGCGCCAATGGCTGCAGGCACAGTGGTGCTGAGCAATGTGGAGATGACGGGCGCATTTGGTAAGAGCGCGGTGGGTATTTACAACTACACCCACATTAACAATGTCACCGGCACTGGTGTGGATGTCAGTGCAACCCTGAATGGCCCAGCGCCATGGGGTCAGGCTGTGACGATCAGCGGCGTTGAGGGCTCTTATGACGCCAGCCGCCTTGGCTTGGTGTTGGGTGCCAATTACACCCAGCTGGGCGTAGATACTGCACCAGCAAGCAACAACACCTTGACCGGAACTGCAGGTGCTGACGTGTTGTATGACGTTGTTGGCGGCAACGACAGTTTGGTGGGTGGTGCAGGCAACGACACCTTGAGTGGCGGTGCAGGCAACGACACCCTGACCGGTGGTACAGGCGACGACGCATTGAGCGGCGGTACCGGCATCGACACGGTGGTGGTTGTTTCTGCTACTGCGCCTACATTTGCACGCGAAGGCGGCAAATTGACGATCACCAGTGCCGAGGGCAAAGACACGGTGTTGGACGGCGTGGAAGCGGTACAACACGGTGGCCAGAAGTATGTGGTCATTGATGCGGCCAACGGAGGTTTGACGCTGGATGCGGCGATTGCCGCTGCAGGCGCTGGCGATGTGTTGGTGGCTGGCCAGGCTGTGACGCTGACAGTGGCACAGGCGCAGGCTGTGTTGACCAAGGGCGCAAGCTTCCATGGCGGTGACACGGTCAATATCGTGGACACGGCTGCAGCGATCTACGGCAACACCCAAGGTCTGTTCAATGTCAACGGCACAACGGCCGCTGGCCTGAACATTGACAGTGTGTCGGTGGTCAGCACGGACTTGAACGCGGGTTCTGTGACGGTGGCCAATGCTGCCGCACTGCTGGCTCGAGTGGGCAACGACAGTGCGTTGACGATGACGCTGAATGTGTCGGCAGGCTCGGAGACGCTCAAGGCGGCTGCTGAGTTGGCGATGGGCACGACAGCGACGGTGACGCGTTTGGACTTGGCTGCAGGCCAGTACGAGAACAACGGCCAGATCACGATCACCAAGGCGATTGAGATTGTGGGTGGTTCTGACGGTGATGCTGAGACCACTGGACCTGATGTGGTGATCAACAGCACGACATCGGCGACCTTCGTGTTGCAGGGCAACATTGCGGCTGTGGGCAACGGTGACGTGTCGATCAGCGGCGTGAAGGTTGTGGGTGGTACCGAGGCTGTGTCCGTGTTCGGCCCTCAAGGTGGTACGGAAGTCACGAGCTTGACGGTCACCGACAGTGAGTTTGTGGGTCAGAGCAACGGCAGCGTGATTGTGGACGTGCAAAGCGGTACATCTAGCTTGCGTGATCTGGTGATCACGAATGTGAAGATCAGCCAAGACAATGCGGTCACCAGCGGTACGGCCAAGCACCAGGGCATTGTGGCCTGGGGCTTTGACGGCGATGCAACGATCACGAATGTGACGATCCAGGGTGATATGGGTGTGCCGTCGGCAACGACGACATCTCCGCACTACGGTATCTTGTTGCAGGGCTCCACAGATGCTTACAACCCAGCTGTTGGTCTTTCTGCCGGCGTGGTGACCTTGACTGACGTGACTGTGACTGGTGCGTTTGCCAAGAGCGCGGTGGGTGTATACAACTACATCGACATCTCCTACGTGACCGGTGAGAACGTTGACGTTAGCGGGTCGAAGAATGGTCCTGCACCATGGGGCCAGGCGGTGACGATCGGTGGCATTGGTGCCTCTTATGACGCCAGCCAACTGGGCTTGGTGTTGGGCAGCAATTACACGCAATTGGGTGTGGACACGGCACCGGCCAGCAACAACACCCTGACGGGAACTGCAGGCAACGATGTGCTGTATGACGCTGTGGCTGGCAACGACACCTTGAACGGTGGTGAAGGCAATGACACCCTGGTTGGCGGTGCAGGCAACGACAGGCTCTTTGGTGATGCTGGTACCGACACAGCGCTGATCAGCGGAACGGTCGCCACAGATGCGGTGTTTGGACGTCAGTCTGGCACGAATGCATTGACGGTGAGCACACCGCTTACGGGCACTGACACGCTGTCTGGTGTTGAGTTTGTGGCATTGCAAGCTGTCAACGGAACGCTGCTCAAGAACTTCGTGATCTTGGATGCGTTTGCCAGCACGGCAGCGGCGATTACAGCTGCGCCTAACGGCTCGGTGTTGGTCAAAGCTGGGCCACTGGATGTGAGCTTGACAGACGCTTCGGCTGCCTTGACCAAGAGCTTGACGTTCTATGCCGCGGATACGGTGGTGATCAACGCTTCGGCTGCGGCTCTGTTGGCCAAAGGTGCTGATTTGGGCTTGATGCGCACCATGGGCGTCGACAGCTTCATCACCACGGACGTGGTCAGCAAGGCGCAATACGACAGTCTGGTTGCCTTCACAGGCGCAGCCGGTTCGCTGGTCTTGCCAGTGGTGGTCTCCATCAATGAGGATGAGCCCAATGTGGCCAACATTGCCGGTGGTGCAGTGGTGTACACCTTCACATTTGCAACACCGGTGACCAACTTCACTGATGCTGATGTGACAGTGACCAACGGCACTGTCGGTACCTTGGTACCAAGCACGGTGTCTGGTGAAGAAGGCAAAGTGTTCACCATGGCGGTGACGCCAACGCCGGGCTTTGATGGCGTCATGTCGCTGACGGTGGCCAACGCAGCACAGGTTGATCAGGTTGTGGACACACGGATCAGTACGGCAGTGGCTTTGGACCTGACCTCTGACAGTGCGGACACGACGGACAACCTGACCAATGTTGCTTTGTCGACCTTCGCGGTTTCATTCAATGCAAACCGTGCAGAGTTGGGCGATACGATCCAAGTGCTCAAAGGCAGTGCAGTGCTGGGCAGCGTCGTGCTGACGACGCAAGCGCAGGTGGACGCAGGCACAGTGAATGTGACCCTGACAACGGCACTGACCCCTGGCGCCAATGCGCTGGTGGCCAAGCATCTGGACGCTGCAGGCAACAGCGTGACGAGCTCGGGCCTGACGGTCCAGTTCGATGCGACTGCAGCGACCTTGACCCTGCCCGCGCTGACCGATAACAAGCTGACTGCCGCAGAGGCGACCAGCTACACCCAGACTTACACAGCTGTGGACGTGGGCGTGGCGGGTGTGGACAACACGGTGGCCGTCGTCAAGTCGGGCGGCACGGTGGTGAGCGGTGCGGCCTTGACCACCACGAATGGTCAGGTGGCTGGCAACCTCTCTGGCCTTGCCGATGGTGTTTACACCGTAGAAGTGACGACCACGGACAAGGCGGGCAATCAGTCGGTGCAAACCCAGACCGTGACGGTTGACAAGACCAACCCGACGCTGAACTTGCCGGCCTTGACTGACACCGCTTTGAGCCTGGCGCAAGCCACAGGCTTTAGCCAAGCCTACACGGTCAGTGATGCCTTGACCGGTATCGCCAGCACAACTGCTGTGGTGAAGAACGCAGCAGGTGCTGTGGTGCACACCTTGGCAACCAATGGCGTGAATGCCAGCGGCAACGTGACCGGCAACTTGTCTGGTTTGGCCGATGGGGCATACACCGTGGAATTGACCGCGACCGACGTTGCGGGCAACCAGACGGTGCAGACGCAGGCGATCACCATCGACAAGGTGGCGCCGTCATTGGCTGCAGTGGGTGGCTCTAACCCGAGCTGGACGGCTCAACTCAGGGACGTGGTCTCTGGTGGTGGTCAAGTGACGGGGCAGGTGATTGAGTTGCGCCTGAACGAGGCCCTCAATCTGGCCAACCATGGCGACGCACTCAAGAATGCGTTCACTGTGACTTCTGCTGGCTACACCATTGGTGTGGAATCGGTCAGCCTGAACACTGCAGGTACCTCGGTGATCTTGGCGCTGAGCCAGATGGTGACCAAGGGCTTGGGCGTGCAGCTGCGCTACACCAACCCTGGTGCCGATGTAGGCATGGTGACAGCCAACGAAGTGGCTGTTCAAGATCTGGCGGGCAACGACTTGGCGACTACCGGTGCCACTGCCCTGCGTCCGGGCAACACTTCGAACGTGACGGATGTGACCAGTGGCTTGAGCCAGACCCGTGTGTTTGCCGAAGGCAAGCTGGGTGGTTCGGGTGATGACAGCTTCACCTTCGATGCATCACGTGAAGTGGAGTATCTGGTGGGCGGCGCTGGTACTGACACCGTGACGGTGGCTGGCAGCACCAACGGGTCAGCAGCAGACTGGCTGATTGGCGCGTGGCGCAGCAACAGCGATCCGACCTTGCCTGGTTTTGTTCAGTCTGTAACGACGGCCAGCACCCCAGTGTTCAGCTTCGCCAAGGCCACCGGCGACTTTGCCATGGCTTACGTGCAGGCCGAGCAGATCAATGTGGGCAGTACGGCGTTTGGCGTGACGGGCAACGGTGTGCTCCAGATTGGTGGCACTTTGGGTCAGACGCTGAACATTGACACCGAACTCTTGGGTAGCGCCAATTCGATCGCGATCGGCAGTGGCAGGGGCAACGATGTGATCGTGGATTCGGCCGACTGGAACAGTCGTTCGGACACCGTGGTCTACAACGCTGCTGCGCTGGGTGTGACCAGTGCAGTCCCAGCGAACCATCCATTGGCCAGCCAGGATGCTTTGCTGGCAACGTTGGGCAATGTGGTGACCCGCACGTCTGACAACACCTTCTCAGTGGCAGTAGCAGGCCAGACCGATACCCTGCAAGGGGTGGAGCGTCTGCGCTTTGAGACGCTGTCGGGTACTGTGGATGTGGCCTTGGTGGGAACCAATACCACCTCAGTGGTGGGCAAGACCACCAACGGCTACGCGAGCTTGACTGCTGCGGCCGCCGACGCGAACAGCACACAGGTGGTGATGGTGTTTGATCCGACGCTCTCGGCATTGCCAGCCAACAGCCTGATTGCAAGGCTCGATGGCATGTTCAGGACCAACGTCAGCAACGATGTGGAGGTCAACCTCAACGGCAACTTTGTGGCTGTGAACGGTTTGCAAGAGTTGGTGTTTGCGTCCAACAATCCCTCACAGCCAGTGCGTGTGTGGGTGGTGGGTGCCGATGGCTTTGGCTCAATCGACCAAGCCATGGCCTTGGCCAGCCGCGGCGATGTGATCTACATTGCCGACAACGCCATCACCTCGCCCACCACTTATGTGGTGCAAAAGGAAGGCATGGTGTTCATGGGCAACAGCAGCACCATCGGTGGTGCGGACCGTGGCGCCAATTTGCTGACGCTGGAGTTGGGCTATGTGGATCTGGCACCAGGGCAAAACATGCCGGCAGGTCAGGACGCACAGGTCAAGAGCATCGTGCTGCTCGGCAATGCGGACATGAAGGTGGTGGGCAACGCCCTGGCCAACGTGATTGTCGGCAACCGGGGTGACAACACCATTTTGGCGGGTGACGGCGACGACGTGGTCAGCACCGGCGGTGGCGACGACAGGATCTTTGGCGAGGCTGGCAATGACTTGCTGGTGGCCGACAAGGGTCTGAACGGTGAGACGGCTTTGCTCAGCGGCGGTGCCGGCAACGACTTGCTGGTGGCAGCAACGACAGGTCACACAAGCGGCGTGGCTGCTACGGTGGTCATGACGGGCGGCACCGGTGGTGACACCTTCAAGGTGGGTTCTCTGGACGCAGGCAACGGCAATCTTTACTTGAAGGCCGTGATCAACGACCTGAGTGCTCGTGCCGGTGATGATCTGGACTTGAGCCAAGTGCTGAAGACTGGTCAAGCTGTTGCATTGGGCGATCTCAACAAGACCTACGCTTCGGGCAACCAGATCTTTACCTTCAATAACCAAGTGGTCAGCGACAACGGCACACCGAGTGCGGCTGTGGTTGATCTGCTGGGTAACTTGAGGGTGGAGATGACCACCGAGACCAACGTGGCTCAAGCCTTTGTGGCAGCGGTCGAAACCACGCCTCAACTACTGTCTCCTCTGACGGTGTACGGGCAGAGCGTGGCCACCGATGTGACCAATGCAATGACCTCAGCGGGCGCAGAAGTCAACAGGTTGCTGCCCTTGTTTGAGCACAACAACGTGTGATACCTCTGAACGAGGAGAGAGCCGTTGTTTAAGCCTTCACCCCTGTGCACTTGGTGCCAGGGGTGAAGGGCTTTCAGCGCGGAAAACCGGGCGATGGTTCGGCCTTAATTGATAAAATTGACGATCTGTTTGATTTGTGTTTAAATTCGGAAATTACCTAGGTAATCGCCGTATTTAGAGATTTCAGTTGAAATCTCGTTAAACCAACAAATTTGGCAGGAACGCTGATTTGAACTCTCCAGATTCCATTCTTACCAAGATGATGCAGCAGTCTGTGGAGCTTGCTTCTCCTGTAGAAGACGCTCCAGACTACTATTTGCCTTGTCTGTTATCGGTGTTGGCGCACTTGGACAAGCCGATGTCCGAGGCGGCCTTGCGCGCCAGGGTTTCCGACCCGGACGCAGGCTGGACTTGGGATCTGGTGAGCGACAGCTTGCAGAGCCTGGGCTTGTCGGTGCAGTTGGAGCCTTGCACCTTGACGTTGCTGACGCAAGCGGTCGAGCCGGTGTTGGTGAGGCTGAAGTCGGGTGGCTGCGCGGCTTTGCTGCCATCGCACGAGTGGGATGAGCCCATGGTGATGTGGCCCGCGCGCAGCAGCGCTTTGGAGCGCTGCGACTTGGGTGCGCTGATGGAGGCCAGTGCTGGCCTGTGCATGCGTGTGCAACCCCCTCTCAGACCCCCACAAGATGAGGCGCATTTGCCACAAGGGCGCATGGGGCATTGGTTTTTTGGGCCTTTGTTTGCAGCGCGGTCGATGTATTGGCAGGTGGCTGTGGCGGCACTTTTGACGAATGTGTTTGCTCTGGCGGCCTCGATTTTTTCGATGATCGTCTATGACCGGGTGATGCCCAACAACGCGATGGACACGCTGACCGCTTTGGTGGTGGGTGTGGGTTTTGTGTTGTTCAGTGATTTTGTGATCCGGACTGTGCGGGGTTATTTCCTGGATGTGGCGGGCGCCAGGGCCGATGCCATCATTGCCGACAGTTTGTTTGAGCAGGTCTTGGACATCGATTTGGCTGCGCGCAAGGGGTCGGTGGGTGCGATGGCCAGCGTGCTCAAAGAGTACGAGTCGATTCGGGACTTTTTGACATCGGCCACTTTGACCACGCTGATCGACATCCCGTTCGCTATTTTGTTTTTGGTGGTGATTGCGATGGTGGGTGGCCCATTGGTTTGGGTGTTGGTGATCATCATTCCTGTGATGATCGCTGCCAGTTTGGTGGTGCAGCCAGAGCTCAAGCGTTTGGTGCAGACGAGTTTTGAGGATGGCCAAACCAAACATGGTGTGTTGGTGGAGACCTTGAACGGTTTGGAGACCGTGAAGGCCATCGGTGCCGGTGCGCAGATGCGCCACCGTTGGCAAAAGGCGATTGCGCACCAAGCGCAGATTGGTTTGAGAACGCGCATGTTGTCGCAGTTTGCCGGCAACGTGGCGAATTTTGGGTCGCAGGCGGCCACCATTGCCATCGTGTCTTATGGCGTTTTCTTGGCCCGTGATGGCAGCATCGGGACCGGGGCGATTGTGGCGTGTTCGATGTTGGCGGGTAAAGCCATTGCGCCTTTGTCGCAGTTGGCACAGCTGGTGACCCGGATCAACCAGTCCTTGTCGAGCTACAAGGCGCTCAAAGACTTGATGGAGTCGCCGCGCGAGCACCCGCCTCAAACCACGTTCATTCCACGCGAGAGGATTGCGGGCGACATCGAGTTTCGCAACGTGAGTTTTCAATACCCCGGTCAGCAGTCGGGGGGCTTGGACAAGGTTTCTTTCACCATCAAAGCGGGTGAAAAAGTGGCGATTCTGGGACGTCTGGGGTCGGGCAAGACCACGGTGTCCAAATTGATGCAGGGCCTGCGGGTGCCGACCGAGGGGGCCGTGTTGGTGGATGGTTGTGACCTGAGGCAGTTTGACAAGGCCGATTTGCGCCGAAACATCGGGACTGTTTTGCAGGACGTGTGGCTGATCTCGGGCACGGTGGGCAGCAACATTGCCTTGGGTGGTATGCGTCCGAGCAATGAGGATGTGTTGTGGGCGTCTCAAATTGCCGGGGTGCACGATTTCATTGCGCCCCACCCAGATGGCTACAACCTCAAGCTGGCAGAACGCGGCGAGGGGTTGTCGGGCGGGCAGCGTCAAGCGGTGAGCATTGCCCGTGCGTTGGTGGGCAAGCCGCCTATTTTGATCATGGATGAGCCGACCAGTTCGATGGACATGAATGCAGAAAAAGCGCTGATCGATCGGCTCAAGAGCCATTTGACGGCTTCGACTTTGGTGGTGATCACGCACAAGTCTTCGTTGCTCGATTTGGTGGACAGGGTGATTGTGGTGGACCAAGGCAAAGTGGTGGCCGATGGCCCCAAATCGTTGGTGTTTGGCCCTGCGGCTAGCAAGGGGACCGCACCATGAGCTGGAAAGACAAACTGGCTGCTTTGAGGGGTGTTGCAGATCCCAAGCAGCTGAGTGTGGCCGAGGCGGGTCAATTGGGTGAGGTGAAGAAGGCGTCGACCTATTTGCTTTATGTGATCTCTGCCATCACGGTGGGCTTGATGTTGTGGGCTTACTTTGCCACTGTGGAGACGGTGGCGCGCAGCCAAGGGCGGGTGATCACGTCTGGGAAGATTCAGCTGATCCAAAACTTGGAGGGCGGCATTGTGTCGGCCATTCATGTCAAAGCTGGGCAAAGGGTGAGCGAGGGCACGTTGTTGGTGTCTTTGAGCGAAACGCAGTTTGACTCGGATCTGCAATCGCGCTTGCAACAGGCCAATGCCCTGGCCGCGCGGCTGGCCCGTTTGAACGCAGAGAGTGAGGGGGTTTTGCCGGTGTTTGATGCGCAGGTGATGCAAGCCGGCAAGGAGTTTGTGGATTTGGAGCGCAACGCCTTTGAGACACGCGCTGGACAGTTGAAGTCTCAGCTGGACATGTTGCAGGCACAAATTGAGCAAAAGACACAAGAGCTGCAAGAAAACCGCATTGCTTTGGCCACGGCCAGCAAGATGTTGGGTTTGGGGCGTGAGGAGCGGGAAATTTTGTCAAGACTGGTGGCCAAGGGCCTGGAGCCCAAGCTGGAGCTGGTTCGGTTGGACCGCACTTTGGCCGATGCCGAGGGGCGTGAGGAGACGGCGCGATCGGCCATCAAACGCTTGCAGTCGGGTGTGGATGAGACCTTGGCGCGAAAGGACAGTGCCGTCAGGCAGTTCCGTTCGGATGCGCGGGCAGAGTCCAACAAGACCTTGGCCGAATACCGCTCGCTCAAAGAAATATTGCCCAGCTTGAAGGACAAAAAAGGCCGAACAGAAATGCGCTCGCCCGTGGCGGGTATCGTCAACCGGGTGATGGTGAACACCGTGGGCGGTGTCGTCAAGCCGGGTGAGCCGATTGTGGAAGTGGTGCCTGTGGATGAGCAGTTGGTGCTGGAGGCGAATGTGTTGCCCAGTGACATTGGCTTTGTCAAGGTGGGGCAGATGGCCAATGTGAAGTTGACTGCCTACGACTATTCGATTTTTGGTTCGCTGATGGGCAAGGTGGTTCGCATTGCGCCCGATTCGGTGACGAATGAAAAAGGTGAGAGCTTTTACGTGGCCCGCATCGAGACGTCTTCCACGATGGAGGTGCGTGGCAACAAGTTTGAGGTCATGCCGGGCATGCAGGCGCAGGTGGACATCATCACCGGGCACAGAACCATTTGGGAGTATTTGTCCAAGCCCTTGGTGGCGGTCAAAGAAAATGCATTCAGGGAGCGCTGATCGATGAAATCAATGGCTGGTCTTTTGATGGCGTGTGGTTTGTCCTTGGCTTCTTGGGGCGTGTGTGCGCAAAATCAGCCCCCACTGGCGCCATTGCCTGACGAGGTGAACTCTCTGGTCATGGGCTTGGGGGAGTCACAGATTGCTTTCATGCAGTCTTTTGTGTCAGTGGATCGACGCTCTTGGGGTGAGGCTCAGTTGGAGGCGTTCCGTGGCGTGGTGGTCGATGCGGCGCTCAAACACCCTGACGTCAAAGCGGTTCGGTTTGCGCGCAGGGCCAATCAATTTGCGATCCGAGAGTCGCGTGCGGGCTGGATGCCGCAGGTGTCCACCCAGTTGAACAATGGCAAGGTGAACAACGATCCCAGTGCGATTTTGGGGACACCTTCACGCGTTTATGACAATGCCAGTTTCAATGTGACGGTGCGGCAGCTGGTGTATGACTTTGGTGCCACCAACAGTTTGATCGAGGCGGCCAATGCCAAAGACCAGCAGAGTCTTTACAGGCAGTTTTCAACCGAGTCGGATGTGTCGTTCAAGGCGGTACAGGCTTACCATGAACTGGTGAGGGCGCTGCGGCAATTTGAATTGGCTCAAAGGAACGAGGATGCGCGCGCAGCGATCTTGAACCTGGTCAAGCAGCGGCAGGAAATTGGTGGCGGTACGCTCAGTGATGTGGTTCGGGCGGAGTCGCGATTGGCAGAAGCGACAGCGAATAAAACCACGTACCGCAAAAATTTGGGGTCTGTGCAGGCGAGCTACCGCGAGTATTTTGGTGGTGATGGGTCGAATGTCAGATTTGACAGCCCCGTGTTTGACATCAATGCCACTGGCGACTTGATGTCTGAAGTGGGCTTGGCAGGTCAGGTGAGTTGGAAGGTCAGGGTGGCGCAGGCCGCTCGCGCTGTGGCAGAAGCCGATGCGAGAAATGCGCGGGCCAAGTCTTTTGCGAGCATTAATTTGGAGTTGAGTTCGACCCGCCGTGATTGGGTTGCGCCTGGAACGCCGGGTACGGACAGGACGGTTGCCTTGGTGGCGAGGCAGGCCTTGTATACCGGCGGTGCAGATACGGCGCGAATTGATCAAGCGGTGCAAAAAGTCATGCAGTCTCAAGAAGAGTTGCAGGCCGCAGAGCTGGAGTACAAGCGGCAGATTGAGCAATTGATCATGGAGTCGCAGTTTGCACAACCCTTGTTGAACTCTCGCCGTTTGACGGCGGGGTTGGCCGCCGATTCGCTGCGCATGGTGCGAGAGCAGTACGCTTATCGCCGGGGTACGTTGCTGGATTTGCTGACCGCACAAGAAGCTTTGTATTTTTCGGGCAGGGATTTGATCGATGCAGAGGTGGACAAAGCCTTGGCGTCTTACAAGTTGCTGGCTTCGGCAGCTTTGCTGAACCAGTTTTTAGGTTTTTCTGTGGATTGAGGGTGCGCGTTGACGGGGGCTGCTGAGTTTAAGCAGGCGATCACCTGTTGACGGGTTCTGTTCTGGCAATGATGGACACAACGCCTGGGTTGACCTTTTCAAAGATTTGAAAGGGGCGCAGGAGGGTTTGTGTTTCAAGGGGTTTGACTTGCACCGTGGCCGCAGTCCCTTCGAGAAATCCCAAAATATGCGATGACCGCAGCGCAAAGCCCACGTTGACGGTCCAGTCTTGTGTGCGCTCCAGAACCCGTTGCGAGTTGAGCTTGCGTTGGACCATGCCGATGACGGATCCGTCGGGCCCAATCAAGGGGCCGCCTGAGTTGCCTTGCGATATGTCGGCGCTGATTTGAAAGTAACCCCGGTCTTCTGCTTGTTGTTTGTGGTTCGGGTAGCCGTTGATGATGCCTTGTGTGATTTTGGGCGTCAGACCCTGGATTTTGGGCTGAGGGAAACCGATCACCGACACCTCTAAGCCCATCGGCACTTTGTCAGATCTGGCCAACTGGAGTGCGGGCAGCTCGAGCGAGGTTTTGATCAGCGCCAAATCGAGAACGGCATCGATTTTGACCACGTCTGAGCTGACCCATTTGCCTGTTTGGGTTGAACCCACCAACACCTTGCTGAGGTTTTTGACCACATGTTGGGCCGTGAGAACAAAGCCGTTGCCGATTGAAAACCCCGTACCAAATGCAACCTGTTGACGTTCTGCTTCCGTCATCAGCGGTGCAATGGCGGCGGGTGGTGTGGGCGGTTGTTGGGGCTGAGCTCCGACAGAGATGCACCCCATGCAAATGAGGCCCATCAGGGCTTGTGGAATACGTTGGGTCATGGCGGTGAGCCTTTTCACTGGAACGGGTTATCGAAGTCTTGCACAAACACATTCACCGGCAAGGCGGTGGCGTATCCTAAGGTCATTCAACAGTTGCTCAGAAGCCTGGGGATGTCCAAAGGCGAGACGACTTGGACATTGTTTGGCATGGCCCAACCCTCTTGCACAGGCGCCACGACGTAGGCTTTGTGGACCCCGATGTCTTCGCAGGCCTGCCAAAAGCCTTTGGACACTTTGGGGGCAGACGAAAATTTGATTTCAAACCCGGTGGTTTTATGGCCTGTCTCAACCACCACATCCAACTCAGCGCCCGCGGCGGTTCGGTAAAAAGAAACACTGGCACCTGTGGGCAAATGGTTGCAAATTTGCTCGATACAAAAGCCTTCCCATGAAGCGCCCGTGTTGGGGTGGCCCATCAAATCATGGACGTTGCGCATGCCCAGCAGGTAGTGCAGCAAACCACTGTCGCGCACATAAATTTTGGGTGATTTGACCAGCCGCTTGCCCAAGTTGGCATGGAGCGGCTCCAAGCGGCGCAGCATGAGCGACTGCACCAAATGGTCCAAATACCGGGTGACTGTGGGTGACGAGACGCCCAGTGATGCCGCGATGCTGGACGCGTTGAACAGCTGGCCGTGCAGGTGCGCCACCATGCGCCAAAAGCGCCGCATCAATTCGGGCTCGATATTGATGCCCAAGGCGGGCAGATCGGTGTGGAGGAAGTGCCTGACAAAAGCATCGCGCCAGAGCCAAGAGGCGTCGTCTTGAGGCGCGGTATAGCTGCCGGGAAATCCACCACGCACCCACAGGGTTTGAATGTCTTGAAAACTTTGATGCACTTCGCTCAACAGCAGGGGGGCCATGTCCACCAAGGCCAAACGCCCCGCGAGGGATTGGGATTGCTGGAGCAATTTGAATGAGGCTGAACCCAGGATCAGGAATCGACCAGGATGCCGGTCTGCATCAATCTCCCCACGCAGGGTGCTGAACAGCTCCGGGACATTTTGAATTTCATCCAAAACCACCAAGCGGTGACGGTTGGCTTCGAAAAATACATCGGCTTGATCCAGCTTGGCGCGAGCTTGGGCGTTTTCCAAGTCAAGGTAAATCGAGTCAGGAAACTCAGCAGCGATTTGCTTGGCCAGCGTGGTCTTGCCGATTTGACGGGCGCCCAAAATGGCCACAGCAGGGCTCAAGCCCAGTTGTTGGCGTATTTCAAGCGCAGATTTTCTTTGAAACATCCTTGCATTTTAAACATGTCATATTAAAAATACAAGGATAATTGTCACGCGATAGCGTTCACATGATGCTTGGGCGCAGACCCAATGAGGCTTGCCATCCTGCTGACTGGGATGCGCTAGGTCAAGTGCGTCAAGGCTTGGTGGGCGGCGTATCCAGACTTTCGGTGAAAGCTTCAAACAAGCGGCTGTAATTCATGGAGTACATGGGCATGACTGTGCTGGGCCAGGCGCTGGTGATCAGCAAAACGGCTTTGCGGCTGCGATCCAGAAACAAGTGTTGACCATATACCCCCAACATGACCGGCTGGTTTTCACCGTGCAGCCAGAATTGGTAGCCATATCCGTAAAGACGATTGACCCCCTTGCCTTTGTGAAACTGTTCGGGTTGAGCGCTCATGCGCGTGGCCTCATCCAGATACGATTTGGAGATGACTTGTCGATCACCGACCTTGCCATCGTTGACGATCATCAGTCCCAGGCGCACCCAGTCGCGGGCTGTGGCAGCAAACCCCATTTGGCCCATGGCTTGACCCGCACCGTCCAGTTGCCACGTGCCGCTGTCTTGAGCACCAATGGGGCCCCAAATTTTTTCCTGCATGTACTGACAGATGGATTGTCCTGTGGCGTGAGAGACCACCTGGTTGAGCACGATGGATTCAATCCCTGCGTAGTTGAATTTGGTGCCGGGCGTGTGAAAGGGTTTTCCTGTGAATATGTTGATGGCCGTGATGGCGCCCTGTGACTCTAGGCTGGACAAGGTACGGGCGTTGTCATCCGCTCCTGAGTAGTTTTCGCTGTAGATCCTGCCTGAGCTCATGCGCAGCAGGTGCCGCAAGCTGATGGCGCCATAGGCCGAGTCAGCAATGGCTGGCACATACTTGCTGGCCGGGTCGTCCAGCGAGGCGATCTTGCCTTCGTCCAGCGCAATGCCAACCAATAAACCGGTGATGGACTTGGCCATGGAAAAGGACGCGAATTTATCCGAAGCTAAACGCATGCGCGGGTAGCGCTCTTCCAGAATTGTGTCACCTTGCGCGGCAATCAAGGAAGTGACTTGGTAGGTTTCTACAAAGTCATCCAGGGTTCGGGTTCCGCCTACAGGGAAGCGTGAATAACTCAGCGGGCGAGGCAACTGCCCTTGTCCCAAGTTGCGACTTTGTGGCCCCGGCTCAATGGTGCAGGAGTTGAAGTACTTGGCCCAGTTGGAAAACGTGGCCACCCTGACCGGCGCAAAAGTGTGGAAGTCCTTGGCTGCAGCGGGCGGCTTGAATTTTTGCTCACGCTCGCGCAGGAAGGCCGCCGTGTCGGCGTGCGCCCAAGCCCCCACCAACAGCAGAGCCAGCGTCAAAATTGAGTGACGTTTAACCATGGGCGATGCCTTTCAAATCACATGTTGCGTCGGTACTGACCACCCACCTCAAACAGCGCATTGGTGATCTGGCCGAGAGAGCACACCCGCACCGCGTCCATCAGTACTTCGAACACGTTGCCGTTGTCGATCACGGCCTGCTGCAAACGTTTGAGCATGGCCGGCGACTCTTTGGCGTGCAGGGCGTGGAAGTCGTTCAGGCGCTGGAGTTGGCTCTGCTTTTCTTCTTCGGTCGAGCGGGCCAGTTCCAGCGTTTCCATGACTTCGTCGCCCTTGGGGTTGCGGAAGGTGTTGACGCCGATGATGGGCAACTCGCCGGTGTGCTTGAGCATCTCGTAGTGCATGGACTCGTCTTGGATCTTGCCGCGTTGGTAGCCGGTTTCCATCGCGCCCAGCACGCCACCGCGCTCGGCGATTTTTTCAAACTCGGCCAGCACAGCTTCTTCCAGCAACTCGGTCAGCTCGTCGATGATGAAGGCGCCTTGGCTGGGGTTTTCGTTTTTGGCCAAGCCCCACTCGCGGTTGATGATCATTTGGATCGCCATGGCGCGGCGCACCGAGTCTTCGGTGGGCGTGGTGATGGCTTCGTCAAACGCGTTGGTGTGCAGGCTGTTGCAGTTGTCGTAGATTGCGATCAGCGCTTGCAGTGTGGTGCGGATGTCGTTGAACTGGATCTCTTGCGCGTGCAGGCTGCGGCCCGAGGTCTGGATGTGGTACTTGAGCTTTTGGCTGCGCTCGTTCGCGCCGTATTTTTCTTTCATGGCCACCGCCCAGATGCGACGCGCCACGCGGCCCATCACGGTGTACTCCGGGTCCATGCCGTTGCTGAAGAAGAACGACAAGTTGGGGGCGAAGTCGTCGATGTGCATGCCGCGCGCCAGATACGCCTCGACAAAGGTGAAACCGTTACTCAGCGTGAACGCCAGCTGGCTGATGGGGTTGGCTCCGGCTTCAGCGATGTGGTAACCCGAGATGGACACCGAGTAGAAGTTGCGCACGTCATGGTGCACAAAGTACTGCGCGATGTCGCCCATCACTTTCAATGAAAACTCGGTCGAGAAGATGCAAGTGTTTTGTCCTTGGTCTTCTTTCAGGATGTCGGCTTGCACCGTGCCGCGCACGTTGGCCAGCACCCATTCGCGGATCTTGGCGGCTTCGGTCTCGGTGGGTTCGCGGCCGTTCTCAAGTTTGAACTTGTCGAGGTTTTGGTCAATGGCCGTGTTCATGAACATGGCCAAGATGGACGGCGCGGGGCCGTTGATGGTCATCGACACCGAGGTGGTGGGGTTGCACAGGTCAAAGCCCGAGTACAGCACCTTCATGTCGTCGAGCGTGGCCACGTTCACGCCCGAGTTGCCGATCTTGCCGTAGATGTCGGGGCGCAGGTCAGGGTCGTTGCCGTACAGCGTGACCGAGTCAAACGCGGTGGACAAGCGCTTGGCGGGCAAGCCCTCTGACACCAGCTTGAAGCGGCGGTTGGTGCGGAAGGGGTCGCCTTCGCCGGCGAACATGCGGGTGGGGTCTTCTCCTTCGCGCTTGAATGCGAAGGTGCCTGCGGTGTAGGGGTAGCTGCCGGGCACGTTGTCCAGCATCAGCCACTTGAGCACTTCGCCGTCGTCTTCGTATTGGGGCAGCGCCACTTTGCGGATGGTGGTGCCAGACAAAGATTGGGTGGTGAGGGCCGTGCGGATTTCTTTGTCGCGGATCTTCACCACGTATTCGTCGCCGGCATAGGCTTTTTGCATGTCGGGCCATTGGGCCAGCAGTTTGCGGGCTGTTGGGTCTTGGGTTTGTTCGCGGCTCACGGCCAGGTCAATGGCGGCCTCTGCAGCTTTGGCGCGACCGGACTTGCCCACTTCGAGCATGCGGGCGGCAGCGCGCAGTTGCTGGATTTCGCGGGCCAGGCGGGCCTGGTCGCGGGCACGTTTCTTGTAGCCGCGCACCGTATCGCTGATCTCTGCCAAGTAGCGGGTGCGCGAGGAGGGCACCACCGGGTTTTGGTGGGTGCTGTAGCGCACCTTGACCACAGGCAAACGGCCTTCGGTGGTCTGCATGCCCAGCTCGGCCAAGCGGGCTTTGAGGGCTTGGTACAGCGCTGTCACACCGTCGTCGTTGAAGCGCGCGGCCATGGTGCCAAACACGGGCATTTGCTCGGTGGGCACGGTCCAGGCTTCTTTGTTGCGCTGCACTTGTTTGGCCACATCGCGCAGGGCATCGGATGAGCCTTTGCGGTCGAACTTGTTGATGGCCACAAACTCGGCAAAGTCGAGCATGTCGATTTTTTCGAGCTGGCTGGCTGCGCCAAATTCGGGGGTCATCACGTACATGGGCACGTCCACATGCGGCACGATGGCGGCGTCGCCTTGGCCAATGCCGGAGGTTTCGACCACGATCACGTCAAAATTGGCCACCTTGCAAGCAGCGATGACATCGGGCAGCGATTTGCTGATCTCAGAGCCAAAGTCACGCGTGGCCAGCGAGCGCATGAACACGCGCGGGCCCTGCGACCAAGGTGAAATCGCATTCATGCGGATGCGGTCGCCCAGCAGCGCGCCACCGCTCTTGCGACGCGAAGGGTCGATGGAGATCACGGCCACGCGCAGCGCGTCGCCTTGGTCCAGCCGCAAGCGTCGAATCAACTCGTCGGTCAGACTCGACTTGCCGGCACCGCCGGTGCCGGTGATGCCCAGCACGGGCACCTTCTTTTGTGCGGCTTGTTCGCGCACGGCTTTGACAACGCTGGCATCGGCTTTGTCGTTTTCAAGCGCTGTGATCAACTGCGCCAGCGCACGCCAGTGCATTTCGCCATGGCCTTGAATCGCATCCACGGTCTTGGGGGCCAGGGGGCTGATGTCTTGGTCGCAGCGCATGACCATCTCGCCGATCATTCCGGCCAAGCCCATTTTTTGGCCATCTTCTGGGCTGAAAATGCGCACGCCTTTGTCGGCCAAGGCGCGGATCTCGGACGGCACGATCACGCCGCCGCCGCCGCCAAACACCTTGATGTGCTCGCCGCCTCGGGCTTTGAGCAGGTCCACCATGTAGCTGAAATATTCGTTGTGCCCGCCTTGGTAAGAGCTGATGGCGATGCCCTGCGCATCTTCTTGCAGCGCGGCGGTCACCACCTCGTCCACCGAGCGGTTGTGGCCCAGGTGGATCACTTCGGCGCCCATGCTTTGAAGGATGCGGCGCATGATGTTGATGGCAGCGTCGTGCCCGTCAAAAAGACTGGCGGCAGTGACAAAACGCACCTTGTGGGTGGGTCGGTATTCGGCCAAGGCTTTGAATTCGGCGGACAGGTCGGTCATGGGGGTCTCCGGTAGCAGGGCGGTCTTGTGGCTTTGACGTTGACGTAAACGTCAACCAAAACCCGCATCTTAGCCGTTGCGGCCTGTCCTGTCACTGACACTTGGACAGCCAAGCGGAAAGCTATGATTTGAGCCAGAGGCTTCTGCCAACGGTGCCTTGACTGACCCATACCCTTTTGATTGAACACCCCATGACCTCATCCGCCACGCCTGCACCCACATTTCCGGCCATCCCAGCGGCCATTGGCTATGCCGGCGATATTTCGCCTGAACAGGCTTGGGCCTGGGTGCAATCGGGCGAGGCCAAATTGGTGGACGTGCGGACTGACGCTGAACGGGCTTGGGTGGGTTTTGTGCCCGGTGCCCATGCTGTGGCCTGGAAGCAGTGGCCCGGCATGGCGGTGAACCCTGACTTTGACGCGGGCGTGCAGGCTTTGGGCGCAGAGGGGCAAAAACTCTTGATGCTGTGCCGAAGCGGTGTGCGTTCGATCGCCGCTGCCCAGCGGGCCACCGAGCTGGGTTTGCAGGCCTACAACATCCTTGAGGGCTTTGAGGGCGACCCGGACGACCAGGCGCACCGGGGTGTCCAAGGCGGCTGGCGCGTTCGCGGGCTGCCTTGGCAACAAAACTGAGGCCTGGCCTCGGGTCCAGCCTCAAACGCCTGGCGGGCGCCGGTTGATCAGTTCTTGGCTGGCTTTTTCGTAAGCGTGCGCCAACTTAAGGAGCGCCCAATCGCCTTGTGGCTTGCCAATCAGCGCCAATCCCATCGGCAGCCCGTTGGTGCCAAAACCGGCCGGCAAGCTGATGGACGGCAAGCCTGCCAAGGTGGCGTAAATCACCACCTCCATCCAGCGGTGGTAAGTGTCCATGGTGCGGCCCGCAACGCTTTGCGGCCAGCGCTGGGTGACGTCAAAGGGCCAAACCTGAGATACCGGAATCGCCAACACATCGAACTTTTCAAACAATGCCAGCATGCTGTGGTGAAAGCGTGTGCGGCTGGCGCTGCCGGCCATGAGCTGCGCTCCCGTGAGGGTGAGGAATTGTTCATGCTCCCATAGCGCCTCGGCTTTGATGTGGGCACGGTTGGCCGGGTTGAGCAACAAAGTCGCGATGCGCGGCCCCACCAAGGCTTGGCGCCACACCAACCAGGTCTGCCAAATTTGCTCGGGTGGCATGCCCAACTGGGCTTCGTCCACCGCACAGCCCATGTCAGTGAAACTCTTCAGGGCAGATTGGCAAACTTCCAAAATGCCGTCTTCGACGGGCAAGTAGCCTTGCAGATCACCCAACCAACCCACGCGTTGGCCTTTGGGGTCACTGTCCAGGTTGCCCGCAAACAGGGCGGGGTCATCGGCCAGGCTGAGCGGACTGGCTGGGTGGGGGCCGGCCTGCACCGACAAGAGCTGAGCCAGGTCGGCCACATGACGGGCCATGGGGCCTTCGGTGGCCAGTTGTGCAATGAAGGCGTCTGGCACGGGTTGCATCGGCACTCGCCCTTGTGAGGGGCGCATGCCAAACACATGGTTCCATCCCGCCGGGTTGCGAAGGCTGCCCATGAAGTCTGAACCATCGGCCACCGGCAACATGCGCCGGGCCAAGGCCACAGCCGCGCCACCGCTGCTGCCGCCGGCGGACTTGTGCGGGTTCCAGGCGTTGCGTGTGGCTCCAAACACTTCATTGAAGGTGTGCGAACCCAAACCAAACTCGGGGGTGTTGGTTTTGCCGATCACGATCGCACCCGATGCCTTCATGCGCTGGGCCATCAGGCCATCTTCAGCGGCCACAGAGTCCTTCATCAGCGGGCTGCCCAAACTGGTGCGCAAGCCCTGCACATTGGCCAAATCCTTGATGGCTTGGGGCATGCCGTGCATCCAGCCCATGGATTCGCCCCGCGCCAGTTGCGCATCGCGATCGTGGGCTTGGCGCAACAGCACCTCGGGGTCAACTCGGCTGACGATGGCGTTGCTCTCGGGGTTGAGCCGGTCGACCTGCGTCAAGGTGGCTTGCATGAGTTCGTGACACGACACCTGGCGTTGGTGTATCGCGCGTGACAAGTCCTTGGCGCTGAAGTCGATAATGTTTGTGGCTGATGGGTTCATCTTTGGATTTTTAGTGATACCGTTCACCTGATCATGTCACCCTATTGACTGGAGTAGATTTATGAAGCGTCGTTCTCTTTTTGCCTTGGCATCCTTGTCTGTCGCCCTCTTGAGCCCGTGGGCTGTTCAGGCGCAAACCAAGACCCTCAAGGTGGTGCCCCACGCCAACGTGACCATCCTCGACCCGGTTTGGAGCACGGCATTTGTCACCCGCAACCATGGCTACATGATTTACGACACCTTGTTCGGCACTGATTTGGCCGGCAAGGTCAAGCCTCAGATGGTGGACAAGTGGACGGTCAGCAAAGACAACCTGACCTGGACATTCAAACTGCGCGATGGCTTGGAGTTCCATGACGGCAAGCCCGTCACCAGCGAAGACGTGGTGGCCTCGATCAAGCGTTGGTCCAGCCGAGACAGCTTTGGCGGTGTGTTGGCCAAAAGCGTGGACAACTACAGCGCCCCCGACGCCAAGACCTTTGTCATCAAACTCAAGCAGCCTTTTGGCGTGATGCTGGAAGCCTTGGGCAAGCCCTCATCCAACGTGCTGTTCATCATGCCCGCCCGCATCGCAGCCACACCGGGCACCGAGCAGATCAAAGAGCATGTGGGTTCTGGCCCATACCGCTTTGTGGCCGAAGAATACAAGCCGGGTGAGCGCTTGGTGTATGTGAAAAACGACAAGTACAAGCCGCGCACCGAGGCGCCAGACGGCACCACGGGCGGCAAGTCTGTGCATGTGGACCGCGTGGAGTGGGTCATCATCCGTGACCCCCAGACCCAATTCAATGCCTTGGTGGCGGGTGAGGTCGACATCGTCGAGCAACCCACCTTTGAGCAGTACTCCTCTTTGAAGGCGCAAAAAGACATCCAGATCGTGGATGCACAGCCAGCCGGTTTGCAGTTCATTTTCCGCTTCAACCACCTGCATGCGCCTTTCAACAACGTCAAGATCCGCCAAGCGGCCATGGTTGCTTTGGGTCAAGAAGCGCACCTGAAAACCCAGGTGGGCGCACCGGGCATGTTTGCTTTTTGCAAGAGCATCTATCCCTGTGGCACGCCCTTGGCCAGCGACAAGATGGGCATCTACACCGGCATGGCCGACCCCAAAAAGGCCGCCCAAATGCTGAAAGAAGCCGGTTATGACGGCACCCCTGTGCTCTTGATGCGCCCGACCGATCTGGCCTCGATTGCCAAACTGCCTTTGGTGGCCAAGCAGCAACTGGAAGCTGCGGGCTTCAAGGTGGACATGCAGCAAATGGACTGGGCCACACTGGTGGCACGCCGCGCCAAAAAGGATGCCCCAGCGCAAGGCGGCTGGAACGCTTTCATGACGGCTTGGACGGCTGGCGACATCTTGAACCCCTTGACCATGGCCATGATGAATGCTGCCGGTGACCGGGGGTGGTTTGGTTGGCAGGATGACAAGCAGATCGAGGACTTGAAGGTCAAGTTTGCTCAGGCCACCAACGATGCGCAGAAAAAGCAGATTGCTGAGCAAATTCAGCTGCGCGCCATGGAGACCGCTTCGCACGTCCCATTGGGTCAGTATTTCAACCCGGCTGCGCTGCGTAAAAACATCTCTGGCTTGGTACCTGCAGGTGCGCAGGTTTACTGGAACATCAAGAAAAATTGATTCAAGTCGGCACGCCAGCGTGCTGACTTCGAACTTTTTGCGGCGTCACGAAAGCCCTCATGTTGCGTTTTTTAATGCAGCGATTGCTGTCGCTGATCCCTGTCTTGTTGACGGTGGCTGTGGTGGTCTTCCTGATCTTGCGCCTCACGCCGGGCGATCCGGCGGCGGTGATCGCGGGCAACAACGCAACCAACGAGGACATTGACCGGATCCGTGAGCAACTGGGCTTGAGTGAGCCCCTTTGGACCCAATTTTGGATCTGGTTCAGCGGCGTGCTGCAGGGTGACTTGGGGTATTCCTTTTACTTGGGCAAGCCGGTCTTGGAGTTGATTGGCCAGCGCATCGAGCCGACCCTGTCGCTGGCGGCGGGCACCATGTTCTTGGCTGTGTTGGTGGCGGTGCCTTTGGGCACCTTGGCGGCCTGGCGCATGGGCGGTTGGCTGGACCGCATCTTGTCGGGCTTTGCGGTGGCCGGTTTCTCGGTGCCGGTGTTTGTCATCGGTTATGTGCTGATCTACATCTTTGCCATTGAGCTCAAATGGTTCCCGGTGCAGGGCTACAAGCGGCTGATGGGGCCTTCTTCTCAGGGTGCAGCTGCTTGGGCTTGGCAATTGGTCTTGCCTTGGCTCAGTTTGGCCACCATTTATGTGGCCTTGATTGCGCGGGTCACGCGGGCCAGTGTCTCAGAGGCCTTGACCGAAGACTACATCCGCACGGCGCGTGCCAAAGGGGTGACCGAGCAAGCTGTTTTGATGCGCCACGCCCTGAGCAACGCAGCCGTGCCCATCGTCACCGTCATTGGCATCGGCGTGGCCTTGCTGATTGGCGGTGTGGTGGTGACCGAGACGGTCTATGCCATCCCGGGTTTGGGGTCGCTGACCGTGGACGCGGTGCTCAACCGGGACTTTCCCGTGATTCAAGGGGTGGTCTTGTTCTTCAGTGCCCTGTATGTGCTGATCAATTTGCTGGTTGACTTGAGCTATCTGTGGCTTGACCCGCGTATTCGGTACTGATGCCCATGAAACCCTTGGCTTCCCAATTGTTGGCCAACACCTCCATCCGTTTTGGGGCGGCGGTGTTGGGTCTTTTGATCCTGATCGCAGGTTTGGCCCCTTGGATGGGCACGGTCGATCCGGCGGCCATGGACTCGGGCCACATCAACACCTTGTCGGGCACGGTGGGGGCGTTTGCGCTGCTGGACGGTACCAGCGTGGCCCACACTTTCTGGATGGGTTCTGACAACTTCGGGCGCGACATTTACAGCCGGGTTTTGTACGGCACGCGGGTGTCTTTGTTGGTGGGCTTGTTCACCGCCGTGGCCGCCTTGTTGGTGGGCGGCACCTTGGGCATGTTGGCCGGTTATTTCCGGGCACTTGATGCGGTGTTGATGCGCTTCATGGACGGGCTGATGGCAATCCCCGCCATTTTGTTGGCCATTGCTTTGGTGGCCGCTTTGGGCGCGCAGTTGTGGACCGTGGTGGTGGCCATCGCGGTGCCCGAAATTCCACGTGTGACCCGCTTGGTTCGGTCTTTGGTCTTGTCCTTGCGCGAAGAGCCCTTTGTCGAGGCCGCGCGTGCCTTGGCCACGCCCACGCCCGTTATTTTGTGGCGGCATATCTTGCCCAATGCCATGGCGCCCCTGATCGTGCAAGGCACCTTCATTGCAGCCAGTGCTGTCCTGACTGAAGCGATTTTGAGTTTCTTGGGGCTGGGCTTGCCGGCCGACATTCCGACCTGGGGCAACATCATGGCCGAGGGCCGTGTGCAGTTCAGCCAGTACCCGGGCAATGTGCTGTACCCCGCTTTGTTTTTGGTGCCTACGGTGCTGGCGGTGAATTTGTTGGGCGATGGTTTGCGCGATGTGCTTGACCCCAAGTTTGCCAAAAGGGGGGCGTGATGAACACTGTCCCAGTGCCAGTTTTGTCGGTCCGAGATTTGTCGGTGTCTTTGCCCCCAGGGGGTGACCGTGCGCATGCGGTGCACCGGGTGTCGCTCAACATCCTTCCCGGCAAGACCTTGTGCGTGGTGGGTGAGTCGGGTTCGGGCAAGTCGGTCATGGCCACCACGGTCATGGGCTTGTTGGCCAAAGAACTCCAACCCAGTGGTGGCGAGATTGTGTTGCAAGGCGAGTCTTTGCTGGGCGCATCGGCTGCGCGTTTGAGGGCCTTGCGCGGCCGTAGCATGGGCATGGTGTTCCAAGAGCCCATGACCGCGCTCAACCCGGTGATGACCTGTGGTGACCAAGTCGATGAGTTGCTCTCGACCCACACCGATTGGCCGGCGGCGCAGCGCCGCGCTGAAATTTTGCGCATTTTTGAGCGGGTGCGCCTGCCCGACCCCGAGCGCATGCTGCGCAGCTTCCCGCACCAGCTCAGCGGTGGGCAGCGTCAACGCATCGTGATCGCCATGGCGGTGGTGCTCAAGCCCGCACTCATCATTTGTGACGAGCCGACCACGGCGTTGGATGTCACCACACAAAAAGAAATTTTGCGTTTGATCGCCGATCTGCAAACCGAGCAAGGCAGTGCCGTGCTCTTCATCACCCATGACATGGGCGTGGTGGCCGAGATCGCCGACGAGGTGTTGGTCATGAACCAGGGTGAAGCCGTTGAGGGCGGTCTGTGTGAACAGGTCTTGCGCCGCCCCAAAGCCGATTACACACGCCAGCTGTTGTCGGCCGTGCCCGGCATGACCCCGCCAGCGGCCAAACCTGCTTTCAGTGGCCCCGCGTTGCTGACTGGACAAGCTGTGGGTAAAACCTATGCCAGCCGCGACTGGATGGGCCGCAACCGCGCGACCGCTGCCTTGCAAAACGCCCATGTGGCGGTGCGTGCCGGCGAGACCGTGGGCATTGTGGGTGAGTCGGGTTCGGGCAAATCGACGTTGGCCCGTTGCCTGATTCGTTTGATTGATCCGACCGAGGGCCAGATTTTGTGGGGTGAACACGAAGTGGCGAACTTGCCTGAGGCCCGCTTGCGGGCCTTGCGCAACCGGGTTCAAGTGGTGTTTCAAGACCCCAACCGCTCGCTCAACCCGCGCCGCACCGTGGGCCAGTCCATGGTGGAGGGCGCCATGAACTTTGGTCAAACCCGCGCTCAGGCTGAAGCCTTGGCCGCCGAGCTGATGGCCCAGGTGCGTTTGCCGGTTGAAGCTTTGCAGCGCTACCCCAGTCAGTTCAGTGGTGGCCAACGGCAGCGCTTGGCCATTGCGCGTGCGCTGGCATGCAGGCCCCAGGTGTTGGTGGCCGACGAAGCCGTCAGCGCTTTGGATGTGAGCGTGCAGGCGCAGATTCTGAATTTGTTGCGAGAAATCCAGGGCCGTTTGGGCTTGGGTTTGTTGTTCATCACGCATGACCTGCGTGTGGCCGCCCAGTTGTGTGATCGCGTCATCGTGATGCACCAAGGCCGCATTGTCGAGGAAGGTCCGACGGCCGAGTTGTATGCCAACCCCCAACAAGACTACACACGCCGTTTGTTTTTTGCTGCACCCGCTGCATTGCCGCCTCTTGAGGCACTTTGAAACTTGTCCCCTGCCTGAGTGCTTTGATCCATGACCCGTATCCTGATGGCTGGTTACCAGCACGAGACCAACACCTTTGCCCCCAGCTTGGCCGATTGGGCTGCTTTCCAAACCGGTGAGGCTTTTCCTGCTTATGTGCGGGGGCAGGCCATGCTGGACCAGATGACCGGCGTGAACATTCCTGCGGGAGGCTTCATTGACTCGGCGCGCCGCGAGGGTTGGCAATTGGTACCTTCGGCTTGGGCCGGGGCCACGCCATCGTCTTATGTCACGCGCGACGCTTTTGAGCGCATTTGCAGCGCCATCTTGGAAGACGTGCGCGCCGCCATGGTGCAGGGCTTGGACGGCGTGTACTTGGACTTGCATGGTGCCGCCGTGGCCGAAAACGCCGATGACAGCGAGGGTGAATTGATCGCTCGCATTCGAGCGGTGGTGGGCCCCCGCGTGCCCATCGTGGCCAGCTTGGATCTGCACGCCAACGTGACCCAGCGCATGCTGCGCGTGTCCGATGGTCTGGTGGCATACCGCACTTACCCACACATCGACATGGCCGACACCGGCGAGCGGGCCGCCATCTTGCTGCGCGAACATTTGCGTGCAGGCACCAAGCGCTCTGTGCAGGCACGTCGCCTGCCGTTTTTGATTCCACTCAACGCACAAAGCACCTGGATGGCCCCTGCCCAAGGGCTTTATGACGAGATGATGGCGCTCGAGACACAAACTGGCTGCATGTTGAGTTTTTGCATGGGTTTTCCGGCCTCTGATTTTGACGAGTGTGGACCGGTGGTCTGGGGCTGTGGCCCAGGCGCCGAATCTGCTGTCCAGCGCTTGTTTGAACGCGTGGCCGAGCCCAGCCAATGGCGCCCCGATGTGTTGCCCGCCCGTGAAGCCGTGGCGCAGGCGCTGGCCACAGCCGAAGTGTCTTCAGCCCCCGTGGTGATGGCCGACACGCAAGACAATCCGGGCGCTGGCGGCGACAGCAACACCACCGGCATGCTGCATGCCTTGTTGCAGCAAGGCGCTGGCCAGCGCTGGCCAGGCCAAGTGGCTGTGGGCTTGCTTTATGACCCCGCAGCTGCCCGCATGGCCCATGAGGCCGGTGTGGGGGCCAGTTTGCAGTTGGCTTTGGGCAAAGCTGTGCCCACCTTTACCGGCGAGGACAGTGATTCGCCTTTGCAGGGGCGCTTTACGGTGCGCGCTTTGGGGGCAGATGACTGCGAACTCAAAGGCCCGATGATGACCGGCATGAAAGCCCACATCGGCCCCTGCGCCTGCCTTGAAATCGACGGTGTGCTGATCGCCGTGGCCAGCGGCAAGATGCAAATGCTGGACCGAGAACTCTTTCGCGCCGTGGGCATCCAGCCTGAGCAGATGAAGCTCTTGGTGGTCAAAAGCTCTAACCATTTTCGCGCCGACTTCACACCCATTGCCAGCCGTGTGTTGGTGGCCAAAGCGGCTGGCCCCATGGCGGCCGACCCGGCGGACTTGCCTTGGAAAAAGCTCAGCCCCCATACCCGCACCCGGCCATGACCCTGACCTGACCCGACCGCAGGCAAAGGGTTTTTGAATCACCACCTCAGAGGCACGACCATGCGCACAGCACCCCAAGCATCTGCAGCAGCAGCTTCGCAAGACCTGACCCAAGCCCCAGCCCATGAACTGCTGGCGTTGTACCGCAGCGGGCAGGCTTCGCCGGTAGAGGTAACGCAGGCCGTGATTCAGCGCATTGGACGTGTCAACCCGCAAATCAATGCCTTTTGCCTGGTGGATGAAAAAGCCGCCTTGGCCAGTGCCCGTGCCAGTGAAGCCCGTTGGCAGGCGCACCGCCAGCAAGGTGCGCCCGTGGGCGCTTTGGACGGCGTGCCAACTTCCATCAAAGACCTGATCTTGACCCAAGGCTGGCCCACTTTGCGTGGCAGCCGCACGATCGACCCGAACCAGACTTGGGATGTGGACGCACCGGCCACTGCCCGCTTGCGCGAAGCGGGTGCGGTGCTGCTGGGCAAAACCACCACCCCCGAATTTGGTTGCAAAGGCGAGACCAATTCGCCTGCCACTGGCATCACGCGCAATCCCTGGAACCTGGCCCACACACCCGGCGGCTCCTCGGGCGGAACGGCTGCTGCGGTGGCCGCAGGTCTGGGGCCCTTGAGTGTGGGCACCGATGGTGCAGGCAGCGTACGCATTCCAGCAGCTTTTTGCGGCAACGTGGGCCTGAAACCCAGTTTTGGCCGGGTGCCTGCTTACCCCTTGTCGCCTTTTGGCTCGGTGGCGCATTTGGGGCCCCACACCATGAGCGTGCGCGATGCCGCCCTGATGACCAACGTGCTCAAACAGCCCGATGCCCGCGATTGGACATCGCTGCCGCCGGACGCGAGTGACTACACCGTGGGCCTTGAAGATGGCATCCGGGGCCTGCGCATCGCCTATTCGCCCACCTTGGGTTATGCCAAGAATGTGCACCCCGAAATCGCTGCTGCGGTGAACGCGGCTGTTTTGCAACTGCAGGCCTTGGGTGCGCATGTGGAGCAGGTTGATCCGGATTTTGAAGACCCGCTGGAGATCACCACTGGCCTGTGGTTTTTGGGCGCACACACCGTGTGGCAAGGCTTGAGCGTTGCCCAGCAGGCCGTGGCTGACCCGGATTTCCGGGCTGAGGCCGAACTGGGCGCCCAACTGACCGCCTTACAAGTGCAGCAATTGAACCAGCGCCGCGGTGTGCTGGGCTCGCACATGCGACAGTTCATGCAGCGCTACGACCTCTTGGTTACACCCTCGGTCTCAATTCCAGCTTTTGA
>NZ_CALPTI020000031.1:0-26335 GCF_943326455.1 Limnohabitans sp. Rim8
GGATGTGCCAGTTGTGGTGGCGATGGTAGAGCCTTTAGAAGCGGCTTGTGTGCCACCTGTAGAGGAAGCAGCGAAGTCCAAGTTACCGGAAATGGTCACTGTGGATTGAGCGATAGCGGCGCCCGAAACTGCCAGAACAGCCAGAGCAATCAGAGTTTTTTTCATTGCAAATTTCTCCAAGGTTAAAAAAGGGCCTAGATCAGATGGGTGACTATCACCCTTCGAGACCCTGAGCCAACCTCCAATTCAGGAAGTTGTGTGTATTCCACCAGAGGTAAATGACTTCGCCAAGACATATGCGAAAGATTAGCTGTTTTTGTTGTTGGCATGCAACATACCATGGTACTTACCCTAAAACCGTCTCATGGAAAATCTGTTTTCCCAATAAATTCAATAACTTCCAAGAAGTTTTGAATTGAAAACATCAGAACCGGCAAAAGTAATTCACCAGTTCACTCAGCGATCATGGACCGTGCCGCTGACAGCCTGACGGCCAGGTGAGTAAACTTTGTCCATGATGAATGCTTTGATACTGGCCACAGACAGCGCTTTGCGCACCCTGTTTGCCGAGCCTCGTGCCAGCCGCCCAAATCCTGCCGCCCAAGTGGCCGATTTGGAACTGAGCGACGCTGAACGCCGCCAGTCAGGTGCCCTCATGCGCATCAACCACGTGGGTGAGGTGTGCGCCCAAGCGCTTTACACAGGACAAGCCTTGGCTTGCCAGAGCCCCGCAATGCGTGCCCAGTTGGCCGAAGCCAGCCGCGAGGAGACAGACCACTTGGCCTGGACACAACAACGTCTAAATGACCTGAATGACCGCCCTTCTTGGCTCAATCCGCTTTGGTATGCAGGCGCTTTTGCCATTGGGTTTGCCGCTGGCAAGCTGGGTGGCGATAAGGTGAGTTTGGGTTTTGTGGTGGAGACCGAGCGGCAGGTCGAAGCGCATTTGCAAAGCCATATGGACTTGCTGCCAGCGTCCGACTTGGCATCGCGCGCCATTGTGTCGGCCATGAAGGATGACGAGATCGCCCACGCCCAAATGGCGCAACAAGCGGGTGCCGTGGAGCTGCCCGCCCCGGTCAAGTCACTGATGCAAGCCGCTGCCAAGGTCATGACAACGGTGGCACACCGGGTTTAACTGCGTTTTAAGCGGCCTCCACCACCTCAAAACTGGTGGTGATCTCAGCAGTTTTGCCGATCATGATGCTGGCCGAGCAGTATTTGTCGTGGCTCATGGCGATGGCGCGCTCGACGGCACTGGCAGGCACGCCTTTGGCCGTGACTGTGAAATGCATGTTGATGCGGGTGAACACTTTGGGGTCCACTTCGGCGCGTTCGCTTCTGAGCTTGACGCTGCAGCCGCGGACGTCGTGACGTCCGCGCTTCAAAATCAGCACCACGTCATAAGCGGTACAACCGCCCGTGCCAGCCAAAAGCATTTCCATGGGACGGGGGGCGAGATTTTGGCCGCCGTTTTCTGGCTTGGCTGCGTCTGGTGCGCCGTCCATGGAGACCATATGGCCTGAGCCAGTTTCGGCCAAAAAGCCCATTCCAGAGCGGGTGCCGGCAGCGCCGGTCCAGGTGACTGTGCATTCCATGATTTTTTCCTTCAATGATTAAGGCGTGTCTTGCCGCAGGCTGGTCAGGATGTTACCCAAACCGGTCATAGCCAAGCATGGCATGTGATCTTGCGCAAACTGCGGCTTACAAAACCCACTTTTTTTATTTTCTGAGGGCTATTTCTGCTGCATTGCAACAATTCAAGCCTACAATTGCGAACAAGCGTGCTTTTTTAGCTCGCACCGGTTGTCTCCTCCACCCTCTGAAAAGGTGGATTTGCCCCAAGTTGCAAGACTTGGGGCATTTTTTTGGCCGTTATCATTAAGTCCACTCTTTTAAGGCGAGGCGGTACGCCTGCCATTGCACCGGACATGACCACTCCACACCTGAACCCCGCCGATTACCTGATCAAGATCCTCAACGCCAAGGTGTATGACGTGGCGACCGAGTCCGCCTTGGAAACGGCCAAAAACCTGTCCAAGCGCTTGGGCAACCAGGTGCTTTTGAAGCGCGAAGACCAGCAACCTGTTTTCAGTTTCAAGCTGCGCGGGGCCTACAACAAGATGGCGCACCTGAGCCCGGAGCAACTCAAAAAAGGCGTGATCTGCGCCTCGGCCGGCAACCACGCACAAGGCGTGGCGCTCAGCGCCAGCAAACTGGGCACCCGCGCCGTGATCGTCATGCCCACCACCACGCCGCAGGTCAAGATCGATGCGGTCAAAGGGCTGGGCGGTGAAGTGGTGCTGTTTGGTGACAGTTACTCCGACGCCTACAACCATTCGCTGGCCTTGCAAAAAAAGCAGGGCCTGAGTTTTGTGCACCCATTTGACGACCCGGACGTGATCGCGGGCCAAGGGACGATTGCCATGGAGATGCTGCGCCAGCACCAAGGGCCGCTGCATGCGGTGTTTGTGGCGATTGGCGGCGGCGGCCTCATCAGCGGCGTGGCCAACTACATCAAGGCCGTTCGCCCGGGCGTCAAGGTCATTGGCGTGCAAATGAACGACTCGGACGCCATGATCCAGTCAGTCGCCGCCCAAAAGCGCGTGACTTTGGCTGATGTGGGCTTGTTCTCTGACGGCACAGCCGTGAAGCTGGTGGGTGAAGAGACTTTCCGGGTGGCCAGCAATTTGGTGGACGAGTACATGAAGGTGGACACCGATGCGGTGTGCGCGGCCATCAAAGATGTGTTTGTGGACACCCGCTCGATCGTGGAGCCTGCAGGCGCACTGGCCGTGGCCGCCATCAAACAGTATGTGGCGGCGCACAAATGCAAAGGGCAGACCTTTGCAGCCATTTTGTGCGGCGCCAACATGAACTTTGACCGCCTGCGCTTTGTGGCTGAACGGGCCGACGTGGGTGAAGAAAAAGAAGCGCTGTTTGCGGTGACCATTCCGGAAGAGCGCGGCAGCTTCAAACGCTTTTTGGAGCTGATTGGCAGCCTGCCCGGTGGGCCGCGCAATGTGACCGAGTTCAACTACCGCATGAGCGATTCGGACAAAGCCCATGTGTTTTTGGGTCTGAGCACGCACGGCAAAGGCGAAAGCAGCAAGATCACCGCCAAATTCGACAAGCAACAGTTCAAAGCGATTGACCTGACGCACGACGAACTGGCCAAAGAGCATATCCGCCACATGGTGGGCGGGCATTCGGCCTTGTCACAAGACGAACGCCTGCTGCGTTTTGAGTTCCCCGAGCGCCCCGGCGCACTGCTCAAGTTCTTGAGCCTGATGCGCCCGGGCTGGAACATCAGCCTGTTTCACTACCGCAACCAAGGCGCCGATTACGGCCGCATTTTGGTGGGCCTGCAAGTGCCCGCCAAAGACGACAAAGCCTTTGGCAAGTTCCTCAAAACGCTGGGGTATCCGTATGCGGAAGAGACGGACAACCCGGTTTATCGGTTGTTTTTGCGAGCCTGATGCAATAGTGTCAAGGCGCCTTGCTTTGACCCTGTAACGTCAACGAAAAACCGCCAGCGCCTCCAACTGCAGGCCCCAAATTGGCTTGTTTGGCACTCAGGCTGATCAATATCACCCCATCGGCCAATGTTTGTCCCAAGCGAAACGCTTTGGGTGGCTGCCCATCCACCGAGATCAAAGCACTTCCTTGACCTGATGCGCTTGCAATCACGCCCATCAGCTGAAAGCGGCTGGACAAAGCCACGCTGACTTCGGGTAATGCCGATTGAACACCCCACACCCGGGCGGACTGTGAAGCAACGTCATGGACCAACACCGAGCTGGCGTTGGGGGTCGTGGTGACCGGGATCAGGCGTGCACCAGACTCCGTTGGAAATTTCAACACCCAAAAAACAAGCCCGGCCGCGGCAACGCACCAGATCAAAGCATTGAATGCATTGAGCCTAAAGGCTTGAACTGGCTTGTTATGGATTTGTAACATGGGCAGATTATGATTCAAGGCATGCAAAATTCAGCCCTCTCCCATCAGCGCCCCGCCGCCCGCCGCCAACGCGGCTTCACCCTGATCGAGTTGATGGTCGTGTTGGCCATCATTGGCGTGCTGGCCGCGCTGATCGTGCCGAATGTGCTGGGGCGTGCCGACGATGCGCGCATCACCGCCGCCCGCACCGATGTGGGCAATTTGATGCAGGCGCTCAAGCTTTACAAATTGGACAACCAGCGCTTTCCTACACCCGAACAAGGTTTGAGGGCCTTGGTGTTGCGGCCCACCACAGAGCCCGTGCCAGCCAACTGGAAGCCCTACCTGGACAAATTGCCCAACGACCCTTGGGGCCGCCCTTACCAGTACATGAACCCCGGCATCCGCAGCGAGGTCGAGATCTTGTCCTTTGGCGCTGACGGTCAGGCCGGTGGCGAGGGCAACAATGCGGACATTGGCAGCTGGCAATAAGCGCCGCCCCGCCCCGCCCCGGGGCTTCACCCTGATGGAGCTGTTGGTGGTGGTGGCCTTGATCGCGGTGGCCACTGCCGGCGTGAGTTTGTCGCTGCGCGACAGCGCCGACAGCGCCCTCGAGCGCGATGCCGAGCGGCTAGCGGCCTTGCTGGAAACGGGCCGCGCCCAATCCCGCGCCCAAGGCGTGCCGGTGGTTTGGCAAACTTCGAATACGGGCAATACGTTTGAATTTGCAGGCTTGCCACCACCCGGTTTGCCGCGCACATGGCTGAACGGCAACACCCGCGCCATACCCGGCTCCCGTGTCATTTTGGGGCCAGAACCTTTGATCGAACCTCAGGCTTTGGCGCTGTCAAACGCCAACGCGCCTGGCAAAAGTTTGTGGGTGGTGACCGACGGCTTGCAGCCTTTCAAGGTGCAAAGCACACCCGACACCACCCGGGGCAGGCCATGAGGACGCGTCCAGTGGCCAAGCTATCCCTTGGTTTCACCTTGATCGAGGTCTTGGTGGCTTTGGGCATCACCGCGGTGGCACTGATGGCGGGTTTGCAGGCCACTGGTTCGCTCAGCCGCAACGCCGAGCGACAAACTGTGAGCATGCTGGGCCAAATTTGCGCTGAAAACGAACTGATTGCCCTGCGTTTGCGCCGCCAGTTGCCTGACACCGGCAACCGCAGCGTGGACTGCACGCAGGCGGGGCGTTTGTTGCAGGTCGAAATCTCGGTGCGGCCCACCCCCAATCCCAATTTCAGGCGGGTCGATGCGCGCGTGCTGGAGCAAGGCAGTTATGTGTTGCAGGTGTCCACCGTGATGGGGCGGCAGTGAGGGTACAAAGGACCACCCGAGCCGTGCAAGGCTTCACCCTGATCGAGGTCTTGGTGGCCATCAGCGTCATGGCTTTGATGAGCTTGATGGTCTGGCGCGGCCTGGACGGCATGCTGCGCACGCAAAGCAGCCTGCAAACCCGAGCAGACGAAGTGCGCACATTGCAAGCTGGGCTGGCCCAGTGGCAAACCGATTTGGACCAATTGGCCGAGTTGCCCGGCACCCCCAGTTGGGACTGGGATGGTCGGGTGCTGCGGCTGACGCGGCGCAGTGCCGAAGCACCTGCCAATACCAACACCAACACCAACACCACCGCAAACAACGACGCCAACACCGTTGCCAGCATCCCCGGGGCCAGCGTCAGGGTGGTGGCTTGGACATGGCGCACCGACCCAGGCCGCCCAGGCGGCGGTGATTGGCTGCGCTGGCAGTCTGGCCCTTTGAGCCAACGCCAAGACTGGCAAACCGCTTGGAACACCGCCCAGCAATGGGGCCAAACCCCCAACGACAGCACGCGGGCAGGCCAGGTGCAGATCCACCCCTTGTCGGGGTGGCAGTTGTTTGTGCACCGGGGCGGCAGCTGGGCCAACCCTTTGTCCAGCGATGTGGTGACCCCGAACCCTGCACAAGCGGGCAACCCCGCCGGGCGCAACACCCCCGGCCAAACCACACCCGACGGCGTGCGGCTGGTGCTGAGACTGCCGCCGGGGGCAGCAGGCACCGGCACACTCAGCATGGACTGGGTGCGCCCCACTTTGTCAGGCGCGCCCTCATGAGTCGCCTCGCCACGCAAAGGGGTGCAGCCTTGCTCACGGCCATGCTGGCTGTGGCCCTGGTGACCACTCTGGCCAGTGCCGCTTTGTGGCAGCAGTGGCGACAAGTGGAGATCGAAACCGCCGAGCGCGGGCGCAGCCAAACCAGCCTGATGATGACCGGCGCCATGGACTGGACGCGTTTGATCTTGCGCGAAGACGCCCTATCGGCCCAAGGCGCAGAGGCAGACCATTTGGGCGAGCCTTGGGCCTTGCCGGTGCAAGAGTCCAAGCTGTCGACCTTTTTGTCGCAAGACCAGCAATGGCGCGAAGGCGATGCCGAGGTGTTTTTGTCGGGGCAGATCACCGACGCCCAATCGCGCATGAATGTGATGAACCTGCTGGACAACGGACGGGTATCACCCAAAGCCTTGGCTCGGTTTGCCGTGCTGTTTGAGCGCCTGAACCTGCCCTTGGCCGAGCTGCAAACCTTGGCCCAACAACTTGAGCGCAGCCAACAAAGCATCGCACCGTTTGCCGCAGGCAGCGCAGTGCCTGAGGGGGCAGCTTCTGCTTCGTCCCCTGCTGCCGCCTCTTTGGCCGGACCCTTGATGCCGCAGCAAACCGCCCAATTGGTTTGGCTGGGTTTGAGTCCTGCCAGCCTGAAGGCCTTGCAGCCGCACATCACGGTGCTGCCCGAGGCCACGCCCGTCAACCTGAATACGGCTTCGGCCGAAGTCATGTCGGCTGCCATACCTGGGCTGGACTTGGCCTCAGCACGGCAACTGGTGCAGCGGCGCCAGCGCGGCCACTGGGCCAGCCTGAATGCCGTCCAGCAAGCGCTAGGGCCATCCGGTCGCCTGCTTGATGAACAGCAGCACAGCGTGCGCAGCCGCTATTTCGAGGTGCATGGCCGCATACGCATCGACAACGTGGTGCAGCAAGAACTGGCGTTGGTGCGCCGCGAAGGCAGCCAAGTGCGCATGCTCTGGCGCATCCAAAGCCCGATGATGCGTCACACCGCCCCTCTACAATGATTCGGACATGCGCACCCTGATCGTCCAACTGCCCCACGACTTGCCGGACCCCGCCATGGCTTACCCCCATGCCGTGGTGGGGGACGACCCCATGGCGCAGGCGCTCAAATTGCAATGGGCGGCCAACAGTTTGTTGCCCCGCCCTGCCGCGCCTGCAGAGACGGTGGCCCTGGTGCCTGCTGCGGCATTGTCTTGGCACCGGGTTGAGCTGCCCGCTGGCTTGCACAAGCAGCCTGCACGTTTGCAAGCGGCCTTGCAGGGTGTGCTTGAAGACCGGCTGCTGGACGACCCCAGCCAATTGCACTTGGCTTTGCAGCCCGACTGGCACAACTTGGCACGTCCCTGGGTGGCGGTGTGTCACCGCGCTTGGCTGAGCGCCCACTTGCAGGCGCTGGAGCAAGCGGGTGTGCAGGTGCACCGCATCGTGCCCGAATTTCACCCGCCCTCAGACACTGCGCCTACACGCATCACCGCTTTGGGCGATACAGACAGCGCTTGGATTTGGGTGAGCCATGCCGAACGAGGCGTCTGGGGGCAAGCCTTCAAGGCTGACACCGCGCAGCTGCCCGCTTTGGGTCTGAGCGACGAAGAACGTGAACTGACCGTTGTTCAGGCAGAGCCCGGTGTGGTGAAAACGGCCAGCGGATGGACAGAAAGCTCCGCACGCCTCATGGCACCAGGCCAACATTGGTTGGACGCCGTCGGCTCAGATTGGGATTTGGCCCAGTTTGAACTGCGGGCCAACGCGCAGACGCGGCGGCTCAAACAACTGCAACGCAGCTTGGACAGCGCCTGGCGCAGTCCCGCCTGGCGTCCGGCTCGCTGGGGTGTGCTGCTTCTGCTGGTCATCCAGTTGCTGGGGCTCAATGCCTGGGCCTGGAAAACACGCGCCGACTGGCAGGCCCAACAACAAAGCTGGGGCCATATGCTGCGCGAAACTTTTCCACAAACCCAAGTGGTGGTGGATGCGCCTTTGCAAATGGCCCAGCAAGTAGAACGCCTGCGCCAAGGCTCGGGCCAACTGGGCGCGGGCGACCTGGAAGCCATGTTGGCGGTCTTGGGCCAGGCCTTGCCAGCCGACCTGGCAGCGCCACGGCAATGGACATACCAAACGGGTCAATTGCGCGTGCAAGGCTTCAAACCCTCGGCCTCGCAGCAGCAAAGCCTGCAACAAAACCTGAGCACCCAAGGCTACCAATGGCGCGCTGAAGGTGATGTCTGGCTGATGCGCACGAACACCCCACAGGAGGCCAAGCCATGAGCCCCCACACTTCATGGCAAGCAGCGCAAAAAAGCGCATCCCAAGCCTGGCGTCAGGCTTGGGATGCACGCAACCCCCGCGAAAAAACCCTGTTGCGCGCAGCAGCCATCTTTCTGGCGGTTGTGGTGGTGTGGCAGTGGGCTTGGGCCCCCGCTTGGCGCACCTGGCAAGAGGCCCCTGCCCGCCAAGCCGCACTCGACAGCCAGACCCAACGCATGCTGCAGTGGCAAGCGCAAGCGAATGGCCTGCAAAAACCATCGACCATTTCGCGCGCCGAAGCGACGCAATGGCTGGAAAAAAGCCTGTCTGAATTGGGACCCAATGCCAAAGTCAGCCTATCGGGGGACAACATGACTCTGCGTGTCGAAGCGGCTCCAGCCTTGGCCATGGCCCGTTGGTTGAGCCAGGTGCGTGATAACGCCCAAACTTTGCCTCAGCAGGCCCAAATGCAACAAATCTCCAGCACTTCGACCAGCGAGGTGCTGTGGCAAGGCACTGTGGTGCTGCGATTGCCCTGAACACCATGCCGATTCACACACGCCCTTCATCACCCCCACTTGGCCCAAGCCAGGCTTTGGGATTGGGTGTGCGGCCCGTTTGGCGTCATGCGGTATGGGGATCGCTCTTGGGCATGGGCATTGCGGTGGCCGTGTGGGCGCCTGCCAGCTGGCTGGCTTGGGGCGTGAACAAAGCCAGTCAAGGCCAAGTGCAATGGCTCAACCCCCGAGGCACGGTGTGGCAAGGTTCTGCGCAATTGGTGTTGAGCGGCGGCGCGGGCAGCCGAGACGCACAGGCCTTGCCAGGTCGCTTGCATTGGACACTGGCCCCCACCTGGAGTGGTGCACGTTGGGGCTGGCAAGCCGACTGCTGCATGGCACAAGCGGCCAGCGTGCAAGTGGGCCTGGGTTGGAACCGTTTGCAGGTGCAGGTGGGCGACCATGCCTCGGTTTGGCCTGCTGCCTTGCTGACAGGCCTGGGCGCGCCTTGGAACACCCTGCGAGCCGATGGCCAGTTGCAGCTGAACACCCGCTCGGTACAGCTGCTTTGGGCGCAAGGCCGCATGCAAATGCAAGGTCAGCTTGAGTTGAACCTGCAAAACATGTCGTCAAGCTTGAGCCCCATCAAACCCATGGGCAGTTACCGCATTGCGCTGTCGGGCACGCCCGAGGGTACGGCCACCCCCAGCTTGCAGTTGAGCACCTTGCAAGGGCCCTTGATGCTGTCGGGTCAAGGCCAATGGGTGGGCCAACGCCTGCGCTTTACCGGCGAAGCCAGCGCACAAGAGGGCCAAGAGGCCGCTTTCGACAACCTTCTGAACATTCTGGGCCGCCGTCAAGGCGCGCGCAGCCTGCTTTCTTTGGGATGAACCCGCTTCATCCGAAAACCATGCGCCAAGCCATGCACAACACATCCTTTCACCCCCAAACGCCCACCGTTCAACGCCAACTTTTGGGGTCACAGACGCTGCGTTGGCAACACGCTGTTTGGGCCTTGGCCTGCGTGACAGCCTTGGCTTTGAGCACACCCTCGGTATTGGCTCAAGCCTCTCGCAAAGAGCCCGTGACCCTGAACTTTGTCAACGCTGAAATCGACGCCGTCGCGCGCACGCTGGCCACGTTGTCCGGGGCCAATGTGGTGGTGGACCCGCGGGTCAAAGGCACGATGTCGTTGTCCAGCACGGTGCCGGTGCCACCCGCCCAAGCGCTGCGTTTGTTTGCAGCGCAGCTGCGCACGCAGGGCTTTGCATTGGTGGAGTCGGCCGGTTTGTACACGGTGCTGCCCGAAGCTGAGGCCAAACTGCAAAGCAGTACCGTCACTGCTGGGGCAGTACCTGTCAAAAGCGGGCAAATCGTGACGCAGATATTTCAACTTAACCACGAAAATGCCAACAACCTGGTGCCCGTGCTCAGGCCGCTCATCAGCCCCAACAACACCATCAACGTGAACCCGGGCACCAACGCTTTGGTGATCACCGATTACGGTGATAACCTGCAGAGACTGGGCCGCATCATCGCAGCCCTCGACGTGGCCAACGCGACCGGGGTGGAGGTGATCCGCCTGCAGCACGGCATCGCGGGTGAACTGGCCCCCATGGTGCAACGCCTGATCGATTCGGGCGCAGCCGCAGGCACAGGGGCACCTGCAGCGCAAGGCCAAACCGACACGGCTTTCAGAACCACAGTGCTGCCAGAGGTGCGCACCAATTCGCTGATCATCCGCGCGGCCAACCCCGCCCGTTTGTCGCTGGTGCGCAGCTTGGTGGTGCAACTGGACCAGCCCAGCGCCACCGGTGCGCGTGCGGCCAGCGGCAACATCCATGTGGTGTACCTGAAGAACGCCGACGCCACCAAACTGGCCGTCACCTTGCGGGCAGCCATATCGGCCCAGGGCAACACGGCTTTGCCCGGCAACATCAACAGCAGCTTGCCGACCACCCCACCGGCACCCACGGGCAGCACGCTCGGCCAAAACAACGCCACCCAGCAGGTTTCAACCGGTGGCCAAATCCAGGCCGACCCGGCCACCAACGCCTTGATCATCACCGCGCCGGAGCCACAGTACCGCCAGTTGCGTGCCGTCATAGACATGCTGGACCAGCGCCGGGCGCAGGTGTTTGTCGAGAGTTTGATTGCCGAAGTCAGCGCCGACAAAGCCGCCCAGTTTGGGGTGCAGTGGATGAGTGGCACGGGAACCGGCAGCAACACGGTCGGTCTGTTGGGCACCAACTTCGGGACTGGCAACACCAACCTGCTGAATATTGCTGCAGGTGCGGCAGCAGGAACGCTGGTGGCGCCGACGGGGCTGAATGTGGCACTGGGCCAACAACGCAATGGTGCGTTGGCCTTGGGAGCCGTCGCTCGGTTTTTACAAAGCGACGGCAACAGCAATGTGTTGTCGACACCCAATTTGCTGACCTTGGACAACGAGGAAGCCAAGATCGTGATCGGTCAAAACGTGCCTTTTGTCACCGGTTCTTTTACCAGTGCTGGGCAAGGTGCGACCAATCCTTTCACGACGGTTGAGCGCAGAGACGTGGGTCTGACCCTCCGAGTCAAACCTCAAATCAGCGAAAACGGCACCGTCAAAATGCAAATTTACCAAGAGGTCAGCAGCGTCGATCAAAACTCGACCAGCTCGCCAACAGGCTTGATCACCAACAAACGCTCCATCGAGTCGCATGTTCTGGTTGAAGACGGTGCCATCGTGGTGCTGGGTGGTTTGTTGCAAGACGACACCAACAACAACCAAGAGAAGGTTCCCGGTCTGGGCAACATGCCGTTTTTTGGCAACCTCTTCAAAGCCGAATCGCGACGCCGCAAAAAAACCAACCTGATGGTGTTTTTGCGACCGGTGGTGGTGCGCGATGGCGCGGCCACAGAGGCTTTGTCCAGAGGGCGTTACGAGCTGATGCGCATTGACCAACAAGGCTTTCAGCCTGAGGCCACCAGCACGCTGCCCATCAGCGGATCGGCGGTGCTGCCTGCTTTGGGCGTGACAACGCAGCCAGTGGCTCCTCCATCAGCACCGCCCGCTGCACGACCTTGAGTCCCAGGCTGCGCCATGACTTATCCATTGCCTTATTCCTTTGCCCGCGCGCACCAGCTGTTGCTCGAAAGCGATGGCCAAAGGCTGTACCTGAGCCTGTGCGACGCCAGTGACCGCTCAGCCTTGTCTGAAGTGACGCGCAAGTTTTCGGGCCAAGGCTTGCAGTTGCAGTCTTGCACACCTGCCGAATTGGCGCAGCGCATTCACCAAGCTTATTCGGGAGGGCAAGCCCACGGCGCTTCCATGGCCGCCGCTGTGGTCAGCGAAGTCGAATCTGAGGCCGACCTGTCGCGCATGATGCAAGAGTTGCCGGCCGTCGAAGACCTGCTGGAGGCCAGCGACGACGCGCCCATCATCCGCATGCTCAATGCCTTGTTGACCCAAGCGGCTCGCGATGGCGCCAGCGACATCCACATCGAACCCTATGAGCGCCATTCGAGTGTGCGCTTTCGCATAGACGGCACACTGCGTGAGGTTGTACAACCGAATCGGGCGCTGCATGCCGCATTGATTTCGCGCCTGAAAATCATGGCCGAACTCGACATCGCAGAAAAACGTTTACCGCAAGACGGTCGCATCAGCCTTCGCCTGGGGTCCCGGGCCGTCGACGTGCGCGTCTCGACCCTGCCCAGCGCGCACGGCGAACGCGCCGTACTGCGTCTGCTGGACAAGAGCGAGGCGCGTTTGACCCTGGAGGCGGTGGGCATGCAAGGGCGTGTACTGGCGCAAATTGACCAACTGATTGCCCAACCGCACGGCATTTTGCTGGTGACCGGTCCCACAGGTTCTGGCAAAACCACCAGCCTGTATGCCGCTTTGCAGCGGCTGGACGCCACGCGCAACAACATCATGACGGTGGAAGACCCGATCGAGTACGAGCTGCCCGGCGTGGGCCAAACGCAGGTGAACAACAAGATCGACCTGAGCTTTGCCAAAGCGCTGCGGGCCATTCTGCGGCAAGACCCGGACGTGATCATGATCGGTGAGATCCGCGATCACGAGACCGCACAAATCGCGATCCAGGCTTCGCTAACAGGCCACTTGGTGCTGGCCACACTGCACACCAACGACGCCGCCAGCGCGGTCAACCGCTTGATCGACATGGGTGTGGAGCCGTTTTTGCTCAGCTCCTCGCTCCTGGGGGTGCTGGCCCAGCGCTTGGTACGCAAGCGTTGCAACGCTTGCGCGGGTGCAGGTTGCGACGCCTGCGGTCAAACCGGCTATGCCGGACGCACTGGCGTGTTCGAGTTGCTGGTCGCCAGCGAAGAAATCCGTGCCCAAATCCACAACCGGGCGGCCGAAGCCGAGCTGCGCACCACCGCTTTGGCGCAAGGCATGGTGCTGATGCGTGAAGACGGTCAGCGTTTGGTCGATGCAGGCATCACCAGCGCAGAAGAGCTGTTGCGCGTCACGCGCGACTGACGCGCCATGCCTGGTGTGCGCGCTTTTCGAATGTCCCCATTTTTGCGGGTTTTGGGTGTTGGGTGCCTATTGGTTTGGATGGTCTCCACCCGCGTGAACGCCAACCCACATGCTGTCGAACCTGCACCCGCAGACAAGCCAACACCCCCTTGGCTTTACACCCTGGGCGTCAAAGTTCAAAGCCATGATGTGGCGGGTACCGGCACCTCTGTGGTTTTGCGCCCCATACTGGGTTTGCGTTACGGACGTTGGCGCCTCGGTCACCCCACAGGCACCGAATGGCTGAGTTTCAGCGGGTACCGCAAAGAGTCGAGCCTGGCATACCAATGGCGTGACGATGATCGGCTGAAAGTGGGGCTGTCTTTGCGGGTGCAGAACCTCCAAGACAACAGCTCTTTTGATGGGTTTTCCTCGGGCCAAAACACTTTGCGCGGTCGGGTGAGCGTGAACTACAGGCTGAACCCGCGCTGGTCGCTGGGCAGCGACCTCACGCAAGACCTGATGGACCGAGGCGATGGCACCACCGTGTCGGTGGGCGCTTCTTATGGCTTGCCTTTGGGCGATCGCAGCGCGCTCAACCTGAGTGCGGGCCTGAATTGGGCCACCGCCGACCATTGGGCTACCCAGTGGCGCCAAGCCCCTGCACCCGCAGAGCCTTGGCAAGCCGGACTGGGCTCGTTGGGTGTGGGCATGAGTTACCGCTACGCCCTGACACCCCAATGGGCTTGGTTTGGTACGCTGGGCACATCCCGCCCATTGGGGCAGGTGCAAACCATCAGCCCCCACAACCTCAACTGGCAGGGCCAGATGGGCTTGCTTTACTTCAGCCGTTGAGATTTGTCCCATGCCCGCCTATCGTTTTGAAGCCCTGCAAGCCGATGGTGCCCTGCGCAAAGGCACGCTCGAGGCCGACAGCCTGAAAACAGCGCGCGGGCAATTGCGAACCCAGTCGCTGGTGCCGCTGTTGGTCGAGCCTATTGCATCGGGCGCTGCAACCGAGGCCAGCCATGCCCTGCCTTGGTGGCAACGCCCCATTGGCGGTGGTCGCGCTTTCAGCACCAGCCAACGCGCGGTGTGGACACGCCAATTGGCCGGACTGGTGAGCAGCGGCCTGCCCGTTGAACGCGCTTTGGCCGCCCTGACCGAAGAGGGTGAAGACGACAAACAGCGCCACCTGATGGCGGCCATCCGCGCCGAAGTCAATGCAGGCAGCACCTTGGGCCGCGCTTTGGCGCAATACCCGCAAGAGTTTCCTGCGATTGACCGCGCCGTGATCGCTGCTGGTGAACAAAGCGGTCATTTGGGCGATGTGCTGAACCAATTGGCCAACGACCTCGAAGACCAACAACTGCTGCGCTCCAAGCTGTTGTCGGCCTCGCTGTACCCGGCCATCGTGAGCTTGGTGGCGTTGGCGATTGTGATTTTTTTGGTCACCTCGGTGGTGCCGCAAGTGGCCGGGGTGTTTGCGGGCACCAAACGCCAGCTGCCAGGCCTGACGGTGGCCATGCTGGCCATCAGTGACTTGGTGCGCACATGGGGCTGGCTGATGCTGTTGTTGTTGGCGGGGGGGGTGATCACCTTTCGCTTGGCCCTGCGCCAACAAGCCCTGCGTTTGCGTTTTGACGCTGCTTGGTTGCGTTTGCCCTTGATTGGCCGTTTGGCTCGGGGTTACAACAGTGCCCGGTTTGCCTCGACGCTGGCCATGCTCACAGCGGCCGGTGTGCCCATCCTCAAGGCCTTGCAGTCAGCAGCAGACACCCTGTCCAACCAGGCCTTGCGCGCCGATGCCCTCGAAGCGCTGGTGCGCGTGCGCGAGGGCGCACCCTTGGGCACAGCGCTGGCGCAAAACGCCCGTTTTCCAAGCTTGCTGTCGATGTTTGCACGCTTGGGCGAGCAAACTGGCCAATTGCCGGTGATGCTGCAGCGAGCCGCGCAGCAACTGTCCAGCGAAGTGCAGCGCCGCGCCATGGCGCTGGCCACGGTGCTCGAACCTTTGCTGATCGTCGCCATGGGCGGCATGGTGATGCTGATCGTGTTGGCGGTGCTGATGCCCATCATGCAACTCAACCAGTGGGTCAAGTGAGCGATGATGTCAGCCTGTTTGATCAAGGAGTGAACCATGCCCGCAAGCCTTGAAGGCCAACTCGTCGTGGCCATTTCTTCCCGAGCCCTGTTTGACTTTGAGGAGGAGAACAGGCTGTTTGAGCAAGGCGACGACCGGGCTTACATGAAGTTGCAACTCGATCGCCTGGAAGCACCCGCCAAACCTGGCGTGGCCTTTTCTTTGGTGCGCAAGTTGTTGGCGTTCAACGATGCCGATGCGCAACGTGTCGAAGTAGTGATCCTCTCTCGCAACGACCCTGTCTCAGGCATGCGGGTGTTTCGCTCGGCGCAGCATTACGGTCTGCCGATTCAGCGCGGCAGCTTCACACGCGGGCAGCCACCGTGGCGTTACCTCAAGCCGCTCAATGCCAACTTGTTTTTGTCCACCCATTTGTCGGACGTGCGCGCGGCTTTGGGCGCGGGCGTGCCTGCCGCGCAGGTTTACCCCCATTCGGCTTTGGCCTCTGAGGCGCACCCGCACGAAGTGCGCATCGCCTTTGATGGTGATGCGGTGCTGTTTTCAGACGAGGCCGAGCGGGTGTTTCAGGCCGAAGGGCTGTCGGCTTTTCAGGCCCATGAGCGGGACAAGGCGGGGCAACCCCTTTTGGCCGGACCTTTCAAACCTTTGCTGGCCGCCTTGCACCGCTTGCAACAAGAGGGAACACCGGCCATGCGTGTGCGCACCGCTTTGGTCACAGCCCGCAGTGCTCCGGCGCACGAACGCGCCATCCGCACGCTGATGGACTGGAACATCGAGGTGGACGAGGCGATGTTTTTGGGTGGCTTGGCCAAGGGCGAATTTTTGCGTGAATTTGAGCCTGACTTTTTCTTTGATGACCAAACCGGTCACATCGAATCGGCGGCCCGGCATGTGCCTTCGGGCCATGTGGCGTCTGGGGTGTCCAACCCTGACTGATTTTTACAGTCTCAGCGTTTTTTCTCGGTGTAAGGAGCAACTTGCCGGGCTTCGATCCGGTAACCCGCCACCCCCATGTGCGAGTCGGTTTTGGTGGCGCTCATGGGGCCGGTCACCCACACCACATCCATCAAGCGCAGTCGCTTGGCAGGTTTGCTGAGCACCACATGAACGATCTGGTTGGCCGGGGGCGGGGGTGAATGGATGCAGGCCCCAAAATATGGCACCAACAAAAACTCTTTCATGCCATCGGGCAGGTCCTCAAGGGGCACCACATAACCCGGCAGGCGCAGGTTTTGGCCCAACACCAAGGGGTTGATGGGCGCGTTGTCCCACATTTTGCGCATTTTTTGCAGCGCCTCTTCGGCCTTGGGGTCGTTGTCTTTGAGTGAGTCCAGGTTCAAGGCCTTGAGGTCTTTGAAAGGGTCCCAACCGGCCGGGATCAGCTGCTCCCAGCCAATGGTGCGAACTGGACCCGGCAGGCTGGCGCCCGTGGGCGGGGCTTCCGACGACAAGGCAGGTTGTATTTGCGGCACCAATTCACGGGCGGTTTCGCGCACGCTTTGGCCCAGCACCAAGCCGGGCAGCATGCCCCAAAGACCCAAGCTCAGGCTCAGGCTCACGGCTCTGACAGCTGCGCGGCGGTTATTCATTCTGAGGGGCACTTTCATCTCATACACGCGGTGACAAGCCATCTGCCAAAGACCAGCGATAAGCCTGCCAGGCTGGGCCCAGACTGGCCAAAAGGCCCGCCAACAACACGGCCACCAGCAATGCCCACTGTGTGGGCAAGGGGGCCGACATTTGCAAGCGGATGCCGAGCTCTTGCTGCAGCCAAGGCGTGGCCAGCGCCATGCCCACTTGCGCCAACAAAACGCCCAGCAACACCCCCGCGCAGGTGATCCAAAACCCTTCAAGCGTGAGCAAACCCAGCACGTGGCGCGGCCCCGCACCGACGGCCCGCAACACCGCGAGTTCTCGGCGGCGCTCATTCAGGCCCGCCAGCACCACCGCCATCAGCGAGACCATGCTGACCAGTGCCACCAAGGCTGACACGGCCAACAAGGCGTTTTCACCCAGACCCAACACCGCCCACAACTCACCCAGGGCCACGCCGGGCATCACGCCCATCAGGGCTTCGGCTTCGAAAGCGTTCACAAAGCGCTGCACGTTGAACACGGCCGCCCGGGTTTTGAGGCCCACCAAAGCCGCCGTCACGGCTTGGGGCTCCAAGTTGAATTTGCGCGCTTGGTCAGCGGGGATCTGACCACCCGGCAGGGGTGCGCCCGCTACCCATTCGAGGTGCAAGGCCTCCAGGGCCTGCAGGCTGACATGGACTGTGCGGTCGACCGGGGTGCCAGTAGGTGCCAAGATGCCGACCACTTTGAAAGGCTTGTCGTCATGGCTGGGGGATGCAGGGCTGGCGGGCGCATGGCTATGGCCATGAGAATGACCATGGTCATGGTCATCCATTCCATGACCGAGCGTGATGCTTTGGCCCAAGGCGTAGCCCATTTTGCGCGCCACCTCGGACCCGATCACCGCTTCGTACAAGCCATCGAGGGTGTCTGCAAACACCGCGCCTTGCTGCAAGACCAACGGTTGTTTGTCGCCATACGCAAAATGCTGAAAATAGGCGGGCGTGGTGCCCAATACCGGATAGCCCCGGTGGGAGTCGCCCAAACTCAAGGGCACGACCCACGAGACCGAGCGGTGTTGCGCCAAGGCCTGCAAGCTTTTCATGGACATGCTTTGCGGCACGCTGCCAATGTGGAACACGGAAAACAGCATGAGCTGCACCGGGCTGCTGCGGGCGCCCACGATCAGGTCGACACCGCTGACCGACTGCGCAAAACTGCTGCGGATGTCGTGCCGCAAACGCTCCAAGGTCCAGAGCAAAGCCGTGGCCAGCGCCAACGACACCACCACCCAGACCAAAGTGCTGCGGCGGTTCCAGGCACTTTGCCGGGCGATGCTCAGCAAACTGTTCATGCCCGTAAACCCGCTTGTTGCAGGTCGGGCAAGGACCACTGCAGGCCAAAACGGGTCGCCTGTTGCGGGTCATGGCTGACGCAGACCAAGGTGCTGCCCGTGTCGTGCGCGGCCTGCATGAGCACGTCCATGAAGTCGTGGCGCAAAGCGGCATCGAGTGCCGAGGTCGGCTCGTCTGCCAAGATCAATTCAGGTTGGCCCATGAGGGCGCGGGCCGCTGCCACGCGTTGCTGCTGGCCCACCGACAAAGCGTCGGCACGGCGTGTCCACAACTCCTCAGGCAAGCCCATGCGCTGCAACCAGTTTTGGGCAGAGACCTCAGCCCCCCCTGCGGACAGGCAGCGCTCGTGTCGGCGCTTAGAAAAGTGGCAGGGCAAGGTCACGTTGTCGAGCACGCTCAAGTAAGGCAACAGGTTGAACTGCTGAAAAATCACGCCCACATGGTCGGCGCGAAAAGCGTCGCGCCGACCCGAAGGCAAAGCCGCCCAGTCTTGCCCGAGCAAAGACACGCTGCCGTGCTGCGGCGACAAAACGCCGGCCAGCAAACCCAAGAAGCTGCTTTTGCCGCAACCGCTGGGACCATGCAAAAACACAGTTTGGCCCTGCGCCAGGTGTAAACGGCCCAGCACCAAAGTGTCGGCCCCCCCGCGGGTCCAAGCAAATCGCATGGGCTCGATGTCGATCACGCAACTCCCCTTTTTATGAGACCGGGACAATATACCCGCTCAGGGGTTTCAGGTGGTTTTTCTCCGACCTTCCCTGCGGGCAATCCACACGGTGGCCCACAAGATGACAAAGGCCCCCAGCCATGTCGATTGGCTAGGAATGTCACCAAATACCAACCAGCCCAACACCGAAGCCCACACCAGGTCCAAAAAGCGCAGCGATTGGGTGGCGGAAATATCCGCCAGCGCAAAGGCCCGGGTCAGACAATAGTGGGCCAGCGTGCCGAGCACGCCAGTGGCCGCAAAAGCCAACCACTGCACAGGGGTCGGCATTTGCCAGTTGGGGATCGCCATAGGCAAACTGAGCACCGTCACCGTGAGGGCTTGCCAGAGCACGATGACGCCGGGTTTTTCGTAGCGGGTCAGCGCTTTGGTGATGAGGAACGACGCGGCGAACACCGGCGCCGAGGCCAGCATGACCAGGTTGTACCAACCGCCATCACCCGACATTTTGGGCAACACCACCACCAAGACACCGATGAATCCAATGATCGCCGCAATCCAGCGGTCTTTGCGCATGGGTTCGCCCAAAAACCAAGCAGCACCCAGCATGATGAAAATCGGCCCGGTGAAACCAATCGCGGTCATGTCGGCCAAGGATATTTTGGGCAAGGCCGTGAACCACAAAACCAAACCCAGTGTGTGAACGCCCCCTCGCCAAAACTGTCCTGCCAGGTTCACGGGCATGTAGGCCCGCCAGCCATCGCGAAAAACCCAGGGCAGGATCACCAGCAAGCCAAAGAGGTATCGCAGGAACTGCGATTGGTAAACATCCAAATGCAGGGTCAGGTCACGGGCGATGGTGTTGAGCAACGAAAACAAGAAGCCGCCCAGCACCATCCAGACCATGCCGCGCACCGCCACAGGCCAATTGGCGAATGTGCGCAAACCGCGCCGGTGGGCCAAGGACCACTGACGGCTGGGGTAAGAAGGTTTTCGGCGTTTCAAGCCAATACCCAGGGGGTGTTGTGCATCACATGGCCATCTTAGGCCGACAAAGCTGCAAATAAGGTCGCTTGGGTTACGCCATCATGCGCATCGGAATGGTCACCGGCCCATCGTTGACCAGCGCCACTTTCATGTCGGCGGCAAAGCGACCGGTTTGCACCAGCGGATGGGCCTGACGGGCCTGCGCCACAAAATGGTCATACAGTCGCCGTCCGTCCTCGGGCGAGGCTGCTTGGGTGAAGCTTGGGCGGTTGCCGCCCGCCACCTCGGCGGCCAAGGTGAACTGGCTCACCAACAGCAAACCGCCACCCACATCTTGCACGCTGCGGTTCATTTTTCCAGTTTCGTCGCCGAAGATGCGCAGCTTCAAGAGCTTGGTCAGTAATTTGTCGGCGACGGCTTCGGTGTCGCCCTTTTCGGCGCACAACAAGACCAACAAGCCATGGCCGATCTGGCCGATCACCTCGCCGTCCACACGCACACTGGCTTCGTTCACCCTTTGCAACAAGGCCATCATTTCAAATCCCTCGCATCGTCAAAATGGGCCTCCACATCGCTGGGCAACAGCTGGATGGTGGCCCGCAAACCGGGCACCTCGCTCATCAACGCCTGCTCAACGCTGCCGCGCAAAGCAGCAGCGCGGCCCAGCGTCCAAGCAGCGGGCATGTGCATGTGAACATCCACAAAACGCCGCTGTCCGGCTTTGCGGGTGTTCAAGTGGTCAAAGCGGATGATCTCGGTCTCGCCGCGCTGGTGCTCAAAGCTGGCCAACACCGCGTGAACTTGGGCCAAGACCTCGGGCTCAAGCGCTTCGTCCATCAAGCCTTGCGAGGAGCGCCAGATCAAGTGCCAGCCTTCTTTCAGGATGTTCAAGGCCACGCCAATGGCCACCACCGCATCCAACCACAACCAACCACTGACGGTGACCAGGACGATGCCCAGCACCACCCCGGCGGAAGTCCAAACGTCGGTGACCAAGTGACGCGCATCGGCTTCCAGCGCCAGCGAACGGTGTTGATGTGCGGCTCGAAACATCAACCAGGCCAACAAACCATTTAGCGCTGAGCTGCCCAACGACAAGGCCAAACCCCAACCCACCTGAGCAATAGGCTGCGGGTCGAACAAACGGTGAACCGCCACCCAGATGATGCCCAGGGCAGCCACGATGATGAGGATGCCTTCAAAGCCGGAAGAGAAGTACTCCGCTTTGTGATGGCCATACGGGTGGTCTTCGTCGGCGGGCCGGGCTGCGATCGTGACCATCATCAAACCGAATACCGCACTGGCCAGATTCACCAGCGATTCCATGGCATCCGACAACAAGCCCACCGAGTCAGTGAGCCACCAAGCGCCGGTTTTGAGGGCGATGGTGACCAAGGCCACCACCACCGAGGCCCACAGCATGCGTGTGGGGGTCATCCAGCTGTCGATTTTTTTCATGCGATGAGGATAACGCGGCACCACCCTTTTGCCGTGCGCCAGACCGCCATCAGGACAGCGTCACCTTGGCAAACTTGCGCTTGCCCACTTGGACCACATAGGTGCCGGCTTCGAGCTTCAGTCCCTTGTCGCTCACCACGCTGGAGTCGATCCGCACGCCGCCACCGTCGATCAGACGGCCCGCTTCGGTGGTGGAAGGCGCCAAGCCTGCCGACTTGAGCAAAGCCCCAATGCCCAAGGGGGCGCCCGAAAGACTGACCTCAGCAATATCGTCTGGCACGCCACCTTTGCTGCGGTTGATGAAATCCTGCTCGGCCGCATCGGCCGCCGAGACGCTGTGGAAACGGGCAGTGATCTCTTTGGCCAGCATGACTTTGGCGTCTTTGGGGTTGCGACCGCCTTCCACGTCTTTTTTGAGCGCCTCGATCTCGGCCATCGATTTGAACGAGAGCAGGGTGTACCAACGCCACATCAGGGTGTCCGAGATGCTCAGCACCTTGGCGAACATGTCGTTGGGGGCCTCGGCAATGCCGATGTAGTTGTTCTTGGACTTGGACATTTTGTCCACGCCATCCAAACCTTCGAGCAGCGGCATGGTCAAGATGCACTGCGTCTCTTGGCCATACTCGGCCTGCAGGTGGCGCCCCATCAGCAAGTTGAACTTTTGATCGGTACCGCCCAGTTCCAAATCGCTTTTGAGCGCCACAGAGTCGTAGCCTTGCATCAACGGGTACAAAAACTCATGCACGCTGATGGGGGTGCCAGCTTTGAAACGGTCGTGGAAGTCATTGCGCTCCATCATGCGCGCCACGGTGTACTTGGCCGCCAGCTGGATCATGCCCATAGAGCCCAAAGGTAGCGACCACTCACTGTTGTAGCGAATCTCTGTTTTACTGGGGTCCAGCACCAAGCTCGCCTGTTTGTAATAAGTCTCGGCATTGAGCTTGATTTGCTCTGGCGTGAGCGGTGGACGGGTGCTGTTGCGCCCGGATGGATCGCCGATGAGGCTGGTGAAATCGCCGATCAAGAAAATCACCTGATGCCCCAAATCCTGCAATTGGCGCATCTTGTTGAGCACCACGGTGTGGCCGATGTGGATGTCAGGCGCCGTTGGGTCCAAGCCCAACTTGATGCGCAAGGGGATGCCTGTGGCCTCGGATTTGGCCAGCTTTTGGAGCCAATCTTCCTTGGGAATCAGCTCCTCGCAGCCCCTCAAGGTGACGTCCAAAGCGTTCAGGGTCTTGTCCGTGACCGGAAATTTTGTAACAAGCGCTTGATTCATAAGGGTTTTTTCTGAAGTCAAATGGGTTTAGACCGGTACAATGTTCTCTTGTCTGAGGGTGGCCCATTTTAGGGCGCCCCGATTTTGACCCTCGCGCATGGGCGTTGTTTCACCGCACCCACTGCCGACAACCCTTCAATTGATGTCTTTTTTTGTTGCTCTCCAGTCTCGACTGGCCTCCCTGTTGATTGGTATTTTGTTCCTGAGCACAGCCGTGCTCGGCGCAGTGCTGGTCGGCGTGCAACGCATTTTGGGTTGGCTGGATGGACAACATCCTATGCTGACCGCCAGCACCCAGGCCTTTTCTCGCTGGTTGGCGCGCCACCCCAAAGCCATCAGCGCCAGCTTGGCTTCTTTGCTTTTGGCGGGCGGAGGCGGAGCATTCGCCATTGCCAATCTGGGCCCAGACATTTCCGATCAGCCGGTGGTCACCATCACAGTGCCTGTGGCCATTGCCCAACTTGAAGAACAGGTTCAATCCCTGGATTTGGTCACCATCAGCTTGACCCGCAGCGACACCACGCGCTCTGCCGATACGCCAGAGAGCCTGCTTCGTCGCTTGGGATTGGTGGATGCCGAAGCCGCCGTTTTCTTGCGCAACAACCCATTGGCCAAACAGGCCCTGCGTCAAGCGGGCCGCTCCGTGACCGCTGAAGCAGACAGCCAGCAGCGCCTGTTGGCTTTGCATGTGCGCTGGCTCAACAAAGAGTCAGACACTTTCTTCCAGCGCTTGGCCATCAAGCGCGGCGAAAAAGGCTTGCAGGCCGCGCTTGAGACATCGCCGATGAACACCAGCATCCGCATGACGGGTGGCACGGTGACACGGTCGCTCTACGATGCAGCCGACGAGGCCCGTTTGCCCGACACGGTGATCAACCAGATCACCCAGATTTTCTCCAACCAAATTGACTTTCACCGCACCCTGCGCAAAGGCGCACGCTTTTCGGTGGTTTATGAAGTTCTCGAGGCTGACGGTGAGCCGGTCCGCACTGGCCGCGTGTTGACCGCTGAAATCGACAACGGCAGCAACACCTACGAAGCCGTTTGGTTCCAAGAACCAGGCCAAAAAGGCAATTACTACAGCCTCGACGGCAAAAGCCTGAGCCGTGCTTATTTGGCATCTCCCGTACCGTTTTCTCGCAAGACCAGTGGCTTTGCCATGCGCCTGCACCCAATCTTCAAAACCCAGCAGGCTCACCGCGGCGTGGACTACGCAGCGCCCACAGGCACACCTGCCCAATCTGTGGGTGATGGTGTCGTCACTTTTGCAGGCGTACAAGGTGGTTATGGCAATGTGGTAGAAGTCCGCCACGGCACTGGTCACGCCACGTTGTATGCGCACCTGAGCAAAATCAACGTGCGCAAAGGTCAGACTGTCCAAAAAGGCCAAACCATTGGCGCGGTCGGCTCCACAGGGTGGTCCACCGGACCCCATTTGCACTTTGAATTTCGCGTCAACGGGGTTCACACAGATCCCCAAAAGATCATCCAGCAAGCCCAAGCTCTGCCTATTGCACCCGGCGCCATGCCCCGCTTCAATGCTCAAGTGGCACAGGCCAAAACCCAACTGTTGGCTGCTGCGCAAATGCGAGAAAGCAATAGCCAGTGATGACCAAGGGCCGCAAGGCCCTTTTTTAATGCACGGCGACCTCTCTGTTCACGATTTCGGTTCTGGTTTTTTCATGGCTCCAGCTTTTTTCATTGGCCTGATGTCTGGCACCTCCCTGGATGGCGTAGATGGCGTCATGGCTCAAATTGACAGGGCAGGGCGATTGAGGGTCACCGCCCATGCCTTTGTTCCTTTTGAAGCCTCATTTCGCGCCGACTTGCTGCAGCTCAACCAAAGCGGGCCAGACGAACTGCACCGCAGCGCTTTGGCTGGCAATGAGATTGCAAGGCATTACGCACAGGTCACTCAAGATCTTCTTCAAGCCACAAGCATGAAACCTGAAGAGGTGACGGCCATTGGTGCGCATGGTCAAACCGTGCGGCACCGCCCACTCGAGTTCGATGGCGATGCAGATCGCCGGCAAGCGGCCGTGGGCTACACACTGCAATTGATCAACCCTGCCCTGCTGGCCGAGTTGACGGGCATCGATGTGGTGGCAGACTTTCGCAGCCGCGATCTGGCCGCAGGTGGCCAAGGCGCCCCCCTGGTGCCTGCCTTTCACCAAGGCGTGTTTGGCCAACCCGCCACCTGTGTTGCCGTGCTGAACATTGGCGGCATCTCCAACCTCAGCGTGCTCCACGCCAATGGTCAGGTTCAGGGTTGGGACTGCGGCCCCGGCAATGCACTCATGGATTATTGGTGTGCACGGCACACAGGTCAGGCTTATGACCACAACGGCGCTTGGGCCGCGCAAGGTCATGTCAACCAGCTCTTGTTGGCGCAATGGATGACCGAAAGTTTTTTACAACGCTTGCCCCCGAAAAGCACTGGCCGCGATTTGTTCAACCCCGCTTGGCTTGAGCATCACATGGGTGCGCTTTCGGATTCCCATGAATGGGCGCCTCAAGATGTTCAAGCTACTTTGACGGAGTTCACTGCGCTCACCTGCGCTTCAGATGTCAAACGCCATGCTGCTGACGCGAAGTCATTGGTCGTGTGTGGTGGGGGCGCTCTGAACGCCCATTTAATGCGGCGACTGGTGCATCATTTGCCCGGTGTAACGGTCGTCAGCAGCGCTGATCGGGGCTTGCCGCCTTTGCAAGTCGAAGCAGCGGCTTTTGCTTGGTTGGCCTTTAAAAACATCCACCGTGAAACGGCCAGCCTCACAAGCGTTACGGGCGCCCGAGGCGCCCGTATTTTGGGGGCTGTTTACCCCCGTTGATGTTCGGCGAGCAGCGCTGGCCGATATCCGAAATCAGGTCGAAAAAGACGAGCCGCAGCCACAAGTCGATGTGGCGTTCGGGTTTTTGATGACGAACTGAGCGCCTTGCAAGTCTTCCTTGTAGTCGATTTCGGCACCAATCAGGTACTGGTAACTCATGGCGTCAATCAACAAAGACACCCCGTTTTTGCTCATGGTCGTGTCGTCTTCGTTGGTGATTTCATCGAAAGTGAAGCCATACTGGAAGCCTGAGCAGCCGCCGCCTTGCACAAACACGCGCAGCTTCAATTCAGGATTGCCTTCTTCAGCGATCAGGTCGGCGACTTTTGCAGCCGCGCTGTCGGTAAAGACAATCGGTTCAGGCATTACGGTCTGGATATTTTCAGCAAGAGCGCTCATGGTGTTTCTCCGGTTCAATGATAAATAGTATAGCGCGCTGGTCGGGAATTACCCAAGATCTTGGGCAGTAACGCTACTGCCCTCATGGGCTTTACCCCGACTCAGCGACCAAACAAAAAGCCGCCACGGCGAACCGGTGCGGCTTTTTGAAGAAGCAGAAAAAGCGGATTAACGCTTGGAGAACTGCTTACGGCGGCGAGCGGAGTGCAAGCCGACCTTTTTACGTTCGACCTCACGGGCGTCACGGGTGACAAAACCAGCTTGGCTCAGCATAGGCTTGAGCGAAGCATCGTAGTCAATCAGGGCGCGGGTGATGCCGTGGCGCGATGCGCCGGCTTGACCGGATTCGCCACCGCCGTGCACGTTGATCATGATGTCGAAAGTTTCGGCATGGTTGGTCAACATGAGGGGTTGCTTGGCGA
>NZ_CALPTI020000032.1:0-26330 GCF_943326455.1 Limnohabitans sp. Rim8
GGCGAGATGTCCAGAGCGCCACGCAACTTTCGGATCAGCCATTCATCGTCCAGGCGCCAATTGCGCTGACTGGCTGGATCAAGGGCAAACGGACCACAGTCCGGGCACTGCACCATGAGCCCATCGTCCGTTCTGAAGATCGGGCCACGGTACAGGCCGCAAAAAGCACAAAAGGCATCCTGGCTGTTGACGACACCGGGCACAACGGCCTTCACCTGTTTGAGAACCTGTAGGGCCGCAATTTCTTCATCGTGCAGGCTGCTCTCAAAGGATGCATTGCCTCGCACGAACATCAAAGCGGCCAAGCTGATGGCTTGCTGATTGAGGGTCAACTCCATTCACACCTCACTCGAACAAGTTGCCGTCCATGGTCGCAGGCTCGTCCTGCTCCAATACTGTCTTGAGGACCTGCTGCGCCTTCAAAATGCCCAACTGGACCAGATAGCCCTCAAGTTGGGCACGCAGCTTCTCATCGAACTTGTGCAGGTTCAGTCGCCCGTTGCTGGTGATCTCCACACTGACCACCTGGCAGCGGCTTTTGCCCCGGATCGGTGCCAGATAGAAGTTGAGAACAGCAGCCTGAATCGTCCAGCCACGAGCGAGCGGGTTCTCAGCAACGAAGTAGTCCTGCAGCAGTTCCGTCACGCAGCGTTGATCGCTGGACGCACTGGCCGTGCATTCCATCTTGAGTCGTCCGCATCCACTGACCACGGTCACACTCTTGACCTGCAATCCGACGAATCCGTCATCAATCGCCTGCGGAATGTTCAACCCTAAGCGCAACGTGGACAGGTTCAGGCGCGGCGTCTGGATCCGCTGTGCATCCGCATCCACACCAAGCAGGTGCCTAGCGAAGGCCTCACACAACATGGCGTGGTACTTGGCGCCGCCACGAATGATGGTACGGGCCACACCGGTGGCTTGGGCGTATTCAAGCACCATGTGGATGTTCGGACTGCCTACCCTACGCTGCAGCTGACTGCCCTCAAACTCCAACTTGGCCGTGGCCAGGTCCTTGGCGTGAATGGAGACCAGCTGCGTACCGCGCGCCCGGTCCAACACATTGACCACGCACACCTCGCCACACCCCAACTCCCGCTGGTAGAAGCCTTTGATGGCATCACCGAATGCAGCGATCGACTCCTCGTCACGCTTGATGGTCCCCTTGAGACCCAAGTCGTGCTGCTGAGCTTGTTGACCGTGGTGGTCCAGGTATTCGATCTCGGCCGCCGCCTCAAACAACGCCGGATGATGGACGTACAGCCAGAAGGCCCGGTGCAGGTCGTTCTTGCAAGCGATGAGTCCCATCAACTCGGTTGGTCGGTCATGCGCGGCCTGAAACATGGCCTGCTTGCCCAAAGGGTGAGCCAGCAGCGTACTGGCATGCAGCCCGGCCACGATGCGGTCACGCATGGCGACATTTGGATGCAGCTGAATCAACCCAACCAGGCTCTTGGAGGCTTGGATCGAGTCATGCCAGATCCAGCCCTCGGGCATAGGCAGTGTGTGGCGCTCGATGAAGGTTTTGAGGGTGTCGTCGACAGGCAGGTTCAGCAAGATGTCGGCGTAGGTCTGAGTGCGGCTCATTCGTTGTCTCCTTTGTTGTTTGTTTTGGCAATGAGGCGTCTCACCCCCCGACCTGAAGACCGGGGGCTTGGGATGAGTTTCGCCTAATTGCTGGATAAATATACAGCTTTTAACGGTTTCATCAAATCCCAAAAATAGTAGTTTTTGAGCTATTGGTATCGGCTGCTGAAAGCGCTGCTGCCTAAGACATTCCAGTTCTTGGCCCCCATTGGCCCGCCAAAACACGTTACCTCTGGAAGGGTTGTTTTTTAAGATTTCAGGCTAGTTCTAGTCACCCAAACCACCTGAATGAACCACCTCCAAACCGTCACTGCAAGAACTGCAAACGAGCCGGCCGAAAAAAGCGGCTACCTCACCCTTCGCGAGATTGCTCACCTGATTGCACAAGCCATGGTCAGTAAGCACCAGGAACTCGCTATGGCGCACCGCAGTCAGGTTTACGCGACAGATAGAGACGAGTTTCTCGACTTACATGCCAACCAGAGCGTGAATACGAACCCGTCTATCAACTTAGGAAAACAGCCTTGAAAACCACCGCCCCACCGATCCAGGACAGCATGCGTGCTGGTCGAATAACAGAACAGATCGCCGAACTCTCCACCAAAAAAATGTCCGAACTGTGGGCACTTTGGGACCGGTATTTCCCGCACCGCCCGTCGCACCCGAACCGCAAATTCATCGAGTCAAGACTGGCCTACAAACTGCAAGAGATGACCTATGGCGCTTTGCCAGAAACCACTCGCGCTATGTTGGCCGACTACGGCGAGAGACTTTCTGCCATCAAATCCGGCTCTGCTCCCACGCATGCCGTGTTGCCCGGCACAACGCTGCTGCGCGATTTTGCGGGTCAGCAATACAAAGTCACAGTGCTTCCGGATGGTCTGTATGAATTCGACGGCAAGAACTACAAGAGCCTGTCTGCCATTGCCAAACTGATCACTGGCACTCAATGGTCCGGGCCTGCCTTTTTTGGGTTGAAAGGCAAAAAGTCATGAGCGTCGTCATCGAACAACCTATCCTGAAGCGCTGCGCCGTTTACTGCCGCGTTTCCTCGGATGAACGCCTGGACCAGACCTTCAACTCCATCGATGCTCAACGTGAAGCCGGTGCCGCATTCATCGCCAGCCAACGTGCCGAGGGCTGGACGCGGGTGGACGACAGCTACGAGGATCCTGGGTTTTCTGGTGGGAATATGGAGCGACCAGGCCTCAGGCGCCTGATGCGAGACATCCAGGACGGCAAGATCGACATCGTGGTGGTCTACAAGATAGACCGCCTGTCTCGATCGTTGGCGGACTTTGCCAAGATGGTTGAGATCTTTGATCAGCACAAGGTCAGCTTCAGCTCCGTTACGCAGCAAATCAATTCGGCCACGTCAATGGGCAGGCTGATGCTCAACGTCCTGTTGTCATTTGCCCAATTCGAGCGAGAAGTTACGGGTGAACGTATCAGAGACAAGATTGCCGCGTCAAAGCGCAAAGGCTTGTGGATGGGCGGGCCAGTGCCACTGGGCTATCGGGTCGAATCTCGGCAACTGATGGTGGTGCCAGAAGAGGCGCAGTTGGTCCAGCAGATTTTTGCGTCTTTCATCTCATCGCGTTCGACCACCAAGATGGTCAAGCAATTGGCCGAACAGGGTGCCAAAAGCAAAAACGGGAAGGCCTTGAGCAAGCAAACCATTTACAAAATCCTCCACAACCGGATGTACCTGGGCGAACTTGGCCACAAGGGTGAGTATTTCCGGGGGGAACATGAAGCGCTGATCGATCAACTCCTCTGGGACCAGGTGCAGGCCATCATGGCTGAGAGCAGTCGAGCTCGGGCGCGCGACACCTGGGGAGAAAAGTGCCAGTATGGATTTTTGCTACGAGGAATGGTTTTCACTATGGACGGCGACCTTTACCTGCCAATGGCCACTCGAAAGCCCAGCGGCAAGGTGTATCGCTATTACGTGGTCAACAAGAACCAGAACATGGGCGCAGGCACTGTGCCTTTCAGTAATCTGCCCGCTGGTCAGATGGAGAAAGCCGTGATGGAGCAGGTTCTGGAAATCTTGCGATCTGGCCAGATGGTGCATCAGTATTGGCAACAGATCTCTGTGATCAACCCTGATCTCTCCGAACCTGAAGCCATGGTCCTGTTCTTCAAGAACACCGCTACGATTTGGAACAAGTTGGCAACGCAAGCCAAGCAGGACATCGTGCGAACCCTGATAAAACGGATCACGGTGACACCTGACGGCATCGATTTGCAGTGGCGTTACGAAGCCTGGGGGGCACTCATGGGCAATCCACCCCCAAATACGATCGGCCATGAACTGCTCGAGCTGGAGGCTGCGTGAACTATTTCTATTTGACTGGCACGCCGGTCACGACGTTCGATTGTGAAAAACAGATCAGCACATTCATCCCGCTGAAGTTCAACAAGCGATCAGGGCGCTGCATTGTCACCACTTCGGAAGACGCAATGAAAGCGACAGAACCGCATAGTCCACTGCCTGACACGACCATGATGAACGCTCTTTCAAAAGCGTTTCACTGGCAACGGTTGCTTGATCGAGGGATTGTTCACAGCGGCACCGAGATCGCCCGCAAAGAGAACACGGACTTGACCACTGTCAATGAAATCCTACGGTTGACATTACTCGACCCCGGAATCGTTGAAAGCATCCTTCGTGGTCGGCAGCCAGAGGGGCTAACGATGAATTGGTTCAACTCGAACCCCATTCCTTGGGAGTGGAAACAACAACGTCGAAAGATTAAAGGTATCGATAGGAATCAAACTGATTAGGATCGGATCTCGGATCGGTCATTAAACCGGCTGCTTCGCAGCGGTTGCTGCCAGTTGAGTTGTTGGCCCTGTAGGGCAGGTCTTGTATCCGGGATCAGACGTTGACCATGCTCAGCTTCGCCGCAGTGCGGATGGAGATCGGGCGCTTAAAGTTGTCGTTTAGTTCGAAGATGCAGGCGCCTATCAATCGCCGAGCGCGCACAGTAGAATCAGGCACCGAAGGACTATGTAAATGCTTCCCTCGAAGCCTCGGTCAGAAGTAACCGACCGTCTGTCGAGATGTTGCATAGCACCCTCGAGGCACGTTCAAGCGTGATATAAGGCGCCCCCGTTCCTCGATAGGCAGACGCAAAGGTAGGCCAATCGGCGAGCACCATTTTCCTTAACAACTCAACCTCGGTCTCCGACTCGCAAGCCACTCCAAGAACACAGTCCGACAAGGTCACTCGTCGTCCTTTGCTGAGCACGCACAACTTCCCTGGCGTGACGAGTCCGACACGAGGGAAGAGGAGAGCCGGACCAGTGAGGACAGCCCCCACGACATACACCCCGGAGCTCGTCACGGCGCCATTCTGCAAATGGTTCGTGTGGATCAACGGTTTACCTATACGGGACGAGACTACTTTGCGAGAGTGCATCTGGACGCAGCCACGCACAATCGCAAGCGCCGTTGGACTTGCAACATGCTCGGTGGCAGGCAAAGGCATGCTCAACTTCGTCATACGAACGAGGCATGTGCGTGCCCTTACGCCCTGGAATGCAGACCGCGCGTTGTCGCGAATCACCTCGACTTTGAACTGCTTGCGCAGAGCCCTCCACACAGGCTCGTCATGCTTGCTCACCAGGCAACCGTCAGGTAAAACTGCCAGGATGGCGCCATCCGGCCGTAGGAACGGAATGCTGTTGACGACAAACGCCATCGCGATGCTGGCGTGAAACACTTCATCTCCAGCGGCAACCTCGAACGTCTGTCGGGTTCTGCGCGAGAACGGAGGGTTCAGCAGGACAAGGTCGACGCCTGCAAGGTGCTTCCGGAGCGACGACGACAGCACAGAGCGCGGATTCAGGAAGTCCGAACATGCTGTCCGCCACTTCGGTCGGCTCTTTCGCAGGCCAGCCACCGACGCGGCAGAGACGTCATTGGCAATCATCGAAGCCGACGGCCAGCGACGCTCAGCGGCCAGCAACAGACTGCCTTCGCCACATGCAAAGTCGGCAATCGAAAGCTTGCGGCGTCGCGGCGTCGCGAGGCCGACCAGCGCGTCGGCAAGCTCGGGCGATGTGTAGAAGCTGTCCATCAGCGCCGCCCTGCTCCGGTCGTCATCGAGCTGCCGCCTGCACCCGCGGTGATGGCCCCAACGTGATAGACCATGAGCTTATCTAGGCCGTCAGTGCGGCCCTCCTTGCGAATCGGGTTGTCATAGATGAGCTCAATGCGGCTCGGCGACGTCAACGCGAACATCACGGCGCCCAGTGCGTGCGGCTTCGTGCCAATCATGGCGACCTTCAACGTAGAGTTGGGATGGCACCGAGCCAATTCCTGCAGAAGGTAGAAGCAGCTGAAGGGGCAGTTCGCCGGCACGAACTCGATGTGGTGCCAGGCGCTCGTCTCCTCTAGCGTGGCCCTGTTCCCCATATAAGTCTCGAAGATGTACCAGGGTTTGAAGCCCGGGATGCCCACCACCGGCACTATCCGCTCGTGGCTTGGCTGCACCTGCTCGATGACATGACGAAACCTTGCGCCCTCGAACCCCAACAGCGGCACGAAGACGGATTCTTCGGTCGTGGAAATAGTTGCGAAGCCCGGCATTGGCGAGATCCCAGCGATGCGTGCACTGAGGTCGTAGATTTGGCCTTCAAGCGGTGCCGCGCTTCGCTTGTACCGATAAGGTTCCACGTATACAGCACGCACCTCCATCTTCGCGGCGATGGCAGCCCGGATGAGTGCAGCCCAGGTCGGATGGCTTAGGCCGGTGATGTCTATGTATAGGGTTCGACCTACTCCCAGTGGAGTAAGCAGCCTCGAAAGCGATGCAGCGCTCCGCAGGAAGAACTCCTCATCGATGCCGGATACCTGGAAACCAGAGACAGATTCGGTGGCGACCTCGATGAACTGAACATCCTTGCAGCTCTGTCGCCACTTTCCGGTGTGCCCGCTGCGGTCTTCATTGCTGACGCGATAGATGTATACGCTTCCGGGCGCGGGCGTAAACAGACTGACCGACTCAAAGGTGTCGGTCAGAATCGGCTCGCGCTTCAACTCACGCATAGAAGTCGCCAAATAGTTGCATCTGGTCCGGAAGGTCCGGTTTGGACTCTCTATGGTTGAGCTCCAAGACGGTTTCGATGCCCTCTCTCGGCTTATCCACCAGGCTCAGTAGGTTCAAGGTCGAAAGCAGAATCTTTCGCTTCTTTCGGTGGCTAAAGACAAAGAAAGGCGCAAAGATGGGGTGAATCATGTAGTCGTAGGCCTTGGTATCCCGCTCGTCCAGCAACTTGCTGCCGGCATACCTAACCAGCGCCAAATGCATCACCGAGTGCTTGAGCAGGTCCATGGCCTTCCCATCACTGTCGGACTCCTGCTCTTCTCGAAGGTGGAATTGATTCGCCTCCGGCGTGTGTCCAGCAGGCGATGCAGCCAGAACGCCAAAGACTCGGCCGAGACTCAAGAGCAGCTTCGTCAATCGTGCGCCGTCGACGCTGAGGCCCTCCAGCTCGGATAGGTTCTTACGTCCGACCGCCTGCGCAGCTCGGGTCTGAACTTCGGCGCTGATAGGCGAGAGCGGCTCACCGCCTTCTTCATCATGAAGGAGAAGTGCCGAGTGCACCAGCTCGAGAAGGTAGCGGATGTTTCCTTCGCAGAGCGATAGGTAGACGTCCCAGCCGCTGTAGTACTTCCGGATGCCCCGCTTACCGTTGCGGATGGCGAACAACGATGCATGGAAGTGGTTGTTGAAGCGGTCCTTGCTAGAAGCACTGCCCGTAAGCCACGCATCAATCTCCTGGGAGAGCGTAGTCGTCCCCTTATGGGAACTCGCCCAATAATCCAAGAAGTACTGAACGCCAATCGGAAGTGCCTTTGCAGCTTCGAGCTGCGCTGGCGAGCTCGCCGCCTCAATCGCCTTGCGGATACGAGCTTCTTGACCCTTTTCAATCAGACGCGCGGCCTCATCGAGTTCGTCCAGCTTGGGGAACAGCGAAGGGAAATTTGCTACAACGGCAGTACCCTCAACCGTCCCTTGGTATCGTGCCGACAGAACGCCCTCGGCAAACGACTTGAAGCGAGATTCCGTCAGCATCTCTGCGATGGAAATGCGTGCGTAGTCCGCCGGAGAGGTCAGTTGCTCGTTCCCATTCAGCGTTGAACGCTCGCGCCATCCTAGCTCTCGTACACCGACCTTAAATGTGTAGGCGCCCTGCGAGTGCTTGATGATGGTGTTGAGGATGCGTTGCTGATAGTCCTCAAAGTTCTCGAACTCGTCGATGAGGAAGAAGAACTGCTTGCCGGCCAGCTCCTTCGTGCCGATCAACGCTGAGGCAAGCGCATCCACCGGCGCACCCTGCATCGACAGAAAGGTCGGCGGCGCGTCAACGATGCTGTTGATAGACGCTTCGAACGCCAACATCTGAAGTCTGACTTCCTGAGCCAGGTCGGCCAGGCGGCGGTCAGACTTAAGGCCGAGGGTCGCGCGAAACGCTGCAAGGTCATTCGGGTCCAGAGACAGGTCTCGGTCCGTATGAAGCTCGTACCAGCAGGCGAACTCCAGGAGCTGCGTGCAAAAGACCAAATTCAGATAGTGGCCAAAGCAGGCGCGCCACCTTTCCTCAGACAGCTCCGGTCCTCGGAAAGCCGTCACGCGGTTGGTGTTGACGCGGTGGTAGAGGCCAAAGAACTGCCAAGTGTCAATGACACTCTTGTCAGATTTGGCGAAGGCGAACTGACCTTGGTACGACAGGCCCTGCAGGACAGTAGTCTTCCCAGTGCCTCGCCCCCCAATGAGTACACACGGCCTATTCGTCTTCAACAAATCGAAGTAGCCCGGTATGGTGAACAAGTCGAACAGCTGCTCGCGAAGCCATTCCGCCTTATAGAGGCCAAGCGCTGTACTAAGCTTTTCGATGGACCCGTTTTGGCTCGTCATAGTTACTTCTTCAGTAGCGGCTTCCAGCCGTTCTTTTGGTGCGTGAAGATAGGCAGCACAGCATCTGGCCATCCATGTTCGAAAGCAAGTGCCAAGCCGAGTTTTCCGTAGCCCATCCAGCACCCCTCCTGTCCATCGCGAAATGGGATGCCGGCCTTTACGCTCGCGCGCTCCACAAAGAGGGGCCCCTCGACCTTCATGTCGTCCCGCCAAATCACCGAGCTGCTGGACAGGGCGCTGTAAGTCTCCGGAAGAGCGTGCGCAGACACAAGCTTCACCAACGGGCACTTTCGTGCAATGTAGTTACGACCAACATCGGTGCAAATCAAGGGGCAGTAATAGAAGCCCACCGCGCCTGACCCGATCGTGGCTACCAGAGACTTGAACGACGCCGCGCCCAGATTAGACAGCTGGTGAATCTTTGTCCATGTGTCCTCGAACTGTTCGCCGGAACCGACAAAGTCGTCGACAAAGATCACGTTGCCGCGAGGGGTTGCCTTCAGCTGGTCGAGTGCCTTCGCTGGCGAGAGCAGCTGTTCCTCCTGCACTCCAAGCTTGTCGCGAGCCAGTCGGGTGAAGATAAAGCCGCTGTCTGCATCGCTGCTGTAATTGCCCTCAGCTCGGACGACGATGGCAGACTCCAGGAACTGGGTCCACTGCGAGCTGGCCGAGAAGTAATTGTCCTTGTTCTGGACCACCAACTGCGACAGGTTCTGGAAGGCACCCTGGAACAGCGCGCCCACCAGCTCGTCAGCGAAATAGGTGAAGCCCTCCAGCAAGCGGATGGCGTACTTTTGGTCGGCCGCATCGAAGTTCTCAAGCCAGCCCTTTGGGTCAAAGCGGGCAGCGCGCGGCCACAGTTGCGCGTTGACGAAGAACTTCCAGTTGCCGGCAACCGTAGGCGGCAGCTCAACGGCCATGCACTACCTCGGCATACTTCTTCGAAAGCTGGCCGTAGAGCTCAGACGCGAAGGTGTTCGGGTTCTTGTCCAGGCCTGCAGCAAACTCCACCAACCACACATTGTCCTCGCGGTCGTCCCAGGTCTTGATATATGTGCCCGCCTTGTAGCCATTGTCCTGCCGGAATCCGTTGAGCACGTTCTTCCCGACGTACATCTCGTAGAGCATTTGCTCTTCCAGACCGACGGCACTGGAGAGCTCGCAAAAACCAGACAAGTCGAAGCGCCTCGTCGTCAGGACGGACGTCGCGAAAGCCTCCACTTGGGCGATGCGCGTCGCAGAGTCGACAACACCAGTGCCGCTGCGCTTTCCGTAGACGACGTAGGCGCCGAGGATCTGCGTCGTAGCGGCGTCCGCCGTCCCGTGCTGCTGCAGAAGCTCGCTCAACCCGAAGTGGAAGATGTCGACCAACTCCAAGTGGACCTGGGGGAGGTCTGGCGATTGATGCTTCCACCACTTCCAGCCGACATGGTCCACGAGCTCCGCACACTCCGTCCAAATCGCCCGGAACCAGGCGTTATTCGCGTCGCGCCAGTCGGGGCGAATCTTGCTGTTGATGCCATCCTGAAGCTCGAGCATGGACTGCAGCCTGCTCCTGAACATGACGTCTTTTACACCATTCATATCGTTATGCCTAACATTTGACCTAGGCATTTTAAGTGGTAACCGAGATATGAAACCCTGTGACTATTCCGAATTTCGACGGGCTTAGCTACTGCCGCTTCGATCGATAGCGGCCAGCCGAAAAGCATGCTGCGAACGGCTGCAATCAGCCAATTCTGTTGAAAAACTCGTGCCGAAGCGTTGAACAAGTTGGCGTTGCTGATCTTTTTTGAGGATGCAGACGCCATCTTCGGCGGCAAATCAGCCTTCGCACCGCCTCACGCGGCCATCAATCCCGCTTTTCCGCTGATTGGCATCAACGACTTGGCCATTCTTCTCAAGTTTTGCGCCGTTGCGGCCAATATGAACTCGTCTTGTGCACCGACCAAGCCCCGCAGTCGTAACCGGTCGAGCTTGAGAATTCGCTTGAGGTGAGCGAACAGCATTTCAACCTTCTTGCGTTGTTTACCAGACTGCTTGAAAGCATCGGTTCGTGCAATCTGTCGTGCCACGGCGCGCGCACCCTCATGAATGCTGCGCGCGATCTTGCGATGCGGCGTGTTTGGGCAACACTGCGACTTGCGTGAACAGGCAGTGCAATCATGCTGGCTGGCTCGGTACACAACGGTGTCTGCTTGTGTCACATGATTGCGTGGAGTTTTGAAGGGACGCCAGTTGGATTTCAAGGGATGCCCTTCTGGGCATGTGTATTGATTGGCTTCCTCATTCCAATCGAAATCCGCAATAGAAAGAGTTTCATCTTTGCGCTGCGTCTTGTCCCACACACGAACGTGGGGTGCAATGTTTTTTTCGTTGACCATCCAGTGCAGCATTGAGGCAGTACCGTGGGCCGTGTCGCCAACCAGGCGGTTGGGCTTGATGTCAAAGCGGTCTTCGACCCGTTGGACCATGGTCTTGGTGGATTCCACCTCTTGCGTGCGATGGGCCTGTGTGGCTTCAACGTCCATGATGATGCCCGCGTCCAGGTCAATCAGATAGTTGGTGGAATAAGCAAAGAAAGCCGGACCGCCAGGAGCTGCGGTGTATCTGGCTTGAGGGTCTGATAGAGATATCGTCCTGGAGGGGACAATGGCACTTGCATCTTCTCCAATCGGATTGGCTTCATCCAATGCGGCCAGGTAGTCGCGTACGGCACGGCTTGGGTTATCCCCGCCTGGCCAAGCTTTGGGCTCCTCGGGGGTCGTTACGTTGGCTCGATTGGCGTCGGCCTTGATGACGCTAGCGTCCACGGCAAACCCCTCACCTCCAACCAACCCCTCCGTCATGCATCGGCGCAAAACGCTCTCGAAGACATGACGGAATGTTTCGCTCTCTCGGAAGCGCCCATGGCGGTTCTTTGAGAAGGTGGAGTGATTGGGGATTTTGTCTTCCAGGCCCAACTGGCAAACCCATCGATCGGCAAGGTTGAGATGGACCTCCTCGCACAGCCGGCGCTCTGAGCGAATGCCAAAGCAATATCCAATGATCAGCATCCGAATCATCAACTCGGGATTAATGGAGGGGCGGCCAGTGTGGCTGTAAAACGGTGCCAAATGTTGGCGCAACGTACTGAGGTCAAGGAACCGATTTATGCCGCGCAGCAAATGATCACGCGGGATGTGGTCCTCGAGGTTGAACTCATAAAAGAGCTGATCTTGGTTCGCCGTTTGACCCATCATGGCTTGCACCTCCGTCTACGCAGAAGCATACGCAAGCCACAGGTCAATTTCTAAAAAATCGGGAGTTTTTCAACAGAATTAGCCTGCAGCCGACATCGACATGGCGAAGGTCCGAACTGCAGCGGTTGCTGCCGATCAGCCCTTGGCTGTGCCGGTCTGCAATCGGCCATCGGTCGTTGTTCAGGCGGAAATGCAGTCGTTCAACTAGGGGTTAGATGTCGCTTTCACAGGCCTAAGCGCATTGTCGTGATGCTTACTGGCTGCGCTGATCGCAGGCGCGCCCCGATGAGCACCTTCCCTTCTTCAAGCAAGGGCTTGGCAAGGATGTCCCAGCGTAGCTCGCCGCTGTCTTGATCCTGTATCACTTCGCTGAGCTGACCGCTTTTATTTCCGAAGTCATACGCTGTCGCCTCCCCAATTGGCTGAGAGTCAAGCGCCCGTAGCTCCTGTACGCCGCGCAGGCAAAGTTCTTCTTCGCCGTAGTTCAGTTCTACAACTAGTTCAGCTTTTGTGATGGGAATTTCCCCGCCTTTTGCAATCAGATAAGCGTTGATATCGATCAGTTGAAGCTTAATGAACTTCGCCTTTGAGAAGTCGTCGACATACTTCGGTAGTGCGCGTATGAAGTTCGGGTTCATCCACACCTGCACAAGCTCAGCGAGATTCAGGGGACCAGGTGCAAGCTTGTGGAAGAAGATCGAATCATCGCGAATTGGGGTGAGGCATTGAGTCTGAATCTGCACGCTGTGAACGGTTGGTGCGAGATACCGTGCTGTCAGCCAGAGCGAGTTCAGCAAGGCGGCCATTTCTTGCGGTAGCCTGGAGGAAAGGCGCGCAAGGAGCACGCCGTGCCGGAGCGCCTTGATTCGAGCCGGGCTGGAAAAGCTGGATGCTGTGACCGCGATGAGCACGTTAGCTCCAACGCTCTTCTTCTTGGAGATCAGCTGTTCGATTCATTCAACGCTCTGCTGAGCCCGCCGATCTCGGCATTCGATGGCGATGAAGGTCTCTCCGTTTGCGGTTGGAACGTGAATGCCGATGTCTACTTCTCGTCGCTCACCCGTGTCGACGTCAGCGATGAAGTCCGGAGAGCGCACAGAGGCATTGGGCGATTGGTGCTGCTTGATGCGCATCAGCAGTAGCTCAAGGCTTCGCCCAAGACGGCGCGCACGTGTGGTCGATTGCGACATCTAACGTTTGAGGGATGGGTTAGACACCACTACGCCAGCCGCCGGGCAAGTTGCCATAGTTTTTCGGTCAATACGGCCATATAGATGGCCAAAACCATGGATAGCAACGAGACAAAGCAGTACGCAGTGCGGACCGCATCGTACAGTTTGAGGGCGTCGAGTCCCGCTGTTCTGTAGGCCTTAAGTGACTCAATAGACAACTTCACGGCGTCCGGCAGAAAGATCAGCGCAACAAGCAGGGCCGTCAGGGTAACAGGAATAGCTTTCGCGTACAGGACGGCTCGGACTGTAGAAAGTTCGCGAATGTTGTCTTCGCTGTGCCTCTTCGGAACAATCTCTAGTGCTTTCGCGATCTCGGCGTACCAGAGGCTGAACAGAATGGCTGCTATGGCCATTAGCAGGCTTGAGGCAGACAGCAAATCGCCCATGATTAAGGCTTAGGCGTGACGCCGAGGCGGCTGCAGAGTTGGTTGTAAGAGGACGGTGCGAGTTCGTATGTCGAGACGCTTCCCTTCCTCTTCGCAACGGACGCCAAGTTGCCATCGATGTCTGCTAGAACCTTGTTGAGCTCGTCAACAACATTTTGACTATTGATGACGACGGAGTAATGGTCGCCGGTGTTCTGGCGATCCGCTGCGGCAAGGCATGTGCGGATCGTGGCATCAATGTAGGTCTTTAGCTGATACTGGTACTTGGATATGACAGCTCGAATAAGTGAGCGACTCTCTGTGAGAGTGGTCTGGAACAGACTGCTGACAGTGCGTTCGTCTGGAATCTGTCCGTTGAACGCGGATTCAATGAGCAGAAATAGTCTGTACTCGAGCATATCGCTGCCGCGCTTAAACACTCTCTGACCTCGAATCATCGACAGGTACTCCTTGGTCGATGCAGTCATGTACTCGTTGAGCTTGGCATTCAACTGTCCTGGCTGGCAGCCGAGAATGGAGGAGATCTCTATTTTCTCTGCTGCCGACAAGGGGATCGTAGCTGTGATGTCCAAGAGTTCCTCCCTGTGGTGCCTAACGTAATGTATTCTCTGCGGGATATTCTGGTCACTCCAAACTCCAGAAAACGCAATCAGATCTAAGGGTTAGACGCCAAGACCTGATTTATATGCAAGTGCAAATTAAACCACGAAATCCGGCATCCACTTTCAGCCAATGACAGCTTCGCTAAGGGGCCTTGCATGACCGCAACGGGTCGGTTGCAGCCGAACGCTCGTACCTAGGCGGAAGTTCCGCTCCCAGCCTTCTGCCGACATCAACGAAGTTCCGAATGCAGCTAAGCGTCAACGGAAATCAAGCTTGAGGACTTCGCCATAGAAGGCACAAGGTGGATCGGAATGAGTTGTTCAGTCAACCATGCCACCCATCAGTCACATCAAACCATCAAGCTGCAACCCGCATGAATCCTAAATTTTTCTTGAGGAGGCATCCTCAAGAAAACAGAGAAAACGTAGAGAAATTCGAGATCTCGGTGCTGAAAAATGAAACTTTTTGGGAAGAATTGACGCGAGGCGTCCTCAAGACATTTGCGAGGAATGGTGCCGTTACTGGGCTACAGCACGATGGAAAAAGGGGACAGAGAAAATCTGTCCCCTTTATGAATGGTGGAGCTGGGGGGATTTGAACCCCCGTCCATAAGCCTTTTTCGTACAGTTCTACATGTGTAGTCGTCTGATTTGAGTCTCGCCAAATGAACCGCGCAGCGACACGCTGAACACCCAGCCAGCACCCTTTTTTCTCACACCACCTCAAGGTACCCGAGGTGATGCCAGCCCATATGTTTTACCTTGCAGCTAGGACTTTGGAGGCTTTGACACCCCTATCACCCTAACCCAGCCTATCGGCCAACTGTTGCAAGGCTCACCGGATTAAGCGGCGAGTGCGAAACGTTCGTCGTTTGCAGTTAGTTTTTTTTCCGAAGATTAACGAGGATCAGAACCTCGACATGCCCTGCCACGCGTCCGAACCCATGTCGAAACCAGTGCAGCCCCTCAGGACCTATTTTAGGCGCTCTTGAGAAATTTCAAGAGGTCCGCCGGAGAATCAATGTTCACATGGGCATTCCAGCGCGAAATATCGGTCTGTTGGCCCAAATAACCGTAGGTGGCGGCCACGGTGCCCATGCCTGCGGCAAGACCAGCGACGATGTCGCGCTCGTCGTCACCCACGTACACACACCGCTTTGGGTCCACCGACAAGCGCCGTGCGGCCTCGAACAATGGCTCGGGATGCGGTTTGGCATGAGGGGTGGTGTTGCCGCTGACGATGGCACCGGCCGAGGCAAACAAAGGCATGGCTGCTGTGAGGGGGTCGGTGAATCGGCTGGATTTGTTGGTCACCACACCCCAGGGCATGCCCAGCGCGACCAATTGGGCGATCATGTCGACCACGCCATCAAAAATGCGGGTGCGTTCGGTCATGCAGTTTTCGTAGTTGACGAAAAACTCTTCTTTCATGGCCTCAAAGTCGGGGTGGTCAGGCGTCATGCCAAAAGCGATGCCCAGCATGCCGCGCGCTCCAGCGCCAGCCATATGTCGGTAATGATCCAGTGGGTAAGACGACAAACCACGGCCAACGCGCATTTTGTCTACAGCAGCGCCCAAATCCGGGGCGCTGTCAATCAGGGTGCCATCCAAGTCAAACAAGACGGCTTGTGCGTGGTGAAACATGGTCAGGCTTTCCGGCAGGCCAGCATGTAGTTGACGCTGGTGTCTTGGCTGAGCCAATAGCGCTTGGTGAAGGGGTTGTATTCCATGCCTTTGAAGCCTTGAGCGTCCAGCCCGGCTTCGCGCGCCCAAGCGGTGAGTTCGCTGGGTTTGATCAAGCGGGCAAACTCGTGGGTGCCTTTGGGCAACAAATTGAGGATGTATTCCGCGCCGACAATGGCAAACAAGAAAGATTTGGGGTTGCGGTTGAGTGTGGAGAAAAACACCCAGCCACCGGGCTTGACCATTTGGGCACAGGCCCTGACCACAGCGGCCGGGTCGGGCACGTGCTCTAACATTTCCATGCAGGTGACCACGTCAAACTGCTCTGGCTGTTCGGCAGCCAGCTCCTCGGCGCTCGACTCGCGGTATTGCACGCCCTGAGTGCCCGCCTCAAGCGCATGCAATTGAGCCACTTTGAGCGACTTGGTGGCCAGGTCAATGCCCAGCACCTGAGCGCCTTTGCGCGCCATGGCATCGGCCAGGATGCCACCGCCACAACCGACGTCCACCACCTTCAGACCGGTCAAAGGCACCAAACCGTGGATCCACTCGAGGCGCAGCGGGTTGATCTGGTGCAGGGGACGAAATTCGCTTTCAGGGTCCCACCAACGGTGGGCCAGGTCAGAAAACTTGGCCAGTTCGGCCGGATCGACGTTGGAATTGCTTGTAGTCATGGGTTCCAATTGTCGGTGAACAGGCCCACACATCGAACGACAGACGAAAAAAAGCCCCATTGCTGGGGCTTTTTTGGAAATCCGGTGAGGGATTAGCGGTTAGGGCGTGTGCCGACCACTTCGATTTCAACGCGGCGGTTCTTGGAACGGCCAGCGGCTGTTTTGTTGTCAGCAACGGCTTGCTTCTCGCCCTTGCCTTCGGTGTAAACGCGGTTCTTTTCAATGCCCTTGGTCACCAAGTAAGCCTTGACAGCGTCAGCACGCTTGACAGACAGCTTCTGGTTGTAAGCATCAGAGCCCACGGAGTCGGTGTGACCCACAGCGATGATGACTTCCAGGTTGATGCCTTTGACTTTGCCAACCAGATCATCCAACTTGGCTTTGCCTTCGGCCTTCAAGACAGACTTGTCGAAGTCAAAGAAAGCGTCAGCAGCGAAAGTGACCTTGGTGGCTGCTGCGGGTGGCAGAGCAGGAGCGGCAGGAGCTGCTGGGCGAGCGGCAGGTGCGGGCGCAGCGGCTGGTGCTGGTGCTGGTGCTGGTGCTGGACGTGCAGCAGGTGCTGGAGCGGCAGCTGGGGCTGGGGCGGCTTTAGGAGCCACGATAGCACCATCGCAACCAGCGCCAGCAGTGGCGGGTGTCCAGTTGGCATTGCGCCAGCAAAGTTCGTTGGTACCGTTTTTCCAAACCGTACCGGAGCTGTCACGCCAGTTGTCAACAGTTTGCGCGCCAGCGGCGGTTGCGAGAGCTGCGGAGGCCAACAACATCGCCACTTTGTTCAGTTTCTTCATGGTCTTCCTCTTAAGGGATAAAGCCGCAGACTCGCTGCGTGAAAATGACACATCAAGTGACCGTCACCTGATGCGTTGCGTTTTATTGTGCCATAGACCGTGCACTGGTCTGTCAAATGCCGGACTGACAACAAAGCTCTCATGCAAATGAATCACAAATGTTGCATGGACGCCACAGTGCCGTGCAACTAAAATGATCGCTTTCCATTGCGTCACTCTTTCCCTTATATATGACTCAGTTCGCCAAAGAAACACTGCCCATCAGTCTGGAAGAGGAAATGCGGCGCAGCTACCTCGATTACGCCATGAGCGTGATCGTTGGCCGGGCACTGCCCGATGCGCGTGACGGTCTCAAACCGGTCCACCGCAGGGTCTTGTTCGCCATGCACGAGCTGAACAACGACTGGAACCGCCCTTACAAAAAGTCAGCCCGTATCGTGGGTGACGTGATTGGTAAATACCACCCACACGGCGACCAGTCGGTGTACGACACCATCGTGCGGATGGCACAAGACTTCTCCATGCGCCACATGTTGGTGGACGGCCAAGGCAACTTCGGCTCGGTGGACGGTGACAACGCTGCGGCGATGCGGTACACCGAAATCCGCTTGGCCAAGATCGCTCACGAGATGCTGGGCGACATCGACAAGGAAACCGTCGACTTCGGCCCCAACTACGATGGCTCTGAAAAAGAGCCGCTGGTGTTGCCATCGCGCCTGCCCAACCTGCTGATCAATGGCTCGGGCGGTATTGCGGTGGGCATGGCCACCAACATCCCGCCGCATAACCTGAACGAAGTGGTTGACGCTTGCCTGCACCTGCTGCGCAACCCCGAAGCCTCGATTGACGAGTTGATGGAGATCGTGCCCGCGCCCGACTTCCCAACAGGCGCCATCATTTACGGCATGACCGGCGTCAAGGACGGCTACCGCACAGGTCGCGGCCGCGTGGTCATGCGGGCCAAGTGCCACTTCGAGGACATCGACAAAGGTCAGCGCCAGTGCATCGTGGTCGATGAGCTGCCTTACCAAGTCAACAAAAAGACCTTGCAAGAGCGCATGGCCGAGTTGGTGCACGAGAAGAAAATCGAAGACATCAGCCACATCCAAGACGAATCGGACAAATCGGGCATGCGCTTGGTGATCGAGCTCAAGCGGGGCGCGGTGCCTGAAGTGGTGCTGAACAACCTGTACAAGCAAACGCAGCTGCAAGACACATTCGGCATGAACATGGTGGCCTTGATCGACGGCCAGCCCAAGCTGTGCAACCTGAAAGACCTGATCCAGGTCTTCTTGCAGCACCGCCGCGAAGTGGTGACACGCCGCACCGTGTTTGAGCTGCGCAAAGCGCGAGACCGTGGCCATGTGCTGGAAGGCTTGGCTGTGGCTTTGGCCAACATCGACGATTTCATCGCCATCATCCGCGGCGCACCGACACCGCCTGTGGCCAAGGCCGAGTTGATGACCCGCGCCTGGGACAGCCAGATGGTGCGCACCATGCTGACCCGCGCACGCGACGATGGTTCGGTGGTCAATGCCGACGATTACCGCCCAGAAGGTCTGGAGCGCGAATATGGTTTGGGCCAAGACGGTTTGTACCGTTTGTCAGACACCCAAGCGCAAGAAATTTTGCAGATGCGTCTCCAACGCCTGACCGGTTTGGAGCAAGACAAAATCGTGGCCGAATACAAAGAGGTCATGTCCGAAATCGAAGACCTGCTGGACATCTTGGCCAAGCCAGAGCGCGTGTCCACCATCATTGGCGACGAGCTGGGTACCGTGCGCCAAGAATTTGGTCAGACAAAGATTGGTGCCCGCCGCAGCGAGATCGAGCACAGCGCGCAAGACCTGTCGACCGAAGACCTGATCACGCCCACCGACATGGTGGTGACCTTGTCGCACAGCGGTTACATCAAGAGCCAGCCCCTGTCCGAATACCGCTCACAAAAGCGCGGTGGTCGCGGCAAACAAGCCGCAGCCACCAAAGAAGACGACTGGATCGACCAACTCTTCATCGCCAACACGCACGACTATTTGCTGTGCTTCTCGAATCGTGGCCGATTGTATTGGCTGAAAGTCTGGGAAGTGCCTGCCGGCTCACGCGGTTCGCGCGGCCGCCCCATCATCAACATGTTCCCTTTGCAAGAAGGTGAAAAGATCAACGTGGTGCTGGCCCTGACCGGTGAAGCCCGTACCTTCCCCGACAACCAATATGTGTTCATGGCCACCTCCATGGGCACAGTCAAGAAGACCTCGCTCGATGAGTTCAGCAACCCACGCAAGGGCGGGATCATCGCCGTCAACTTGGACGAGGGCGACTTTTTGATTGGTGCAGCCCTCACGGACGGCAAGCATGACGTGATGCTGTTCAGTGACGGCGGCAAAGCTGTGCGCTTTGACGAAAACGACGTGCGTCCACTGGGCCGAAGTGCCCGTGGCGTTCGCGGCATGATGATCGAGGACCACCAAAGCGTGATCGCCATGCTGGTTTCGGAGCAAGAAAACCCCGATGCATCCGCAGAAGAGGCCAAAGCCCGCGCCAGCGTGCTCACCGCCACAGAAAACGGCTATGGCAAGCGCACCAGCATCACCGAATACACCCGCCACGGCCGTGGCACCAAGGGCATGATTGCCATCCAGCAGTCCGAGCGCAACGGCAAAGTTGTGGCCGCCACCTTGGTGCACGCAGATGACGAAATCATGCTGATCACCGACACCGGTGTTTTGGTGCGCACCCGTGTGTCTGAAATTCGTGAGTTGGGTCGCGCTACGCAGGGCGTGACTTTGATTGGTCTGGACGAAGGAGCCAAGCTTTCTGGCTTGCAACGCATCGTAGAAAACGACGCGAATGCATCTGAAGGTGATACCGAGGCACCCACGGACGACAGCGCACCTACAGCGGAATAAGTGATGGGGCGCGCTTTCAACTTCTCGGCGGGTCCCGCCGTCATGCCAGAGGCCGTGTTGCAGCAAGCCGCGTCTGAGATGCTGGACTGGCATGGCTCGGGAATGAGCGTGATGGAGATGAGCCACCGCGGCAAGGAGTTCATCAGCATTTACGAGCAGGCCGAAGCCGACTTGCGAGAGTTGTTGTCAGTGCCCGCCCATTTCAAGATACTTTTCATGCAAGGCGGCGGTTTGGCTGAAAACGCCATCGTGCCCTTGAACCTGTCGCAAGGCGGGGCCATGGACTTTGTGCTGACAGGCAGCTGGAGCCAAAAATCGCTCAAAGAAGCTGGCAAATACGGGCAAGCACGCGTGGCGGCTACGGCGCAAGCCGACGGCTTCACCACCCTGCCCGCGCCAGCCACTTGGCAAATTGGCGCTGACTGCCGCTACGTGCACATTTGTGGCAACGAGACCATCCACGGCGTGGAATTCCATGAGTTGCCAAACCTGAAGGCTCTGGGCTGCGACGCACCCTTGGTGGTCGATTTTTCCTCGCATGTGGCCTCGCGCCCAGTGGATTGGTCCCGCGTGGGCTTGGCGTTTGGTGGTGCACAAAAGAACTTGGGTCCTGCGGGTCTGACCTTGGTCATCGTACGCGAAGACCTGATCGGACATGCCCTGCCCTATTGCCCCAGCGCCTTTGACTACAAACTGGTGAACGACCACCAGTCCATGTACAACACGCCGCCCACTTTCGGCATTTACATCGCTGGGCTGGTGTTCCAGTGGCTCAAACAACATGGCGGCATTGCCGCCATGGAGCAGCGCAACATCGCCAAGGCACAACTGTTGTACGACTTTTTGGACAGCTCCAGCTTGTTCGAAAACCGTGTTGCCAAAGACTGCCGCTCGCGCATGAACGTGCCTTTCTTTTTGCGCGATGAATCGCGCAACGACGCTTTTTTGGCGGGCGCCAAAGCGGCCAACTTGCTGCAGCTCAAGGGCCACAAGTCGGTGGGTGGCATGCGGGCCAGCATCTACAACGCCATGCCACTTGAAGGCGTACAGGCGCTGGTGGCTTACATGCGCGAATTTGAAAAAAAACAGGCCTGAAGCCCCACAACCAGGCCGCCAGAAAGAACTCGAGACATGAGCCAACAACCCATTCAGTCGCACGCCTTGGGCGCTTTGCGTGTGCAAATCGACGCACTCGACAAACAACTGCTGAGCCTGCTGAACCAGCGCGCCCATGTGGCCGAACAAGTGGGTGAGATCAAACGCGCTGAAGGCTCGCCTTTTTTCCGGCCCGATCGGGTGGCCCAGGTCATCGACAAGATCACCAGCGCCAACCCCGGCCCGCTCAAAAACGAACACGTCGCCACCATCTGGCGCGAGATCATGTCGGCTTGCTTGGCCCTCGAAGCGCCACAGCGCGTGGCGGTGTTAGGCCCTCAGGGCACGTTTTGCGAACAGGCCGCGATCGAGTTTTTTGGCAGTGCAGCCAACTTGATTTATTGCGCCAACTTCGACGAGGTGTTTCATGCCACCGCTGCGGGCACGGCCCAGTACGGCGTGGTGGGCATGGAAAACTCCACCGAGGGCGTGGTGGCCCGATCGCTTGATTTGTTCTTGCGGTCGCCCGTGCATGTGGTGGGCGAAGTCAGCTTGCAGGTGCGCTTCAATTTGCTGCGTCAACTCAATTCAGATGCGAACATCGAAGTCGTGATGGCCCACCCGCAAGCGCTGGCCCAATGCCAAGGCTGGCTGTCCAAGCACCTGCCGCATGTGGAGCGCCGTGCCGTGTCGAGCAACGCCGAAGGGGCCCGCTTGGCGGCCACCAACCCGGCTTGGGCGGCCCTGGCCAGCGAACGTGCCGCCAGCCAGTTTGGCCTGCACATCGTGCACCACGCCATCCAGGACGAGGCCTTCAACCGCACGCGCTTTGCCGTGATCACCCTGCCCCAGACCTTGGCCACACCACCGGCTTCGGGCAAGGACTGCACCAGCTTGGTGGTGTCTGTGCCCAACCGCCCGGGTGCGGTGCACGATTTGCTGGTGCCACTCAAAAGCAATGGGGTGTCCATGACACGTTTTGAGTCGCGTCCGGCCAAATCGGGCCAGTGGGAGTATTACTTCTACATCGACCTGCAAGGCCACATCAGCGAGCCCCATGTGGCTGCGGCCCTGCAAGAGTTGCAAGGCCTTTGTGCTTTTTACAAGGTGCTGGGGTCTTACCCTGTACCAGAGTGAGCGCAGTGAAGTTCCAACGCCTGGCCCTGATTGGCTGCGGCCTGATGGGCGGCTCCTTTGCGCTCGCCTTGCGCCAGGCCGGCCTGGTGGAGCACATCACCGGTTTCAGTGCCTCTGAAAAAACCCGCCAACGCGCCGTCGAGTTAGGTGTCATCGACCAAGGCTGCAACAGCTTGGCAGAGGCGGTGGTGGGTGCTGATTTGGTTTTGTTGGCGGTGCCCGTCGGTGCCATGCACAGCAGCTTCTCTGTCCTGCGCGGCAGCCTATCGCCCACAGCCTTGCTGATGGACGTTGGCTCCACCAAGTGCGATGTGATCGCAGCGGCAAAAGCCGCTTTAGGCGAGCGCCTGAACTGCTTGGTGCCCGCGCACCCCATTGCAGGCAAAGAGGTGGCTGGCATTGAACACGCTGAAAGCACGCTTTACCAAGAGCGCCGCACCATCCTCACGCCTTTGTCACAAAACACCATTCGCCAAATTCAAACTGCAAGCGCGGTGTGGACCGCCATCGGCAGCCATGTGAGCCACATGACGCCCGAGGCGCACGACGCCACCTTCGCCGCGGTCAGCCATCTGCCTCACCTGTTGGCCTTTGCCGCGGTGAATGCCCTTGCCGCACAGCCGAAAGGCGCGGCATTTTTGGAGATGGCAGGCCCGGGCTTTAGAGACTTTTCTCGCATTGCTGCCAGCGACCCCGCCGTTTGGCGCGACATCCTGAGCGCCAACAAGGTGGAAGTGCTTTCACAAATGGCGCACTTTCGGGCCGCGCTCGACAAGTTTGAAAACACCTTGAAGCAAGGCGACACCGCATCGCTGCAGCAATTGATTCAACACGCCAGCGAGGTGCGCTCGGCCTGGACGCTGCAAGCGGGCAACGCTTGCAACACCGCTTCTGAAGACTGACCCATGTTCTCAACCGCCTTCCTAGACCTTCCCCCGCTGCAAGGCGCCTCTGGCACGGTCACCCTGCCCGGCTCCAAAAGCATCTCCAACCGCGTGCTGTTGCTTTCGGCGCTGTGCCAAGGCACCACCGTGGTCCACGACCTGCTGGACTCGGACGACACCCAAGTCATGCTGGCTGCGCTGCGCCAGTTGGACTGCGGCGTTCAGGTGAATGGCACCACGGTGACCATCACCGGTTTGGGTGGACGCGCTTGGCCAACTGAAGCGATTGAATTTTTCATGGGCAATGCGGGCACGGCCATGCGGCCGCTCACGGCTGCGCTGGCGGTGCATGGTGGTGACTTCACACTCAAAGGTGTGCCGCGCATGCACGAGCGCCCGATTGGTGACTTGGTCGACGCCCTGCGTGAGCTGGGCTGCACCATCGACTATTTGGGGAATGAGGGCTTCCCACCCTTGCGCATCGGCCAACCCCGGCTGCAACTGGATAAAGCCATCCCCGTGCGCGGCGATGTGTCCAGCCAGTTCCTCACGGCTTTGTTGATGGCGCTGCCCTTGGCGGCACAAGACCGCGCCATCACCATCGAGGTGGTGGGCGAGCTCATCAGCAAACCCTACATCGAGATCACGCTCAACCTGCTGGCGCGCTACGGCATTGACGTGGAGCGCCAGGGCTGGGAACGCTTTGTCATCCCGGCTGGCAGCCGCTATCAGTCGCCCGGCACGATCCACGTCGAAGCCGACGCGTCTTCGGCCAGTTACTTCATCGCTCTGGGAGCCATCGCCAGCGGTGATGGCATCCGCATTCAAGGTGTGGGCGCCGATTCCATCCAGGGCGACATCCGCTTCATCGACGCCGCCGCCCAAATGGGCGCCCAGATCACCAGCGGCCCCAACTGGCTTGAGATTCAGCGCGGTGCATGGCCCCTGCAGGGCATCACGCTCGATTGCAACCACATCCCCGATGCCGCCATGACATTGGCCGTGATGGCGCTGTATGCCGACGGACCCACCACGCTGCGCAACATCGCCAGCTGGCGTGTGAAAGAAACTGACCGCATCGTGGCCATGGCCGCCGAAAGCCGCAAGCTGGGCGCCACAGTCGAAGAAGGCCCGGACTGGATCACCATTCACCCACTTGCGCCAGGCCAGTGGCAACGTGCCAGCATCCACACTTACGACGACCACCGCGTGGCCATGTGTTTTTCGCTGGCGGCCTTCAACGCCGACCAAGTTCCGGTTCGCATCGAAGACCCCAAGTGCGTGGCCAAGACCTTCCCCGATTATTTCGAGGCGCTGTTCTCAGTGGCACACACCGAGGCAGCAAACATCCCGGTGATCTGCATCGATGGCCCCACCGCCTCCGGCAAAGGCACACTGGCCAGCCGTGTGGCTGCTAAGTTGGGCTACCACTACCTGGACTCGGGTGCGCTGTACCGAGTCACTGCCCATGCGGCCCTGCAAGCGGGCCTGACGCTTGAGCCGGTTGACGAAACGGCCATTGCCGACCTGGCCCGCAGACTGCCCGTGCGCTTTGAAGGTGAGCAGGTTTTGCTGAACAACGTGGATGTGACCGACGCGATCCGCAGCGAGCAAGGCGGCATGAACGCTTCCAAAGTGTCTGTGTTGCCAACTGTGCGCGAGGCGCTGGTGCAGTTGCAGCACAGTTTTCAGCGCCTGCCTGGCCTGTTGGCCGACGGACGCGACATGGGCACGGTGATCTTCCGGAGCGCCCCCTTGAAGGTGTTTTTGACCGCCAGCGCTGCCAAACGCGCCGAAAGACGCCATAAGCAGTTGATTTTGAAGGGTTTTTCGGCTAATATCGACAGTCTTCGCGCTGATTTGGAAGCGCGCGACGCCCGGGACATGTCCCGCAGCGTGGCGCCCCTCAAGCCCGCACAAGATGCTTTGCAACTGGACAACTCGTCTTTGACCATCGACACCTCGGTGGACCAAGTGATGATCTGGTGGCACAGCCGGCAAGTTTTCGGTCAACCAACCTGGCTTAATTGACCGAAAACGGCCACCCCAGCTTGCCCTGTGCAGGCTGACCTGAAGTTCCACCTGGCTCTCTTCGTGCAGCTTGCACACTGGCCAGATGGTTTTTTATAACCAACCGCGGCTCACGCCGCAAACCAATCGCCACTGTCAGCTCCTGGAAACGACGCATGTCGCGCTCGTCAGTCCTGAATTTGTGGATGAGGAAACACCATGTCTGAATCATTTGCCGCCCTGTTCGAAGAATCTCTGACGCGCACCGAAATGCGCCCAGGCGAAGTCATCACCGCTGAAGTCGTGCGCATCGAGCACAACTTTGTGGTGGTCAACGCTGGTCTCAAATCCGAGTCCTACGTTCCCCTCGAAGAATTCAAGAACGACCAGGGCGAAATCGAAGTCCAAGTAGGTGACTTCGTGTCCGTGGCCATCGGCTCCATCGAAAACGGTTACGGCGACACCATCTTGTCGCGTGACACCGCCAAGCGTTTGGCTTCCTGGATGTCTCTGGAAAAAGCCCTCGAATCCGGCGAGTTTGTCACTGGCGTGACCAGCGGCAAAGTCAAGGGTGGCCTGACCGTGTTGGTCAATGGCATCCGCGCTTTCTTGCCCGGCTCTTTGGTCGACACACGCCCCACCAAAGACCTGTCTCCCTATGAGAACAAGACCCTCGAATTCAAGGTCATCAAGCTCGACCGCAAGCGCAACAACGTCGTGTTGTCACGCCGCGCTGTGGTGGAAGCCTCGATGGGCGAAGAGCGCGCCAAGCTGATGGAAACATTGCGCGAAGGCTCCATCGTTCACGGTGTGGTCAAGAACATCACCGAATACGGTGCGTTCGTGGACTTGGGCGGCATCGACGGCTTGCTGCACATCACCGACATGGCGTGGCGCCGTGTCCGTCACCCTTCCGAAGTGGTGACAGCTGGTCAAGAAATCACCGCCAAGATCCTCAAGTTCGACACCGAGAAAAACCGCGTGTCCTTGGGCCTCAAGCAAATGGGCGATGACCCATGGATGGGCGTGAACCGCCGCTACCCACAAAGCACCCGCATGTTCGGCAAGATCACCAACATCGCCGACTACGGCGCGTTTGTCGAACTCGAGCCAGGCATCGAAGGCTTGGTGCACGTGTCTGAAATGGACTGGACCAACAAGAACGTGGCCCC
>NZ_CALPTI020000033.1:0-24547 GCF_943326455.1 Limnohabitans sp. Rim8
CTTGGGTGGCGCGGATGCGGGCAACTACAACCTGGTGAGCAGCACAGCCAGCACGACAGCGGATATCAGCAAAGCTGACATCAGTGCCGTGACCGGTATCACTGCAGCCAACAAGGTGTACGACGCGACGACGGCGACCACGCTGAACACCAGCGCGGCGGGCTTCACGGGCAAGATTGGCTCAGACGTGCTGAACGTGAGCGCAGCCAGCGGAGCGTTTGCAGACAAGAACGCAGGTGCGGGTAAGAGCGTGAGCATCACGGGCATTACCTTGGGGGGCACGGATGCGGGCAACTACAACCTGGTGAGCAGCACAGCCAGCACCACGGCTGACATTGCGAAGGCTGACATCAGTGCCGTGACCGGTATCACTGCAGCCAACAAGGTGTACGACGCGACCACGGCGACCACGCTGAACACCAGCGCGGCGGGCTTCACGGGCAAGATTGGCTCAGACGTGTTGAACGTGAGTGCAGCCAGCGGAGCGTTTGCAGACAAGAACGCAGGTGCGGGTAAGAACGTGAGCATCACGGGCATTACCTTGGGAGGCGCGGATGCGGGCAACTACAACCTGGTGAGCAGCACAGCCAGCACGACAGCGGATATCAGCAAAGCTGACATCAGTGCCGTGACCGGTATCACTGCAGCCAACAAGGTGTACGACGCGACGACGACGGCCACGCTGAACACCAGCGCGGCGGGCTTTACGGGCAAGATTGGCTCAGACGTGTTGAACGTGAGCGCAGCCAGCGGAGCGTTTGCAGACAAGAACGCAGGTGCGGGTAAGAGCGTGAGCATCACGGGCATTACCTTGGGAGGCACGGATGCGGGCAACTACAACCTGGTGAGCAGCACAGCCAACGCCACGGCCGACATCACTGCAGCGCCAACGCCAACGCCAACGCCAACGCCAACGCCAACGCCAACCGCGTACTTGGTCACGCCAGCGGCTACGCAGTTGTCATTGGCACGTGAGCTCTCGTCTAACGAGAGCACATTGACGACTGGGCCTATCACCACCTCTGCACCACGCGTGTTCACAAGTGAGGTGGGCGCTAGAACAGCACCTTCGTTGGTAGCCGTGACGCGCGGCGGTATTTCATTGCCAGTTGACGTGCCCACCTTCCGTGACGATGCGGATGAAAAGAAGGGTGGCAACTAAGCCCAAAGCCTATGACTTTTTCACTCGAAAAATTTGAGGCTCTGGCTTACACTCGAGACCGAGAAATGGGGATGCGCGAACTTGTCGCGCTTCTCCAAGACTTGGATTCGAACTACGGACATGTGGGATCTGATTTCCACGCGGTTGTGCTTCAAGCGGTATCGCAGCAAGAGGTTAATCAGCATGTATGGACACGAGCCGCTGCTGCTGCTTCGTGTTTACTGTCCGACCATGAGTTGTTTTTTTCGCCTGAGTGGCGTCAACGCATTTTGTCTAGCCATCGTTGGTTGTCAGCTTTGTTTGCGGCCACGCCGTTTAGAAACGCCGACCATGTGATGCGTGCCTTGAACAAACAGGAGGATAAGGGCGATCTAACCAAGCTGGTGGTGGGAGAGGCCGACCTGCTGAAGTTTTGTCTGCTTTATTCGCCAGAGTCTGAGGTGCCCCTCGATTTGGATGCGCTTTGGGCTGGCGACAAAGTATTGGCTGCGGGTTTGTGCTTGGTGCTGCTTTCGCCTAGGTTTTTGGGGTCGTCAGCAGCCCACACCAAACGTGAGCTGATTTTGCCTTGGCTAAGCGAGAGGCTCGATCAGGTGGATGATGTCGAGCAGTTACCTATGGGTGTATTACACGACCTCTACATGCACTGCAGCTATGCCGACCGCGCAGACAAGCACGACATCAAGAAGCCGATCAACGCCTTGATCAGACGGAAATTGCAGCAACACGGTGTGACAGACCGGGTAAGTGGCAAACCTGCCATAGACAAGAAGCCGGTCATGCTGGTCGTGTTGGAGTGGTTTAGCAGCGCACATTCCATCTATCGAACCCATTCACGCACCATGGAGGCGGCACGGGCCCACTTTGAATTGGTGGCCATGGCCTATGCTGATTGTGTCGACGAGACCACGCTCAAGGTGTTTGATGCCTTTGTGCCGATTGACCGCAACGTGGGAGTGATTGACCAGGTCAAGTTGATAAAGACCGAGGCCGAAGACAGAAATGCGGCTGTCTGTTACATGCCAAGTGTCGGCATGTTCCCCTTGACCATGTGGCTTGCCAATCTCAGGGTCGCTCCACTGCAGTTGATGGCACTGGGCCACCCGGCAACCAGCCATTCAGACGCGATCGACTATGTTGTGGTGGAAGAAGACTATGTGGGTGACCCAGCCTGCTTCAGTGAACAGCTGCTGCAGCTGCCAAGCGATGGCATGCCCTATCGGCCCTCGGCGGCGGCAGCCGGGTTGGATGTGATGCGCCAGCCCGATGCGCAGCCCGAGGTGGTGAAGATTGCCATGTGCGCCACCACCATGAAGCTCAACCCCGGGTTTCTCGCAGCCTGCGCAAGAATCGCCCATGAGAGCCAGGTGCCGGTGTATTTCCATTTTCTGATAGGGCAGGCACAGGGCTTGACCTATCCCAATGTACAGCGCGTGGTGCACCAGTATCTGGGTGATCGGGTCACTGTCTATCCGCATCAGAACTATGCCGACTACATGGCCGTGATCTCGGGTTGCGATATGTTCATCAACCCGTTCCCCTTTGGCAACACCAACGGCATCATTGACACGGTCAGTGCAGGGCTGGTGGGTGTTTGCAAGACCGGTTCCGAAGTGCATGAACACATTGATGAAGGTTTGTTCAAGCGCCTGGGCTTGCCCGATTGGTTGGTTACCGATACGGTGGACGACTACGTCAATGCCGCCGTCCGTCTGGCTTCCAACCATCAGGAGCGGGTGGCGCTCAGGGGTCGGTATGCCGGCCCCGCCAAAGTGGACGTGCTGTTTGAGGGACGCCCCGCTGTCATGGGCGAAAAAATACTGGCGTTGCTGGAAAAGGCTAAGGCAGCCCGCATAGCGGTGCCTGAGCATGCAGTCTGATTTCCTGCGCAAGCTGCTGCAACCCGGCAGGCTCACGCACGTGGTTGATGTGGGAGCAAACCCTATAGACGGTGATCCGCCCTACAAAGCCATGCTGGAGGCCGGGCTTTGTACTGTGACAGGGTTTGAGCCACAGGCGTCAGCATTGGCGGAGCTGGAGCAGAAAAAAAGCAGCGCAGAAACCTATTTGCCCTATGCCTTGGGGGCTGGCGACGAACGTGTGCTCAACATTTGCCGGTATTCGGGCTGGACCAGTCTGTTGTATCCGAGGCCCGAGGCCTTTAGGGTGTTCAGTCAGTTCCAGGACAACGCAACCGTCATAGACACCTTGTCCGTGCAGACCCGCAAGCTCGACGATATTGCCGAGTTGCAACCCTTTGATATGTTGAAAATTGACGTTCAAGGTGCTGAGAGAGATGTTTTTTTGGGTGGCATAAGGCAGCTGCAGAACGCCGTCGCCATCCAGACCGAAGTGTCGTTCATTCCCATGTACATCCAGCAGCCCGTGTTTGGGGACATTGATGTCACACTGCGCAAGCTCGGCTTTGTGCCGCACTGCTTTAGCCAGGTCAAGACCTGGCCGGTAGGGCCGCTGCAATATCAACCGGCAGCAGGCCGCGGCTATCACCAGCTACTGGAAGCAGATGTGGTGTATGTCAAAGACTTCATTGATCCGATCAAGATGAGTGACGAGCAGCTTAAGCACCTGTGCCTGTTGATGCACCACTGCTATGGCAGCATTGATTTGAGCGGGCGTTGCTTGGAGGTGCTGGAGCAGCGTGGCGCCATAGACAACGGCGTGAGTCGATATGTGACACATTTAAATTCTTCAAACAACAAGTCGCTGTGATTCAAATGACACCCGTATGGCTGAAGTGGATTCGAGAAAATTTTCTCCGCGGATGCTCGTCTGAACAGAGGCTGTCTGACATGACGGCAGCGGGTGTTGCACGCATGCAAGCTCAGCAGGCTATAGAGCAAGTGAAGTTGGCGATTGCGCCACTCAATAAAGTTGCGCAACCGTTCTGATATGAGCCCAGTCGAGTAGTTGAACGCATTGCAAGCCTAGCCATGCCTGCGCAGTTGTCGCTGCAATGGATGACCTGTTAGGTTGCGGTGGAGCCGGCGCAAGCCGCGCGGGCGTATAGGTTCAACATGACGCGTGGGAGCGGGGAAATCGGCTTGTGGGGTCAGGTCAGACGCGAGGCCAAGCGACTGGCGGTGAGGGCTTGGTTGGGGGGCCAGTTGTCGGCCAGTTGCCCATGCTGGGCCACCGCGGCGCAGGCGGCGTCGAAGGCGTTCAGGCCTTGCGCCATGCGGGCGCCAATGAGCCCGGCCAGCACATCGCCGGTGCCGCCAATGGCCAGGCGGCCGTTGCCACTGGTGTTGATGCGCGGCGTTTGTGCGGGCGCGGCGATCACGGTGCCCGAGCCTTTCAGGACCACGGTGCATTGGTATCGGTCAGCCAACGCTTGTGCGGATTGGATGCGGTCGTTTTGCACTTGGGCCGTGCTGCAGCCCAGCAGTCTGGCGGCTTCCAGGGGGTGTGGGGTGAGGACGGTGTCATGAGGCCGGTCTTGCCTTTTTGCGCGTTGCCGCAGACTGTTTTGCAGTGCGGTGTCATGTGCCACGGCATTGAGGCCATCGGCGTCCAGCACCAAGTGGGCGCTGCGCTGCAGTACTTGGGGCATCAGGGCTTGCACGGCCGTGCCGCCGCCGCAACCGCAGACCACATGCAGTGTGTCCAGCGCCAGTGGATCGAACTGGCGTTGCATCAGATCTGGGGGCGCGTTGTCGCTGGTCTGGCCTGACAGCAGGTTCAAGATGACCCGCCCGGCACCCGCGTGCAGGGCGGCGGTGGCGGCCAGGATGGCGGCGCCGGTCATGCCCATGCCGTGTGTGGCCATGCCTTCTCCGCCGATCACGGCCACATCGCCGTGGCTGCCTTTGTGGCTGGCGTGGTGTTTGGGCATTGGCGCACAAGGGGCGTTGAGCTGGGCCACGGGCTGCACGCGGTGCGGGCTGGCGTGGTAACCCAAGTCTTCCAGCCAGATCAGGCCACTGGCGTCTCGCCCATGCCCCATGAGCAGTCCAGCCTGCAGGGCAATCAGGCTCAAGGTGTGGCTAGCCTGCACGGCCGCGGTGTCGGCGTTTTCGCAGCCCAGCCATTGGCCTGACTGCGGGTGCAGGCCCGTGGGCACGTCGATGGACAGCACCTGGGCTGGGCTGTAGTTGATGGCCTGCACGCGGGCTCGAATGTCGGGGGTCAAGGGGCGGCTGGCTCCGATGCCGAGCAGGGCGTCGATGCACAGATCGTGTGCATCCAGCGTTTGCAGCCAGGCCTGGGGCACGTCGTGCTGGATGCGAACGCCCGCTTGCTGCGCCCGATGCAGGGCCGCTAGGGCATCTGTTGGGCAGTGCCCGGGTGCAGCCAGCAGGCTGACCACCACTTCTTTGCCCCATTGGTGCAGGTGCAGTGCGGCTTCCAGGCCGTCGCCGCCGTTGTTGCCCGGCCCTGCGGCCACCCAGATGCGCCGGGCGTGCGGCGCCACGGCCAAGGCCAATTGGGCACAAGCCAGCCCCGCGCGTTGCATGAGCGGTGTGGGGCTGAGCGCCTGCAGCAGGGGCTCCAGCTGCCGCACACCTTCAGGCCCCAGGATGGGCCAGTCGTGCGAGCGGGGCAGGGGCTGCATGGATTCAGTGGCTTTGCAGCAGGGGTTCGAGCAGCAAGGCCAGCTGCAAGATGGTGTCGTCGTGCATGGCCGCGTGCCAGGCCATCAGGCCCACTGGCAATTCGCCCGGGGCGTGACAGGGCAGGGAGATGCCGCAGCCGTCCAGGGTGTTCACAGCGCTGGTGTTGCGCAGCAGCAGGCCATTGACCCGGAAAAATTCTGCGTCGCGCTCGGCCCCGGGGGCGACCTGGCTGATGGTGGGCCCGGTGATGGGGGTGGTGGGCGAGAGCACGGCGTCGTAACCGACCAGCGCAGCTTCGACCCGGCCAATCCAGCTTTGCCGGGCTTGCACCAGGTCCATGTATTCATGGGCCTTCATGGCTGAACCGCGCATCACGCGCTGCGCCACACGCGGATCGTAGAGATCGCCATGGCTGCCGATCAGTTCGCGGTGCAAGGCAAAACCCTCGGCTGGGCTGAAGCCGCCTGTATTCATCATGGGTGCCAATTCATTCAGTTCAGACAGCTTTATCTGTTCAATCTGTGCGCCAGCTGCGCTCAGCTTATTCAGGCTACGTTCAAAAGCTCGCGTCACGGCCGTGTCCATGTTGTCCTGCATGAGAGTTGTGACAAAAGCCAAACGGTAGCCAGATAGTGGGCGGTGACCTTTGGGGACCTGTCTGGCCGACAGCACTTCGTGGGCCAAGATGGTGTCGCGCACAGTTCTGGTCACGGCGCAAATCGTGTCGAGGGTGGTGGAAAGCGGGTAGGCGCCTTGGGTGGGTACCCTGCGGGCTGTGTTTTTGAAGCCCACAATGCCGTTCAAGGCTGCGGGAACCCGGATGGAGCCGCCCGTGTCGGAGCCCAACCCGATGAAGGCGGCGCCCGTGGCCACCGACACGGCAGCGCCCGAGCTGGAGCCGCCGGGCACATGGGGCTGACCGGCGGTGCCAACGGGCCGGTCATAGAGCCCGTCCCAGGCGGCGGGTGTGCCGTAGTGGGGGTTGGTGCCCACGCCTGAAAAGGCAAATTCCACCATGTTGGTGCGCCCAATCAGGCCCGCGCCTGCGGCCCGCAGTCGGCTCACTGCCATGGCGTCTTGTTTGGCGGGGGGCTGCTGGGCCAAAACTTGAGAGCCCGCTTGAGTGACTTGACCCTGGACATCAAAGAGGTCCTTGACCGAGACTGAAAGTCCGGCAAGGGGACTGTTGTCCAAATTGTGATGATCTGCTGCAAATTTCAAGGCTTCTGGGGTCAGCTGAATGAAAACATCTTGACAAGCATGGCTTGCCGCTATCCCCAAGCAGTTTTCAGCTTCTGTCTTTGGATGCGCGCTGCCCGCGCGAATGGCTTGGCGGGTGGCAATCAGGTCAGCTTTCATGTGGAGAGGTGCTTTTGGCGAAGTCTGGATGCTATAATCCTAAGGCTTTGCTGAGTGCGGCGCATGTCTTTTGGGTGTCATTTTTGACTTTTCCGAACTTCCTCGTCAAACCTGCCAAGTTCATCCGCAAACCAGTCCCATCAAGGTGTTTCGTTTGGTTGTTCAACCTGACGCAATCAGTGGACTGGTTTTAGACCCAACCTTTGGAGTATTTTTATGTCCGTTACCATGCGCGAAATGCTGGAAGCCGGTGTCCACTTCGGTCACCAAACCCGCTTCTGGAACCCCAAGATGGCCCCGTTCATCTTCGGCCACCGCAACAAAATCCACATCATCAACCTGGAAAAATCGCTGCCGATGTTCCAGGATGCCATCAAGTTCGCCAAGCAGTTGTCCGCCAACCGCGGCAACATTCTGATGGTCGGCACCAAGCGCCAAGCCCGTGAGTTGGTGGCTGCCGAAGCCCAGCGCGCTGGTGTGCCTTTCGTCGACCAACGCTGGTTGGGCGGCATGCTGACCAACTTCAAAACCGTCAAGACCTCGATCAAGCGTCTGAAGGACATGAAGGCCCAGCAAGAAGTCGGCCTCGACAGCCTGAGCAAAAAAGAACAACTGATGTTCAAGCGCGAGATGGAAAAGCTTGAAAAAGACATCGGCGGCATCCAAGACATGGCCGCTTTGCCTGATGCGATTTTCGTGATCGACGTTGGCTACCACAAGATTGCCATTTCTGAAGCCAAAAAACTCGGCATCCCATTGATCGGTGTGGTGGACTCCAACCACTCACCAGAAGGCATCGACTACATCATCCCCGGCAACGACGACTCGGCTAAGGCCGTGGCTTTGTACGCACGTGGCATCGCTGACGCCATCATCGAAGGCCGCGCCAATGCGGTCAATGATGTGGTCAAAGCTGTCACCGAGGCCGCAGACGACCAAGCCGAAGAAACTGCTTCTGCCTGAGTTTCCAAGACTCGATGAAAGGGGCTTATCGGCCCCTTTTTTTTAATTTGACTTTTAGACTGAATACGGAGAAATCAAATGGCTGTTATTACCGCAAGCATGGTTGCAGAACTGCGCGCAAAAACCGATGCCCCCATGATGGAGTGCAAAAAAGCCCTGACTGAAGCCGAAGGCGACATGGCCAAAGCCGAAGAGTTGCTGCGCGTCAAATTGGGCACCAAGGCTGGCAAGGCCGCTTCGCGCGTGACCGCCGAAGGCGTGGTGACCAGTTTTGTGAGCGGCACCACAGGTGCCATGATCGAAGTGAATTGTGAAACCGACTTCGTGACCAAAAACGACAGCTTTTTAGCTTTGGCCAATGCCGCTGCCAAATTGGTTGCTGAGCACAACCCGGCTGACATCGCTGCCTTGGGCGCTCTGCCTTACAGCCAAGACAGCTTTGGCCCGACCTTGGAAGATGTTCGCAAAGGGCTGATTGGCAAGATTGGTGAGAACATGAGCTTCCGCCGTTTCAAGCGCGCCGCTGGTGGCGCCAAGATTGCCAACTACTTGCACGGTACCCGCATCGGCGTGTTGGTGGAGTTCGAGGGTGACGAGACGGCCGCCAAAGACGTTGCCATGCACGTTGCTGCCATGAAGCCTGTGTCTTTGACCAGCGCTGAAGTGCCCGCCGAGCTGATCGAAAAAGAGCGTTCAGTTGCCGCAGCCAAAGCAGCCGAGTCTGGTAAGCCAGCCGATATCGCCACCAAAATGGTCGAAGGCTCGGTGCAAAAGTACCTCAAAGAAGTTTCTTTGTTCAACCAGTCATTCGTCAAGAATGACAAGCAAACCGTTGAGCAGATGCTCAAGGCGGCCAGCACCACTGTGAGTGCTTTCACACTCTACGTGGTTGGCGAGGGCATCGAGAAGAAGGTGGATGACTTTGCAGCCGAAGTGGCTGCCCAAGTGGCTGCTGCTCAAAGCGCAGCTGCCTGATTTCATTGACCTCTTGATTTGCCATTTCTTTGACCCAGTTAATCACCCAGGAGCCCACCATGTCCTCACCCAAGCCAGCCTACAAGCGTATTTTGCTCAAGCTGTCTGGCGAGGCCTTGATGGGCGATGATGCTTTTGGTATCAACCGAGCCACCATCGTGCGCATGGCCGAAGAAATAGCCGAGGTGACGCGACTGGGTGTGCAAATAGCGGTGGTGATCGGTGGGGGCAACATCTTCAGGGGTGTGGCTGGCGGCTCGGTTGGTATGGACCGTGCCACTGCAGACTACATGGGCATGTTGGCCACCGTGATGAACTCTTTGGCTTTGGCTGACGCCTTGGACAAAGCGGGTTTGACCGCTCGCGTGATGTCGGCCATCGGCATTGACCAAGTGGTTGAACCTTATGTTCGACCCAAGGCTTTGCAGTATTTGGAGGAGGGCAAAGTGGTGGTTTTCGCTGCGGGTACGGGCAATCCGTTTTTCACCACAGACACTGCCGCTGCATTGCGTGGGGCCGAAATCGGCGCCGAATTGGTGCTGAAGGCCACCAAGGTGGATGGTGTTTACTCGGCCGATCCGAAAAAAGACCCGCATGCGACCCGTTACACTGAAATTAGTTTTGACGAAGCCATATCCCGTAATTTAGGCATCATGGACGCTACAGCTTTTGCATTGTGTCGCGACCAAAAGTTGCCCATCAAAGTGTTTTCGATCATCAAGAACGGCGCTTTCAAGCGCGTGGTGCTGGGTGAGGATGAAGGCACCTTGGTTTATGCTTGAGAACGTTCTGACGAGGAGAACCCCATGACCATTGCTGACATCAAAAAAACCTGCGAGACCAAAATGGAGCAGTCCATTTCGGCTTTCAAAAACAACCTGACACGGATTCGTACCGGACGCGCTAACCCTGCCTTGCTGGACACCATCCATGTGGAATACTACGGATCGCTGGTGCCTTTGTCGCAAGTGGCCAATGTCTCGTTGATGGATTCGCGCACGATCAGTGTGCAGCCATGGGAAAAGAGCATGGCCGCCAAGATTGAAAAAGCCATCCGCGAAAGCGAATTGGGTTTGAACCCAGCTTCGCTGGGTGAGTTGATCCGCGTGCCCATGCCCGCCATGAGCGAGGAGCGCCGCAAAGAAATGACCAAGCTGGCCCGTAGCGAAGGCGAAAACGCCAAAATTGCAACCCGAAATTTGCGCCGTGATGCCAATGAAGCGGTCAAAAAACTGGTCAAGGACAAGGAGGCTTCTGAAGACGATCAAAAGCGTGCCGAAGCCGATATCCAGAAACTGACTGACAAACGTATGGGCGAAATTGATCAGTTGGTGACCGCCAAAGAACAAGAAATCATGGCGGTGTAACCATCCTTTCAGTGCCGTGCTGTGCCGCGGCCTGAATGGCCGCCTTCAGGCGGCTTTTTTTTTGGAGAGTTCGTGCTCAAACAACGTGTCATCACTGCTGTCGTCCTGTTGGCCCTGCTTTTGCCCGCACTTTTCGCGGTCAGCCCTTGGCCCTTCATGGGGCTTACCGTTGTGTTGATTGGCGCTGGGGCTTGGGAATGGGGGCGACTCAATGGCGTAGGCTCCCTGCGGGCTTGGTTGGGTGCTTTGTTGTGCGTGCTGTCGTGTGTCATGGCACTTCAAGTGGGCTGGGTGCGTAACACGCCGCCCCATTTGTGGCTGTTGGCAGGAGCCATGTGGGTTCTGTTGGGTGCTTGGATGATTCAGCGTGGTGTTTCCGGCTGGGCCCTTTGGCCGCGCACATTGCGCTGGTTGACCGGCTTGGTTTTGCTGGCACTGGCTTGGTTGGCTCTGGCTCAGGCACACCAAAAAAGCGTCAACTTCCTTTTGTCTGTGCTGGTGCTGGTTTGGGCGGCAGACGTTTTTGCTTATTTCTTTGGCCGCGCGCTCGGCGGACGTTTTTTCAGCATCAAGTTAGCCCCATCGATCAGCCCTGGTAAAAGCTGGGAGGGTGTTCTAGGCGGTATCGTGGGCGTTTTTTTGGTGGCCTTTGCTTGGGTCGCATTTGACCAAAGCGGTGCTTCGGCCATGCCCAGTTTCTTCACGTTGATCATGGAAAAAGGCTGGTGGGTAGTTGTGCCGGCTTTGCTGTTCATGTCGGCCATGAGCGTGATGGGCGACTTGGTGGAGTCCTTGGTCAAGCGCAGTGCCGGCATGAAAGACAGCTCGGGATTGTTGCCCGGACACGGTGGTGTTTTAGACCGGGTCGATGCCTTGTTGCCGACATTGCCTTTGGCCATGATGTTGGTGGTTTGGATTTGAACAGGAGACATAGCTCATGAAGCAAGGCCAGTGCATCACCATCTTGGGTTCGACCGGATCGATTGGCGTCAGTACCTTGGATGTTTTGGCCCGTCACCCAGGGCAATACCGAATCCATGCGTTGACCGCCTCAAGTCAGGTGGATGTGATGTTGGCCCAGTGCGCCCGTTTTTTGCCCGAAGTGGCGGTGATGGTGCAAGAGGATGCGGGTCAATTGTTGGCAGAAAAAGCCAAGGCCGAAGGTTTGTCTGTGCGCGTCTTATGGGGCGCTGAGGCTTTGGACCAAGTGGCTTCAGCGCCTCAGGTGGATGCGGTGATGGCTGCCATTGTCGGAGCGGCAGGCTTGTCCCCGTGCATCGCTGCAGCCCGAGCGGGCAAGCGACTCATGTTGGCGAACAAAGAGGCTTTGGTTGTTGGCGGTGAAGTTTTCTTGCAAGCTGTTCGCGATGGCGGAGCCTTGTTGTTGCCCATCGACAGTGAACATTCAGCCATTTTTCAGTCTTTGCCCGAAGACCCCAGCACGTGGCAAAGGCGGGTTCAAAAAATCATTTTGACGGCCTCTGGCGGTCCATTTCGCGCACGAGACCCTCGAACGCTCAGAGACGTGACCCCCGAAGAGGCTTGCGCGCATCCCAACTGGGTGATGGGGCGCAAGATTTCGGTAGATTCGGCCACCATGATGAACAAGGCTCTGGAGGTGATTGAGGCGCGATATCTTTTTGGCATGTCGCCCGATCAGCTGGAAGTTGTTATTCACCCCCAGAGTGTCATCCACTCCATGGTGCAGTATCGGGATCACTCGGTGGTGGCGCAATTGGGCACACCTGATATGCGGGTGCCCATTGCTTATGGATTGAGTTGGCCTGAAAGAATGACCTCAGGGGCTCAAGCGCTTGATTTCCACGCTTTATCGGCCATGACATTTGAGGCCATGGATGAGCCGGACCATCTCTTGCGTTTTCCCGGCATCCAGCTCGCTTGGGAGACCTTGCGGGGGGCACCTGGCAGTTGTGCCGTTTTGAATGCAGCCAACGAAGTCGCAGTGGATGCTTTTTTGAACAAACGCATCCGTTTTGACCAGATTCAGGATGTCAATCGAGCCACTTTGGACGGCCTTTCATTTTCTGAGCCGAAGTGCTTGGAAGCCTTGTTGGACTTGGATACAAGCAGTCGTCGCCAGGCCGAGCAAAGTATCTTGCATCTGAACTGATGGGCATGATGAATGGGCTTTTGCCGATGTCTCCTGATGTATTATCTTGAATGATTTTTGATGTACTGCAAAAGAATTAACACGCTTTCGCTTGGAAGCATGAGAACTTGGCTTGTGGGTTTTTGCCTTGAGGTCTACAAGTTTTTCGCTCCCGATTGCAAACTGCTCCCTGAATGATTGCACCATGAATTTATTTGATTCCCGTCTCCATTGCATGTCTTTTGCTTTCAAGGCCATGGCTTTGGCTGCGATCAGCCTGCCTGCTTTGGCTGTTGAGCCTTTCACAGTGCGCGACATTCGGGTCGAGGGTCTGCAGCGTATCGAACCCGGTACTGTGTTTGCCTCTTTGCCGGTGAGGGTGGGTGACCGTTACACGACCGACACAGGTGCTGCGGCCATTCGTGCACTTTTCGCACTCGGTCTTTTCAAGGATGTGCGCTTGGAAACGCAGGGGGATGTGCTGGTGGTGGTTGTCGAAGAGCGTCCTTCGGTAGCTTCAGTAGAGTTTGTGGGTCTCAAGGAGTTTGACAAGGATGTTTTGACCAAAGCTTTGAGAGACATTGGCTTGGCGGAGGGCCGCCCATTTGACAAGGCCTTGGCTGACAGGGCCGAGCAAGAGCTCAAACGGCAGTACATCAGCCGCAGTTTGTACGGTGCTGAGGTTGTCTCAACCACCACGCCGGTAGACCGTAACCGTGTGAATTTGACGTTCACCATCACGGAGGGTGGTCCTGCAAAAATTGGACAGATTGAGGTGGTTGGCAACAAGACATTTACCGTCCAAACATTGCGCGATCAGTTCAATTTGGACACGGGTGGTTGGATGAGTTGGTACACCAAGTCAGATCGCTACTCGCGAACCAAACTGAACGCTGACTTGGAAGCCCTGCGCTCTTATTACTTGTCTCGTGGGTTTTTGGAGTTTCGCATTGACTCCACCCAAGTCGCCATGTCGCCCAATAAACAAGAGATGTCGATCACCATCAACATCACCGAGGGTGAACGCTTCATCACTTCAGGGGTGACTCTGGAGGGCAATTACTTGGAGCGCGATGATGAGTTCAAAGCCCTGATCAAAATCGCTGTGGGAAAGCCCTACAACGCTGAAACCGTGGCTGAGACCACCAAAGCATTCACCGAGTATTTTGGCAAGTTTGGCTTTGCTTTTGCCCGCGTTGAGGCCAAGCCGGTGATTGACCGTCAGAACAACCGCGTCCAATTTGTGTTGCAGGCCGAGCCGTCCCGCCGCGCTTATGTTCGGCGTATTCAAGTGGCAGGCAATGACCGCACGCGAGACGAAGTCATTCGCCGTGAGTTTCGTCAACTGGAGTCTTCTTGGTATGACGGCGACAAAATTCGTCTGTCGCGTGATCGGGTGGACCGCTTGGGTTACTTCACCAGCGTGAATGTGGAAACCATGGAGGTGCCAGGAACGCAGGATCAGGTGGATTTGTTGTTCACAGTGACCGAAAAGCCAACCGGCAGTATTTCTTTGGGCGCTGGTTTTTCGTCTATTGAAAAGATTGCCTTTAACTTCGGCATTCGTCAGGACAATGCGTTTGGCTCTGGTAATTTTTTGGCAGTGGAAGTCAACACCAGCCGGTTTAACCAAAACCTGGTGATCAGCACCACCAACCCTTACTACACCCAGAACGGCATTTCCAGAACCTTTGATATGTTCCACAGGACAACGCGGCCATTTTTTGGCAACATCAACTCTTATCGCATCATCAACACGGGTGTTGGCACGCGCTTTGGTGTTCCTGTGACCGAAACAGACACTGTATTTCTGGGTGTCAATGCTGAGCAAACCCAAGTCAAAGAGGGTGTGGGCATTCAAATGCCCGAATTGCTGCGCCCCTACATTGAAAAGCAAACCGCATTGCCTATCACGTTGGGGTGGGCCAGAGACAGACGTGACAGTGCCTTGGTACCCACCCGAGGCGCTCTTCAAAGATTCAATTCGGATGTGAGCTTGGCTGGCGATTCCCACTACGCCCGTGCCAGTTATCAGTTCCAACAGTACATTCCTTTAACAAAAAAATACACTTTCGCATTCAATGCCGATGTGGGCTTGGGACAAGGACTGAACGGCCAAGCTTTTCCTTTACTTAAAAACTACTATGTAGGCGGATTGGGCAGTGTTCGCGGTTTTGAAAGAAACACACTCGGTCCACAACCTGATAGCTCTGGTAACGCATCAACCTTTTTCCCGGGTGGCTCTAAAAAATTGGTCTTTAACGCTGAGTTCATCACCCCCTTCCCAGGTGCTGGCAATGACAAAACCTTGAGGTTGTTTGGCTTCACCGATGCGGGCCGTGCGTTCGGTGCCAACGAAGAACTGTCTTTGGATAAACTGAGCGTTTCCGCGGGTGTGGGATTGAGCTGGATCTCGCCCATGGGGCCACTGCGCTTTTCTTACGCAACCCCTATCGTCAAGCAGACAAACGATAGAATCCAACGTCTGCAATTCCAAATTGGAACTTCCTTCTAATGAACTCGATTCATCCCAAAATTGCCTTGGCATGTGCCATCGTGGCCTCCTTGTTGACCTTCACCGTCCAGGCCCAAGACATCAAGCTGGGCTTTGTCAATACAGAGCGTATCTTTCGTGAAGCCGCCACGGCCAAGCAAGCCCAAGCCAAATTGGAACAAGAATTTTCTCGCCGTGAAAAAGAGTTGGTGGACAGCGGGAATGCTTTAAAACAAGCTTCTGAGCGTTTTGAACGTGAGGCGCCGACTCTGGCAGAGTCTCAGCGTACGGCCCGACAGAAGCAGTTGCTCGACCAAGACCGGGAGTTTCAACGCAAGCGTCGTGAATTTCAGGAAGACCTGAATGCCCGCAAAAATGAAGAGCAACAAATCGTCGTGGAGCGAGCCAACCGCGCTGTCAAGCAGGTCGCTGAATCCGAAAAATATGATGTGATTTTTCAGGAAGCTGTTTATATCCATCCTAAACACGACATCACCGACAAAGTCATCAAGGCCCTCAATGCCTCGGTTGGCAAGTAACGGTTTTTCCCTGACGTTTCATTGTGTCGTTGACACTATCGACCATTGTTGATCGGCTCGGTGGGCGTCTTTTGGGTTCGCCGGAGCTGTCTATCGAAGCGTTGGCCCCACTGCAGACAGCGCAAAGCCAACACATCGCTTTTCTGAGCCACCCTAAGTATCAAAAGCAGTTGTCCGAAAGCCAAGCAGGGTGCATTATTGTTGCGCCGGCTTTTGAGTCGTTGGCTCCAGCAGGTCGCTCACTGATAGTGACCGAGGACCCTTATCTGTACTTTGCCAGATTGACACGTTTGTGGAAACAAACTCACGCACTTCATCAAGGGCCTCGCATACATCCCAGTGCCGTCATTCACCCCCAAGCTGATGTTGCCGATGATGCCGTGATTGGCCCTTTGTGTGTTTTGGAGCAGGGCACTCGCGTTGGCGCCGGCACTGTCCTTAAGTCAAGGGTGACGCTTTCGCAGGGGTGTGTTGTGGGTGCGCGTTGCATTTTGCATGCGGGTGTGGTGGTAGGCGCCGATGGTTTTGGCTTTGCACTTCACCAAGGCCAGTGGGAAAAAATTGAGCAGCTTGGTGCTGTTCGCATTGGCGATGATGTTGAAATTGGCGCCAATACGTGTATCGATCGGGGTGCCCTTGATGACACGGTCATTGAAGACGGCGTGAAGCTCGACAACTTGATTCAAATTGGTCACAACGTTCACATTGGCGCTCACACGGCCATGGCAGGTTGTGTGGGGGTTGCAGGCAGTGCCCGCATTGGTGCGCATTGCACAGTGGGTGGTGGCGCGGTGGTTTTGGGTCATTTGACCTTGGCGGATCATGTCCATATTTCGGCAGCTTCGGTGGTGACGCGCTCTATTTCGGAGCCAGGAAATTACACGGGCATGTTTCCATTGGATACCAATTCCAATTGGGAAAAAAATGCGGCCAGTCTCAAGCAGTTGTCCCGCTTGCGTGACCGCATCAAAGCACTTGAAGCGCACATTCATAACAACAAGGAAACCTGAGCATGATGGATATCCATAAAATCTTAAAACAGCTCCCCCATCGTTACCCCATCCTGCTGGTTGACCGCGTGCTGGAAATCGAAAAAGGCGTGCGCATCAAGGCACTCAAAAACGTGTCCATCAATGAGCCACATTTTCAGGGACACTTTCCGCATCGTCCTGTGATGCCAGGTGTTTTGATGCTTGAAGCTTTGGCCCAAGCAGCTGCTTTATTGGCTTTTGATACTTTGGGCGAGACACCAGATGATCAAACCGTTTATTACTTTGCAGGCATTGACGGTGCACGGTTTAAACGGCCAGTGGAGCCGGGTGATCAGCTGATCTTGGAAGTTGAACTTGACCGTATGAAGTCAGGTATTTTTAAATTCAAAGCACGTGCCAAGGTCGGTGATGACATCGCGACGGAAGCAGAGTTGATGTGCACCATGCGGAAAATCCCTCAGGCTTGATCTGTATGAGCAACATTCATCCAACGGCCATCATCAGTCCTGGGGCTGAACTTGACAGCTCGGTTTCGGTGGGCCCCTACACGTTGATTGGTCCCCATGTTCGAATCGGTGCGGGTACCCGTGTGGCGAGTCACTGTGTCATTGAGGGGCGCACCACGATTGGTCAAGACAATCGAATTTTTCAGTTCAATTCTTTGGGTGCGGTGCCTCAGGACAAAAAATACAAGGATGAGCCTTGTGAGTTGGTGATCGGAGACCGCAACACGATTCGTGAGTTTTGTACTTTCAACATCGGCTCTCCCGGTGATCGTGCTCTGACATCTGTGGGCAATGACAATTGGATCATGGCCTATGTTCATTTGGCCCACGATTGCCAAGTGGGCAACCACACAATCTTTGCCAACAACACACAGCTGGCTGGCCATGTGGTGGTGAGTGATTGGGTGATTTTGGGGGGATTTACCGTCGTGCATCAGTTTTGCCGCATCGGGGCTCACAGCTTCACCGCCATGAACTCATTGTTGTTTGCTGACTTGCCACCCTTTGTCATGGCGCAGGGCCAGCCTGCCCAAGCACGTTCAATGAACTTTGAAGGTTTGCGCCGACGGGGTTTTTCTGCTGAGCGAATGGGTGCCGTCAAAGCCATGCACAAAGCTTTGTACCGAGATGGCTTATCGCTCAGTGACGCCATGGTCCGCATTGGTTCTTTGTCCGAAGCCAAACCTGAGGTGCAGCCCGATGTGAACATGATGCTCGATTTTTTGAAGGCGGCCTCCCCACAACGTGGGATCGTGCGTTGACCCAATCCGAGCCTGTTTCTGTCGACAAAGCCCCCTCGGGGGCTTTGTCCTTTGCCATGGTGGCCGGAGAAGTCTCTGGCGACTTACTGGCCGGTTTGCTGATCCAAGGTTTGCAATCGCATTGGCCGAAAGCGCGTGGTTTCGGTATCGGTGGGCCTCGAATGCGTTCGCTGGGTTTTGAGGCTTGGTGGCCTCATGAAAAACTGGCGGTTCGTGGTTATGTCGAGGTTTTGCGCCATTACAGAGGGATCGTCGCCATTCGCAATCAGCTTCGTGAGCGTTTGCTGGCTCAGCCGCCTGATGTGTTCATCGGCGTTGATGCGCCCGACTTCAATCTTGATTTGGAAGCCAACCTCAAGGCTGCAGGTGTTCCGACGGTCCATTTCGTGTGTCCCTCTATCTGGGCTTGGCGGCCTGAGCGGATTGAGAAAATCCGCCTCAGCGTTGACCACATGCTTTGCATTTTCCCGTTTGAGCCTGCGTTGTTGGCTCAAGCCGGCATAGAGGCTACTTATGTCGGGCATCCTTTGGCGCAAACCATTCCTCTGTATGCCAATTGTTCAGCAGCCCGTCAAACTTTGGGACTCGATGCGCAAAGGCCTGTGGTGGCTATTTTGCCGGGCAGTCGCCTGTCTGAAATTGAACATTTAACCCCACGCTTCATTCAAGCTGCTCGGATCATGCAGCGACAAAATTCCGCTTTGCAATTTGTGCTGCCTGCAGTGCCCAGTTTGTTGCCACGCTTGCAGGCTTTGATCCATGCTGCGGGTGGTTTGCCCAATTTGCAGCTGCTTTCGGGCCAATCACACGCAGCGCTGGCCGCGTGTGATGTCACTTTGATTGCCAGTGGCACGGCGACGCTTGAGGCGGCTTTGTTCAAGCGTCCCATGGTCATTGGGTATCACATGAACTGGCTCAGTTGGCAGATCATGAGGCGACAACAACTTCAAGCTTGGGTGGGTTTGCCCAATATTTTGTGTGAAGATTTTGTTGTGCCAGAATTTTTACAGGATCGCTGTACGCCTGATGCCTTGGCAAAAGCATGTTTGGCATGGCTGTCTGCGCCAGATCGTATTGACGCATTGCAATCTCGATTTCATCAATTGCATCTTTCATTGCAACTTGATACAGCCCAACTCTCAACCCATGCCCTCGAAAAAGTTCTTGCACGCTGAACAGTCAGCGCTTTGTTTCCATGTTCCCGGTTTGGTGGCTGGGGTCGATGAAGCGGGTCGCGGTCCTTTGGCAGGGCCTGTTGTTGCGGCAGCAGTGATCTTGGACGAAATGAATCCAATTGTTGGATTGAACGATTCCAAAAAACTCACTGCCAAGCGTCGGGAGGGGTTGTTTGACGAAATCCGGGCGAGGGCATTGTGTTTTGCCATTGCCGAGGCGAGTGTTCAAGAAATTGACCAGCTGAACATTTTGCAGGCGACACTGTTGGCCATGAAGCGGGCTGTTGAGGCTTTGCGTTTGCCCCCTAAGCTGGTTTTGGTAGATGGCAACCGCTTGCCCACTTTGTCCGTGAGGGCTGAAGCCATCGTGCAAGGAGACGCGTTGGTGCCAGCGATTTCCGCAGCCTCTATTTTGGCAAAGGTCCATCGTGATCGTTTGTGCGATGCGATGCACCTGCGCCATCCGATTTACGGATTTGACCAACACAAGGGGTATGGCACGGCGCAGCACATGGCCGCATTGCAAGCGCATGGTCCCTCAGACTGTCACAGAATGACGTTTGCCCCAGTGGCCAGGAGTGTGCGTTGAAGTTGATCACATCCCGAGACAACCCCCATGTCAAGGCTTGGCGGCGGTTGGCCCAAGAGTCCACTGCTTACCGAAAAGTAGGACAGTTTTGGCTGGAAGGCGATCATTTATGCCGTGCGGCCCTTGAGCGCGGCGTGCGCCCTTTGCAGCTTGTGTTGACCGAGTCCTTTTGGGCGGAGCAGGGTGAACCGTGGTCTGGGGTGACCGATCAGGTTTTTGTATTGCCGGATGTCATTTTCTCGAGCCTGAGCGGCTTGGAGTCGCCCGCTCGCATGGGTTTTGTGGTTGGTTGGGCGGCTGAAAAACAGGTTTTGCCGGCGGTTGCCACCGTTGTGCTCGATCGCGTGCAAGACGCAGGCAATGTGGGCGCTATTTTGCGCTGCGCCTCAGCGTTCGGTTACCGGCAAGTTTTAGCCATCAAGGGGACGGCTGCTTTGTGGTCTCCCAAGGTTCTCAGAGCTGGCATGGGCGCACATTTTGGTTTGAGCTTGGTGGAGTCGGTCGATGAAAGCGAATTGGCCGCTTTGCAACTGCCGATCTTGACCACCAACGTGCACGGAGGAGCTTATTTACACGAATTGTTGCGCCGCGGCGAGTTACCTGCAGTAGGTGCTTGGGTTTTTGGCCATGAAGGGCAGGGTGTCAGCGATTCTTTGTTGGCGTTGGCGCAGCACCAAGTCCGCATAGCCCAGCCAGGTGGTGAAGAATCTTTGAATGTTGCCACCGCTGCCGCTATTTGTTTGCATGCCAGTGCAACGGCTGTTTTGTGATGATTTTGGATTAGCTAAACCACGCTTAGAGGCCAGATACCTCAGGGTTTTCATTGAGTCCTCAGCTATAATGGTGGGCTTTCCCGCATCAACCTGTACGCCACAGTCCATCCTAGGCCCAATCCTCGAACAAGCAGCCAAAAAGAGATCACATCTCTGGTGAGTGCTGAGGCGTACCCGAACTTATCCGGAGAACCCAGTGCTTTTGTCTCTTCAGGGAACCTTCCCGCCCGCCATCTTGGCGCTCGCAGACGGCACGGTCTTTATCGGCAACTCGATTGGAGCCACCGGCTCCACAGTCGGTGAAGTGGTGTTCAACACCTCGCTCACCGGCTACCAGGAAATCCTCACCGACCCCAGCTATTGCCAGCAGATCGTCACCTTGACGTACCCGCACATCGGTAACTATGGCGTCAACGTGGAAGACATCGAAGCCGATAAGGTCCATGCCGCTGGCTTGATCATCAAAGATTTGCCATTGATCGCCAGCAATTTTCGATCCAACCAAACCCTCTGCGCCTATTTGGCTGATGCGGGTACGGTGGCCATCGCCAACATCGACACCCGTCAACTGACCCGCATTTTGCGCACCAAGGGCGCCCAGAACGGCGCCATTGTGGGCTTGGCCAAAGGTCAAGAAGTTACGCAAGTTTTGATCGATCAAGCGGTGGCAGCAGCCAAAGGGGCGCCCAACATGGCGGGCCTCGATTTGGCGCAAGAAGTCACGGTGTCCACATCGTATGAGTGGACACAAACTGAGTGGGTTTTGGGCGAAGGCTATGGAAGCTTGACAGCGCCCAAGTTTCATGTGGTCGCCTACGACTACGGCGTTAAGAAAAACATTCTGCGCATGTTGGCCGATCGCGGCTGCAAAGTCACCGTGGTGCCAGCCAAGACGCCCGCTTCAGTGGTGCTCAAGCACAAGCCTGATGGCATCTTTTTGTCCAACGGTCCTGGTGATCCCCAGCCTTGCGATTACGCGATTGCAGCCGCCGCTGAGCTGATTGAAACCGGCATCCCCACATTCGGCATCTGCCTGGGTCACCAAATCATGGCCTTGGCCAGCGGTGCGAAAACCTTCAAGATGAAGTTTGGCCACCACGGTGCCAACCATCCTGTGAAAGAACTCGACACCGGGCGCGTGTCCATCACCAGCCAAAACCACGGTTTTGCGGTGGACGAGAAGTCCTTGCCAGCCAACTTGCGTGCCACGCATGTCTCTTTGTTCGACGGCACCTTGCAGGGCTTGGCCCGCACCGACAAGCCCGCGTTCTGCTTCCAGGGTCACCCCGAAGCGTCGCCCGGCCCACACGACATTGCTTACCTCTTTGACCGCTTCATCCACCTGATGGAGGCGAAATAACATGCCAAAGCGCACCGACCTCAAAAGTATCCTCATCATTGGCGCCGGCCCGATCATCATTGGTCAGGCCTGTGAGTTCGACTACTCCGGCGTGCAGGCCTGCAAAGCCTTGCGCGAAGAGGGCTACAAAGTCATCTTGATCAACAGCAACCCCGCCACGATCATGACCGACCCGGCCACGGCCGATGTGACCTACATCGAGCCCATCACTTGGCAGACGGTTGAGAAGATCATTGCCAAAGAGCGCCCCGATGCGATCTTGCCCACCATGGGGGGGCAAACCGCACTCAACTGCGCTTTGGACTTGTGGCACAACGGCGTGCTCGAGAAGTACAAGGTTGAGCTGATTGGTGCGACGCCAGAGGCTATCGACAAAGCCGAAGACCGCCTGAAGTTCAAAGACGCCATGACCAAAATTGGTCTGGGCTCTGCGCGTTCCGGCATCGCCCACAGCATGGAAGAAGCGTGGGACGTGCAAAAGACCTTGGGTTTCCCAACAGTCATCCGCCCCAGCTTTACGCTAGGCGGCACGGGCGGCGGCATTGCTTACAACCCTGAAGAGTTCGAGACCATTTGCAAACGCGGTCTGGAGGCTTCGCCCACCACCGAGTTGTTGATTGAAGAGTCCTTGCTCGGCTGGAAAGAGTACGAGATGGAAGTGGTGCGCGACAAGGCGGACAACTGCATCATCGTTTGCTCCATCGAAAACTTGGACCCGATGGGCGTGCACACCGGCGACTCGATCACCGTGGCCCCTGCCCAAACGTTGACCGATAAGGAATACCAGATTTTGCGCAACGCCTCTTTGGCTGTTTTGCGAGAGATCGGTGTGGACACCGGCGGCTCCAACGTGCAGTTCTCGATCAACCCCAAAGACGGCCGCATGGTCGTCATCGAGATGAACCCCCGCGTGTCGCGTTCCTCCGCCTTGGCCTCCAAAGCCACGGGTTTCCCCATTGCCAAAGTCGCGGCCAAGCTGGCTGTGGGCTACACCCTCGACGAATTGCGCAATGACATCACGGGCGGTGCTACGCCAGCCTCTTTCGAGCCATCGATCGATTACGTGGTGACGAAGATTCCGCGTTTTGCGTTTGAGAAATTCCCAACCGCCGACAGCCGCTTGACCACCCAAATGAAATCAGTGGGTGAGGTCATGGCCATGGGCCGCACCTTCCAAGAGTCCTTTCAGAAAGCCCTGCGGGGTCTGGAAGTGGGCGTGGACGGCATGAACGAGAAGACCCAAGACCGCGAAGTGCTCGAAAAGGAACTGGGCGAGCCCGGCCCCGAGCGCATCTGGTATGTGGGTGATGCTTTTGCCATGGGCCTGAGCGTGGACGAGGTGTTTGCCTTGACCAAAATCGACCCTTGGTTTCTGGTGCAGATTGAAGAGATCGTCAAGATCGAACTGGAATTGGAAACCACCACACTCGAAGCCATCACGGCCGACGAATTGCGTGCGCTCAAGAAGAAGGGCTTCTCGGACCGCCGCTTGGCCAAGTTGCTCAAGACCACCGAGCATGTGGTGCGTGCCCGTCGCCATGCGATGAACATCCGTCCTGTTTACAAGCGCGTTGACACCTGCGCGGCCGAATTTTCGACCGATACCGCTTACATGTACTCTTGCTACGAAGGCCATGGTGACGGCGAGTGCGAAGCCGAACCGACGACCAACAAGAAGATCATGGTGCTGGGTGGCGGCCCCAACCGAATCGGTCAGGGCATTGAGTTTGACTACTGCTGCGTGCACGCAGCACTCGCCATGCGCGAAGACGGTTACGAAACCATCATGGTCAACTGCAACCCCGAGACCGTGTCCACCGACTACGACACCTCAGACCGTTTGTACTTTGAGCCCGTCACCCTGGAAGACGTGCTTGAAATCGTTGACAAAGAAAAGCCAGCTGGTGTGATCGTCCAGTACGGCGGTCAAACGCCTTTGAAATTGGCACTGGGGTTGGAGGCGGCCGGTGTACCGATCATCGGCACCAGCCCTGACATGATCGATGCGGCCGAAGACCGTGAGCGATTCCAAAAATTGCTGCAAGACTTGGGTCTGCGTCAACCGCCCAATGCCACTGCGCGTACCGAGTCTGAGGCTTTGGAAAAAGCCGCAGCCCTGGGTTACCCCCTGGTGGTGCGCCCCAGCTATGTGCTGGGTGGCCGCGCGATGGAAATCGTGCACGAGCAGCGCGACCTAGAGCGCTACATGCGCGAAGCGGTCAAGGTGTCGCACGACTCGCCTGTGCTGCTGGACCGTTTCCTGAACGACGCCATCGAGTGCGATGTGGATTGCTTGCGTGACCCCGAAGGCAAGACCTTCATCGGCGGCGTGATGGAACACATCGAACAAGCGGGTGTGCACAGCGGTGATTCGGCTTGCTCGCTGCCGCCTTATTCGTTGTCGGCTGCCACGGTTGACGAGCTCAAGCGCCAATCGGCCGCCATGGCAGGGGCCTTGAACGTGGTCGGTTTGATGAACGTGCAGTTCGCCATACAGCATGTGGATGGGCAAGACGTGATCTATGTGTTGGAGGTCAACCCCCGCGCTTCGCGCACCGTGCCTTATGTGTCCAAAGCCACGGGCATTCAACTGGCCAAGGTGGCGGCGCGTTGCATGGCAGGTCAAACGCTCGCGTCCCAAGGCATCACCAAAGAAGTTACGCCACCTTATTTCAGCGTGAAAGAAGCTGTTTTCCCGTTTGTGAAGTTCCCCGGAGTGGACACCATCCTCGGCCCCGAGATGAAGTCCACTGGCTAAGTCATGGGTGTGGGCAAGACTTTTGGCGAGGCTTTTGTAAAGAGTCAAATGGGTGCAGGCACCAAGCTGCCACGTTCCACCAAAGCCGAC
>NZ_CALPTI020000034.1:0-24392 GCF_943326455.1 Limnohabitans sp. Rim8
CATCGACGTCGAAGCCAAGACCAAGTCTTGATCTTTTGAACGACTGAACGTTTCACTGTGCTGGATTTAAGTTTTTCGAAAATGGCCCTGATCGGGGTGGTGGCGTTGATCGTCATTGGCCCCGAGAAACTCCCCAAAGTCGCCCGCACATTGGGGGCACTTTTGGGCAAGGCGCAGCGTTACGTTTCGGATGTCAAGGCCGAGGTCAATCGGTCGATGGACTTGGAAGAACTCAAAAAAATGAAAGAGACCATGGAGACGGCGGCCCGCGATGTGGAGCAGTCGGTTCAAACCACGGCCTCTGATTTTGAAAAAGACTGGGCAGACACCACATCGGGCTTAAACAGCGATTTGCCTGCCATCGAGTCGCCACCGCCTTACTACAAACGTCCCGAGAAGAACTGGCGTCTCAAGCGGGGTGCGATGCCCCAGTGGTACAAAGCCCGTTCTGGGGTTCGCACCAAAGCCTTGTCGGGTGCTGCCCGTGTGGCCCGTTACCGGCCTAAGCCTCTTAATTCTTATTGAAACTGGCGCGCTTGCTGTGCGCCCGTTTGACTGACCCATCCCATGTCTGAAACCCCTTCCCAGCCCGACGACGAACTCAAAGGTTCAGAGCAACCTTTTGTGGCGCATTTGATCGAGTTGCGTGATCGGTTGATGTGGGCCGTCGCAGCGGTTGCTCTCGCCGCTGCTGCCTTGGCGATTTATCCAGGGCCTGGCAATCTGTACGACATTTTGGCCGCCCCCTTGGTGGTGCATTTGCCCAAAGGTGCAACGCTGATTGCGACTTCGGTGATTTCGCCTTTCATGGTGCCGCTCAAAATTTTGCTGATGAGCGCCTTTCTCATTGCTTTGCCGGTGGTTTTGTACCAACTCTGGGCCTTCATCGCACCCGGTCTTTACAGCCATGAAAAGAAGCTGGTCATGCCTTTGGTGGTGTCCAGTACCTTGCTGTTTTTCATAGGCGTGGCGTTTTGTTATTTCTTTGTGTTTGGCCAGGTGTTCAGTTTCATCCAGAGCTTTGCCCCCAAAAGCATCACCGCTGCGCCTGACATTGAGGCCTATCTGAGCTTTGTGTTGTCGATGTTCCTAGCCTTTGGCCTGGCTTTTGAGGTGCCTGTGGCTGTGGTGGTCTTGGCCCGCATGAATGTGGTGACCGTAGAGAAGCTCAAAGAGTTTCGGGGCTACTTCGTGGTCTTGGCTTTTGTCATTGCGGCCATCGTCACACCGCCGGACGTGGTCTCGCAGTTGGCCCTGGCCATTCCCATGTGCTTGCTTTACGAGTTGGGCATCTGGGCCGCACAAATCTTCATCAAAAACACCCAAGCGCCTGACGCAGCAGCCGACGAAGCTGCTTAATTGCCAAGCGCTGGCCTTCAACGGGCTTGGCGTTTGGGCGAAGGCCTTTCGGCTGGGGTGAGGCGCAAAGACAACTGAGCTTGTTGGCGCCAGATCACCAGTTCGGCCGGCACCCCCGGTGTCAGGTTGGCGACTTGGTTGAGCAGATCAGACACATTGCCTACCGGCTGGGTGCCCACACGGATGATCACATCGCCCGGGCGAATGCCCGCCTTGGCGGCTGGGCCGTTTTGTAAAACACCAGAGATCACCACCCCCGACTTCAGCGCGTTTTGCCCCACCAAGGGCAGTTTGAAGCTTTCAGCCAGCTCCGGGGACAGGTCTTGCGGTTCGACCCCGATCCAGCCGCGAATCACCTTGCCGTTTTTCAGCAAGTCTTGCATGACCTGTTTGGCTGTCGAAATCGGAATGGCAAAACCAATGCCCATGCTGCCACCCGAGCGGGAATAGATTGCGGTGTTGATGCCCATCAGATGACCATTCACATCGACCAAGGCCCCGCCTGAGTTGCCGGGGTTGATGGCGGCGTCGGTTTGGATGAAGTTTTCAAAGGTGTTGATGCCCAGTTGGCTGCGGCCCAAAGCACTGACGATGCCCGAAGTCACGGTTTGGCCAACGCCAAAGGGGTTGCCAATGGCCAAAACCACATCGCCCACTTGCATGTCCTGGGTTTGCCCGAGCACGATGACAGGCAAATTCTTCAGCGGAATCTGCAGCAGGGCCAGGTCGGTGTCTGGGTCGGTGCCAATCACTTTGGCCATGGTTTTGCGGCCATCACTGAGCACCACTTCGATGTCGTCTGCGTCTTCGATGACATGGTTATTGGTCAGAATATGCCCCTCGGGACTGACGATGACGCCACTGCCCAAACCGGCAGGGTTTTGCTCGTCTGGTTCGCCATAGAAAAACCGGAACCAGGGGTCTTGGCCATGAGGGTTGTTGTTTTTGCCCTTGCTGGTGTTGATGCTCACCACGGCTGGTGAAGCTTTTTGCGCGGGGAGGCTCAAGCTGCCCAGGGCACGACTGCCACTGACCGCAGCAGGTGCTTGCAGCAAGGTCATGCCCTTCATGGAGGCTTGGGTGCCTCGCAACCATTCGGGCTGCAAAGTGGCGACCACGAACCAAATGGCCAACAAAACGGTGACCCACTGTGAAAACAAAAGCCAAATTCTTTTCATATCAACAGATTGTCCTTGATTCAGGTCTTGTGTAGTGCGTTGGTGTTGATTTACCAAATTCGAATCTGTGTGGCTCACCTGAGCCACAATCATCATCTATGACCGATGCCAAAACTCTGGGCCAAGCTTTGGATGCTTTGCTCCAACCCGAAAAATTCCGCGACTACGGCCCCAACGGGCTTCAGGTCGAGGGGGACCGCGAGATCAAACGCTTGGTGAGCGGCGTCACCGCCAGTCGCGCTTTGATCGAGGCGGCTATTGCGGACAACGCAGACGCGATGTTGGTGCACCATGGTTTGTTTTGGCGGGGTCAAGACGGCCGCGTCACAGGCTGGATGCGCGATCGGCTGCGCTTGTTGCTGACCCATGGCATCCATCTTTTTGCCTACCACCTGCCTTTGGATGCCCATCCCGAATTGGGCAACAACGCCCAGTTGGGCCGATTGTTGGGCTTTCAGGCAGAGGGCCGGTTTGGTGAGCAAGACCTCGGGTTTTTCGGCACCCCAGCGGTTTCTTGGTCGAGCGCTCAAGACTTGGCCGATCACGTGGCCGGTGTTTTGGGGCGTCCGGTGACATGCGTGGGTGAAGGCGGCCGAGTGATTCGCCGTGTTGCATGGTGCACGGGCGGCGCTCAAGGCTATTTTGAAGCAGCGATCGCCCAGGGCGTTGATGTGTTCTTGACCGGTGAAATCTCTGAACCCCAGGCCCATTTGGCGCGCGAAACGGGGATCGCGTTTTTGGCTTGTGGCCACCATGCATCAGAACGCTACGGCGCACCCGCCTTGGGGGCGCATGTGGCCCAATTGTTGGGCATTGAGCACCAATTCATCGAGATCGACAACCCGGCCTGATTGGGTATTGTTTTATGGATATGACTCGATTGACCTTGCCCATCGCCATCACGCCCGGTGACCCCTGTGGCATCGGTCCTGAAATCATTGCCAAGGCGTGGTGCACTGCACCTGAGCTGACGCGGGGTTGTTTTGTGGCGGGCGACGTGGGCCTGATGCGACGAGCCATGGCCTTGGTGCAGAAGAAGTCCTGTTTTCCGGTCTGCGAAATCGAATCTCCCGCCCAAGCCATGGATATGCCGCCGCGTTGTTTGCCTGTTTTGCAGGTGGTGCCCGTGGCGCCCAGCTTGCCCTGGGGGCGGGTCGATGCCAGAGCAGGTCGCTTGGCTGGAGATGCCGTGTTATGGGCCACCCGTGCAGCGCTGCGTGGTGAAATTTCAGCCGTGGTCACAGCGCCATTGCACAAAGAGGCTTTGCATGCAGCGGGCGCACCTTATGACCAATACCCGGGTCACACGGAATTACTCCAGGCCGAGTCGGCCCGGCATACCGGGGTGACGGTGGCACAAATGCCTGTGCGCATGATGCTGGCCAACGAAGAACTGAGTGTTGTGCTCGTCAGCATCCATTTATCGTTGCGAGAGGCTTTGGACGCCATCACCCGCGACCGGGTTCTGGAGACCTTGCGCATCACGCACTGTGCGCTCAGCCCTTCGTTGGGCCGAAAGCCGCGCATTGCCCTGGCAGGGGTCAACCCACATGCAGGTGAGGGTGGGCTGTTTGGCCGAGAAGAAATCGAGATCTTGCAGCCCTGCGTGTCCGCGGCCTGCGCGGAGGGCATCGATGTGCAGGGTCCTTTTGCCCCCGATACGGTTTTCATGCGGGCACGCCAAAGTCCGGATGGCCAACGCGAGTTTGATGTGGTGATCGCGATGTACCACGACCAAGGCTTGATTCCTGTGAAGTACTTGGGTGTAGAGCAGGGTGTGAACATCACCTTGGGGTTGCCTTTGGTCCGCACCAGCCCAGACCATGGAACGGCCATGGATTTGGCCGGCCTCGGAAAGGCCGACGCCAGCAGCCTGATTCAAGCCATTCGCATGGCGCGGCAAAGAGTTTTGGGTGCCCACTGAGCGGTACCCAGTGGGTACATTGCAACACGATGGGCATGTTGCTCAGGGTTTGCGCTTGAGGCTGTCGCGAATTTCACGCAACAAAACGACATCTTCTGGGGTTTCTGGCGCTTTGGCGGGGGTGACCTCAGCCGGCTGCCGCGCCTTGAGTCGATTGATCTGTCGAACCATGACGAAAATAATCAAGGCCAAAATGAAAAAATTCAAAGACACGGTGATGAAGTTGCCGTAGGCAAAAACTGCCCCCATTTTTTTGGCTTCTGCCAAAGGCAGATTGCCATCTTGTCCTGACAGCGCCCAGTAGTAATTGCCAAAGTCCAGGCCACCAAAGACCACGCTGACCAAAGGCATGATGACATCCGCCACGAGAGAGTCTACGATCTTGGCAAACGCGGCCCCGACGATGACGCCTACGGCCAGGTCGACCACGTTGCCTTTGAGTGCAAATGTTTTGAATTCTTGAATAAATGACATATAAAAATCCTCGGCAGTACTTTGAGAATGGGATTGTGACCCATTGACGCTGAGGCCTATCCACTTGTAAGACACTTGGATGTTTCACTCCGCTACAATCTCGGGTTGACCCTGATAACGACCCGCTAGAGGATTCCTATGAGTGACACCCCAGTCGACAACAGCAAGCGGACTTGGCTGATTGCCTCCACTTGCGCAGGTGCCGTAGGCGCTGGCTTCGTGGCCACCCCCTTCGTCAGCAGTTTCCAACCTTCCGAACGTGCCAAGGCTGCCGGTGCGGCTGTTGAAGTGGACATTTCCGCCTTGAACCCGGGCGAAAAGCTCACGGTCGAATGGCGCGGTAAACCTGTTTGGATCATGAAGCGCTCGAATGAGCAGATTGAATCCCTGAAGAAAACCGAAGCTCAGTTGGCTGACCCCACTTCTGCGCGGACCGCATACCCTACGCCCGAATACGCGAAAAACCAGCACCGTTCGATCAAGCCCGAGATCATGGTGGCTGTGGGCATTTGCACCCACTTGGGTTGCTCGCCAGCCGACAAGTTCGCGACAGGTCCGCAGCCTTCTTTGCCCGATGACTGGAATGGCGGATTCTTGTGCGCTTGCCATGGTTCCACATTTGACTTCGCCGGCCGCGTGTTCAAAAACAAGCCCGCACCCGATAACCTCGAAGTGCCACCACACATGTACCTGTCAGACACCAAGTTGCTCATTGGTGAAGACAAGAAGGCCTGATGGAGAACAACATGGCTGAATTCAAAGAAATCTCTCCGAACGCCCCTGCTGGCGAAAAGCTTCTCAATTGGGTAGACAACCGCTTTCCGGCGTCCAAGCTGTACAAAGACCACCTGTCCGAGTACTACGCCTCCAAAAACCTGAACATTTGGTACGTTTTTGGCGCCTTGTCTTTGTTGGTGTTGGTCATCCAGATCGTGACCGGTATTTTCTTGGTCATGCACTACAAGCCTGATGCAGCTTTGGCATTCGCTTCGGTCGAATACATCATGCGCGATGTGCCTTGGGGTTGGCTGATCCGTTACATGCACTCCACCGGTGCTTCGGCCTTCTTTGTGGTGGTTTACCTGCACATGTTCCGCGGCTTGATGTACGGCTCCTACCGCAAACCACGCGAATTGGTCTGGATTTTCGGTTGCGCTATTTTCTTGGTGCTCATGGCCGAAGCCTTCATGGGTTATTTGTTGCCTTGGGGCCAAATGTCCTACTGGGGCGCTCAGGTGATCGTGAACTTGTTCTCGGCCGTGCCGGTGATCGGTCCTGACCTTGCCTTGCTGATCCGCGGCGATTTTGTGGTCGGTGACGCCACTTTGAACCGTTTCTTCAGCTTCCACGTGATTGCGGTCCCATTGGTTCTGCTGGGTCTGGTCGTGGCACACATCATTGCCTTGCACGAAGTGGGTTCCAACAACCCTGATGGTGTAGAGATCAAGGCGGCGAATGCGCCGAAAGATGCCAAGGGCAACCCGCTGGACGGCATTCCTTTCCACCCTTACTACACGGTTCACGACATCCTTTCGGTGAGCGTGTTCCTGATGGCCTTCAGCGCGGTGGTGTTCTTTGCCCCCGAATTCGGTGGTTATTTCCTTGAATACAACAACTTCATTCCAGCTGATCCGCTGACCACACCTTTGCACATTGCTCCGGTTTGGTACTTCACCCCTTTCTATTCCATGTTGCGTGCCATCACCACTGAGATGATGTACGTGCTGGTCTTGTGCGTGGTGGTGGGTGCGTTCTTGGCTGTGGCCAAGGGCAAGCTGCCGACTTTGCTCAAAGGCGGCTTGGTAGGGGCAACCATTGTGATTTGCGTCCTGCTCTTGTCGATTGACGCCAAATTCTGGGGTGTGGTGGTCATGGGCGCCGCGGTCATCATTTTGTTTTTCTTGCCTTGGCTGGATTACAGCCCTGTCAAGTCGATCCGCTACCGCCCCGACTGGCACAAGTATGTGTATGCCGTGTTTGTCATCAACTTCCTGATCTTGGGTTATCTGGGTGTCAAGCCACCTTCGCCCATCGGTGAGCGCGTATCCCAAGTGGGTACCCTGTTTTACTTCGGCTTCTTCTTGTTGATGCCTTGGTGGAGCAAGCTGGGCACGTTCAAACAAGTGCCTGACCGCGTGACCTTCACGCCTCACTGAGATCCCGGAGATTCAAGAACATGAAAAACCTCAAGAAACTCGCACTCGGCTTTGTGATGGCCTTGGGTATGGTGGCTGGCGCGCACGCTGCTGGCGGCGGCATTGCTTGGGATAAAGCACCCAAGAAAACCAATGATTTGGCAGCCCTGCAAAACGGCGCCAAGCTGTTTGCCAACTATTGCCTCAACTGTCATTCGGCTGCTTTCATGCGCTACAACCGCCTGAAAGACATCGGCTTGACCGATCAGCAAATCAAAGACAACCTGATGTTTGCAACTGACCGTGTCGGTGACACCATGAAAGTGGCCATCGACCCGGCGCAGGCCAAAGATTGGTTCGGTAAGAATCCACCAGACTTGACTTTGATGGCGCGTTCGCGTTCGGGCCCAGGCGGTACGGGTGCAGATTACCTGTACACCTACCTGCGCACGTATTACCGTGACGACACCAAGCCTACCGGTTGGAACAATCTCGCTTACCCCAACGTGGGCATGCCCAACCCCCTTTGGGAGCTTCAAGGCGAGCGTGAGCCTGTCTTTGAAGAAAGAGATGAAAAAGGACAAAAGGTCCAGATTTTCAAAGGTTGGAACACGGTCAAGCCTGGCACGATGACCCCATTGGAATACGATCAAGCCATTGGTGACTTGGTTGGCTACATGCAGTGGATGGCTGAGCCAGCTCAGAACCAACGCGTGCAGATCGGCGTTTGGGTCCTGATCTTTTTGACATTCTTTACCTTTATTGCTTGGCGTTTGAATGCGGCATACTGGAAAGACGTCAAGTAATTGATCTTTCACCCGGCGATTCAGCCGGGTCCTTTGGAGTGGCAGGCTTTTGGGCCTCCCACTCTTTTTGATTTTTTGAGGAGCCTCCACCATGATGGTGCTTTATTCCGGAACGACTTGCCCTTTTTCTCACCGCTGCCGCTTTGTGCTGTTCGAAAAGGGCATGGATTTCGAAATCCGTGACGTGGACTTGTACAACAAGCCTGAAGACATCAACGTGATGAATCCCTATGGGCAAGTGCCTATTTTGGTTGAGCGTGATTTGATTCTTTATGAGTCCAATATCATCAACGAGTACATCGACGAGCGCTTTCCTCACCCCCAGCTGATGCCTGGTGACCCCGTTGACCGCGCCCGGGTTAGACTTTTCTTGCTCAATTTTGAAAAAGAGCTCTTCGCGCATGTGTTGACCTTGGAAAACCGCTCGCTCAAGGGCAATGACAAGGCGCTCGAAAAGGCGCGTTCACACATCCGTGATCGCTTGACGCAATTGGCACCTGTCTTCCTGAAGAACAAGTTCATGCTGGGCGACAACTTCTCCATGCTCGATGTCGCTATCGCACCCTTGTTGTGGCGTTTGGATTACTACGGCATCGAGTTGAGCAAAAATGCTGCGCCTTTGCTGAAATACGCTGAGCGCATTTTTTCACGCCCAGCCTATATCGAAGCGCTGACGCCTTCGGAAAAGGTCATGCGCAAGTGATGTGAACTTGGACCGGTCAACAATGCAGGCGAAGGAACCAGCATGATCAGCTCTACGGAACTGCCATCGACGAGGCCATACCTCATTCGTGCTTTGTACGACTGGTGCTCTGAAAATGGTTTCACGCCTTACGTGGCCGTCAAAGTCGATGCTTCTGTGCAGGTGCCGCGTGAATACGTGCAAGGTGGCGAAATTGTGCTGAATGTCAGCATGGATGCCACCAGTTCACTCAAGCTGGGCAACGACTTTATTGAATTCAAGGCGCGTTTTGGTGGCAAGCCAAGGGAAATCATGGTTCCCATCCACCGAGTCATGGCCATCTATGCCCGAGAAAATGGTCAGGGTATGGCCTTTCCTGTCAGCGATGAGCCTGCTGAATCGGTGGCTTTGACGGCTGTTGAAACCGAAGAGATGGCTCAACCCGAAGTGGACGGTGTGCCACCAGCCCCAACGACACCGAGTCCATCTCGTCCAACACTCAAGAGAATCAAATAAAAAAATCGAACCCTGATGCCAAGATGGGCTTCGCGCAAGTTAGAATTCAGCCCGTGCCGCTTTAGCTCAGTTGGTAGAGCACCCGCCTTGTAAGCGGTAGGTCGTCAGTTCGAATCCGACAAGCGGCACCACCATTCAAGCCCTGATCTAGAAAGATCAGGGCTTTTTTTGTGGTGATTCGCGTTCACATCAGATCAACTGTTTTGCACTTTGATGCGGATCGTGGCCACGCCCAAACCTTGTTGATTCAAATGAGCTTGTAAAGCAGGGACCAATTGCCTTAATTTGGCTGCAACCGCATTGGAGGCGACCAGAAGGCACCAGCAACCATCCTCCAGGGGCCCAGCTTGGACACTGGTCCGCAAAGGCCCAGGCAAAAGACTTTTAACGGTTTGAAGGCGAAGAGATGAGTCACGCACACGGTCCATCAGTGTGGCCAAGGCTGGAGATTCCTGAGCCGCTTGTTGTAGAGGAATAGCTTGATGGCGTCTTTGCATGATGTATAGGTTTGACAACCATTATCCAGCAGGTCGGGGCAGCGTAAGGCCATGGTTCAATGATGAGCATCCAAGCGTTAAAATGTTCAAGTTGTGCAAGCCGTCCATTGGACTGGCTTGACAGGGTGAAATAACAGCGGGTCTGTGTCGCCCTTATTTGTGAAACGCATTACGAGACAGGACAGACGGTCTGACTTTCGGCACCTGTGCTGTTGGTGGATCAAATTGACATGGCCATCCCATTCCTCACCAAAATTTTCGGCAGCCGCAATGATCGGTTGCTCAAGCAGTACCGCAAAACGGTAGAGCGCATCAATGCCTTAGAAGCTGGACTCGAAAGCCTGAGCGACGATGAGCTTCGCGCCAAAACCCAAAGCTTTCGAGACCGTGCTGCAGCCGGCGAGAGTTTGGACGCTTTGTTGCCGGAGGCGTTTGCGGTGGTGCGCGAGGGTTCTAAGCGCGTCATGAAAATGCGCCACTTTGATGTGCAGTTGGCAGGTGGTATTGCTTTGCACAACGGCAAAATTGCAGAGATGCGGACAGGCGAAGGCAAAACTTTGACCTCCACACTCCCCGCATACTTGAATGCCATTGCCTGCAAAGGCGTGCACGTGGTCACCGTGAACGATTACCTGGCCAGCCGAGATGCCCAGTGGATGGGAAAGCTGTACAACTTTTTGGGTCTGACCGTGGGCATCAACCTGCCTCAGCTCCCGCGCGAAGAAAAGCAAGCGGCCTACAACGCCGATATCACCTACGGAACCAACAACGAATACGGTTTCGATTACCTGCGCGACAACATGGTCTACGAGGCCCAAGACCGTGTGCAACGTCCCTTGAACTTCGCCATCATCGACGAAGTGGATTCGATCTTGATCGATGAGGCGCGCACGCCATTGATCATCAGCGGGCAAGCCGAAGACCACACCGCCACCTACATGGCCATGAATCAAGTGGTGCCATTGCTGACACGACAAGAAGGAGAGGCGGACCCGCGCACAGGTGAGGGCATCATCACACCGGGTGACTTCACGGTCGATGAAAAATCCCACCAGGTATTTTTGACCGAAGACGGCCACGAAAAAGCCGAGGCTGTGCTGTCTCAGATGGGCTTGATCCCTGAAGGCGCCAGCCTGTATGACCCGGCCAACATCACGCTGATGCACCATTTGAATGCTGCTTTGCGTGCGCGCCACCTGTACCACCGGGACCAGCACTATGTGGTTCAGGAGGGTGAGATCGTGATCGTGGACGAGTTCACAGGGCGATTGATGACCGGTCGCCGCTGGAGCGATGGCCTGCACCAGGCCGTTGAGGCCAAAGAGGGCGTGCAGATCCAGGCTGAAAACCAGACGATGGCATCCATCACGTTCCAGAACTACTTCCGCCTCTATAACAAGATCGGTGGCATGACGGGTACGGCCGATACCGAGGCGTACGAGTTCCAGGAAATTTACGGTCTTGAGACAGTGGTCATTCCACCGCACCGCAAGAGCCAGCGTGAAGACCAATTGGACCGTGTCTACAAGACCTCGCAAGAACGTTACAACGCGGCCATTGCCGACATCCGCGAATGCCATGAGCGTGGTCAACCCGTTTTGGTGGGCACAACATCGATCGAAAACTCTGAATTGATTGCCCAGCTGCTGACCCAGCAAAAGTTGCCGCATCAGGTGCTCAACGCCAAACAACATGCCCGAGAGGCTGACATCGTGGCCCAAGCGGGTCGTCCCGGCATGATCACGATTGCCACCAACATGGCGGGTCGAGGCACCGATATCGTTTTGGGTGGCAACATCGAAAAGGATGCGCAGGCGATTGAAAACAACGAGGCTTTGCCGCTTGACGCGCGTAATGCCCAGGTGGCCCAGCTCCGCGAGCAGTGGAAATTGGTGCACGAGCAGGTCAAGGCTTTGGGTGGGCTACGGATCATTGCCACCGAGCGACATGAGTCACGTCGCATTGACAACCAGTTGCGTGGTCGCTCTGGGCGTCAGGGCGATCCTGGTTCATCACGTTTCTATTTGAGCCTTGACGATCCGTTGATGCGCATTTTTGCGGGCGACCGCGTGCGTTCGATCATGGACCGCTTGAAAATGCCTGAGGGCGAAGCCATCGAAGCGGGCATCGTCACGCGAAGCATTGAAAGTGCCCAGCGCAAAGTCGAGGCCCGTAACTTCGACATCCGCAAGCAATTGTTGGAATACGACGATGTGTCCAACGACCAGCGCAAAGTGATTTATCAACAGCGCAACGACATCTTGGATGCCCAAGACATGCACAGCCAAATCTCCGCCTTGCGTGAGGGTTGTTTCACCGACTTGGTGCGCCAGTTTGTGCCAGTTGAATCGGTGGAAGAGCAGTGGGACTTGCCTGGCCTGGAAAAAGTGTTGGCCGATGAATGGGGCATCCAGTTGGAACTCCAAGCCAAAGTCCAAGATTCCAATGCCATCTCTGAGGAAGATATTTTGGAAATGGTCGTGACTGCAGCCCATGCGCAGTTCCAAGCCAAGTTGGATCAGGCGGGAGGTGACAGTTTTGTCTCGTTTGAGCGGATGATTTTGCTGCAAAGCATCGACACCCATTGGCGCGAGCATTTGAGTTCACTGGATTACCTGCGACAAGGCATTCACCTTCGTGGCTATGCCCAAAAGCAACCCAAACAAGAATACAAGCGCGAAGCGTTTGAGTTGTTTGGTCAGTTGCTCGATGGTGTCAAGAATGAAGTGACCCGCACGCTGATGACCGTGCGCATCGAGTCGAGCGACCAGATACAGCAGGCAGCTCAAGCGATTGAGGAGCGTGCCGAGCAAATCAGCAACGTGACCTACAGCGCTCCGGACGAAACCGGCCAACCACAAACTGTGGCCGCCGATCTGGCAAGCTTGCAGCAGGCGTATGGTCCGGTGGGACGTAACGACCCTTGCCCCTGCGGCAGCGGTAAAAAATACAAGCACTGCCACGGCAAGCTTGCCTAACTTGGGGGGACTCACAAAGCGGGCTCCGGCCCGTTTTTGTCCTTTTGCTGCTCGATGCTAGATTGTTTTCTGAAGGATATTTATGCCTGTGAACTTGCCCCCACTGGACCCCGCCCAACTCAACCCTATTGCTGGCGTGCGCATAGGCATTGCCGAAGCGGGTGTGCGCAAAGCCAACCGCAAAGACCTCACGGTGTTTTTGCTGGACGAAGGTGTCAGCGTGGCAGGGGTGTTCACAAGCAACCGTTTTTGCGCTGCCCCAGTGCAGGTTTGCCGTGAGCACTTGAGCGCAGGCAGCACAGTTCGTGCCTTGGTCATCAACACGGGCAATGCCAATGCGGGCACGGGCGCACCGGGCTTGGCCCATGCGCGCCAAACCTGCGAGGCCATGGCCAGTCTGCTGCAATGCACGCCTGCGCAAGTGCTGCCGTTTTCAACGGGCGTGATCATGGAGCCGCTGCCCGTAGACCGCATCGTGGCCGGTATGCCCGCTGCGATGGCCGACGCACAAGCTGCACATTGGGGCCAAGCTGCTGAAGGCATCATGACCACCGACACCGTGCCCAAAGCGGCCAGCGTGCAGGTGCATGTGGGTGGCCAAACCGTGAGCATCACCGGCATCAGCAAGGGCGCGGGCATGATCCGCCCCAACATGGCCACCATGCTGGGCTTTGTAGCCACCGACGCCTGCATCGATCCGGCCTTGCTGCCCGCACTGGCCAAGCAGCTGGCCGATGGTTCGTTTAACCGCATCACCATCGATGGCGACACCTCGACCAACGACTCTTTCATGCTGATCGCCACGCACAAGGCGGGTCACACCCCCATCACCTCGCTGGACAGCGCCGATGGCCAAGCGTTGCTCAAGGGCTTGGTGCAAGTGGCCCGCCAGTTGGCGCATGCCATCGTTCGCGATGGCGAGGGCGCTACCAAATTCATCACGGTGCAAGTTGAAGGCGGACGTACGGGCGAAGAATGCCGCAAGGTGGCTTATGCCATCGCGCACTCGCCCTTGGTCAAAACGGCTTTCTTTGCCAGCGACCCCAACCTGGGTCGCATTCTGGCGGCAGTGGGTTACGCCGGCATTGAAGACTTGGACCAGGGCCTGATTGAGTTGCATCTGGACGATGTGCATGTGGTCTCGCAAGGTGGCCGCCGGACCGAGTACCGCGAAGAAGACGGTCAGCGCGTCATGAAAGGCAGCGAGATCACCGTGCGGGTGGGCCTGGGCCGGGGCAGAGCCACCGACACTGTCTGGACCTGCGATCTGAGCCACGATTACGTCACCATCAACGCGGATTACCGGTCATGAATTCACCTGCTTCTTCTTCAGCTTTGGACCAGCTGCTGGCCAAAGTCAGCCAGTTGGTCGACCGCATCGAAACGGTCTTGCCCCAGCCTCTATCGGCGCCTGATTGGACGCAGGCCATTGCTTGGCGCTACCGCAAACGTTCATCGGGTCATGGCGTGCTGGAGCCGGTGCGTCACGTGGCAGCCATGACACTGGCTGATTTGAAAGAAATCGACGACCAGAAGGAAAAGCTGCAACGCAACACCGAGCAGTTTGTGCACGGCCGTCCCGCCAACAACGTGCTGCTGACGGGTGCCCGCGGTACGGGCAAGTCCTCACTCATCAAGGCGTGCCTGAACACCTATGCACCTCAGGGCCTGCGCTTGATTGAGGTGGACAAGGAAGACCTGATCGACTTGCCCGACATCATCGAAGTGGTGGCGGGTCGCCCCGAAAAGTTTGTGGTCTATTGCGATGACCTGAGCTTTGAAGATGGTGAGCCTGGCTACAAGGCACTCAAGTCGATTCTGGATGGCACCGTGGCAGCTTCAACGCCCAATGTGCTGGTGTACGCCACCAGCAACCGCCGCCACCTGCTGCCCGAGTACATGAGCGAGAACCTCACCTACAAGCACACCGAAGACGGCGAAGTACACCCAGGCGAAGGTGTGGAAGAAAAAATTTCGCTGTCCGAACGCTTTGGCCTTTGGATCAGTTTTTACCCCTTCTCCCAAGATGAGTACCTGACCATTGCCGGGCAATGGCTCAGCGCACTGGGTGCCACGCCTGCGCAAATCGAGACTGCCCGCCCTGATGCTCTGCTTTGGGCCTTGGAGCGCGGCTCGCGCAGCGGCCGTGTGGCCTACCAGTTTGCGCGCGACATGATGGGCCGCCAAGCCGACAACGCATGAGCGCAGGTCTGTTGGTGGCCGATGGCGACCGCGCACGCGAAGGCCTGAGCGTTGGTCAGGCCGAGCGTGACATGGTCGATGTAGCGGTGGGTATTTTGGTACAAGCCGATGGCCATTTTTTGCTGACCTCGCGCCCCGAAGGCAAGGTCTATGCGGGCTACTGGGAGTTCCCGGGCGGCAAACTCGAAGCGGGCGAGTCGGTCGAGCAAGCTCTGCGCCGCGAGTTGAATGAAGAGCTGGGCATCACCATCGGTGCCGCCCAAGTCTGGAAAACCCAGATGGTTGATTACCCGCACGCTTTGGTGCGTTTGCATTTCTGCAAGGTCTGGGACTGGCAGGGAGAGTTGCAGATGCGCGAAGCGCAATCACACGCTTGGCAATCTCTGCCAGTGAGTGTCATGCCGGTTTTACCGGGCACCATCCCCGTGTTGGCTTGGCTGGCCGAGGAGCGTCAGTTCACTGGTGCCACGCACGTTTAAGAGCACGATAGGGGGGCGTCTGATTGGCCCTAGGCCTTTCGCTCCCGGCTTACTGCAAGCGTGGATCGCCAAAAGACTCATCGGGCGGAGTGTCGTCCGGCAGTTTGAATTCTTCGCTGGCCCAGGCGCCTAAGTCCACGCCCTTGCAACGGGCGCTGCAAAACGGTCGGTAGGGGTTGTGGGGACTGTAAAGGCTGGTGCCCGCGCAGGCGGGGCAGCGCACCTTTCGGGGCGTGAATTCTTGGGGCTGGTTCGAATCGCTCATGCGCACAAAGACATCTCAAACGGCACATCTTCTGTGGTGGCCACCAATTTGCCGTCGCTTTGCTGGCGCAGCATGCGGACCACCACCAGCAGGCGGTTGCAACTGATCTCTGGGGTGATGCCAAGTGTCGGATCGATTTTGAGGCGCAGCAATTGAAACGTGCGGCCTTGCGGTAGATTTTGTTGCAGCTGACCAGCCGTGGCCATGACTTTTTGGCTGGAGCCGGATTCCCGTAGCATTTGCAACAGCAATTTGACCGCCTGCGCCAAGGGGCCAAAGGGTGCGACCCATTGCGAAAGATCATGGCTGCGGCTGGCCGCATCGTGGTGTTGCCAAGCATAATAGGCGGGCAGGTCAAACTCGCAGGTACCGCCTGGGATCACTGCGCGGCTTCGCAGTGCCATCAGAAAGTCGTTGTCATTCAGACTTTGACCAATCCTGCCGCTGATTTGGTTGAGCGCTTCAAAGTGTTCGTCGAGTTGCGCGATCAGACCATCCAGGGCCTTTTCAGAAATGGCCGGGTTGCCACGGTAGCCGTTGTACAACTGTTTTTGGCGTTCCAGGTCTCTGAGTACATCGGACTTGAGTTCCGAGCGCGAGGCCACTTCGATGATTTCGAACAAAGTGGTCAGTGCAAAGTGGTGGTCCAGCGCAGCCGTTCTGGCCATCAATTGGCCCAAGCGGTTGAACAGTTGTTGCAAGCGCAGGTAAGTGCGGATGCGTTCATTGAAAGGGTATTCGTACAGTATCACGCGGCGTTTTCCAGTGTCGTCATCATAGCCCGAAGTCAGCAGCCAATTGAGCCACTTGGGTCTGCAATTGAGCCAGGCTCAAACCCTGATTGAAGATCACCCCATCGGCGCAAGCCAGGCGCTTTGGACGGGTGGCTTGCAGTGCGATGATGCGGTCGATTTCATCGGGGGCCAAGCCACTTCGAGCCATGACTCTTTGGCGCTGGGTGTCGGCATCACAGTCCACCACAATGACCCTGTCCACTTGTTTGCGCCAGCGTTCGCCTGATTCGGCCAACAAAGGCACGTCAAACACCAACACGCGCCGACCACTTTGCACCGCTGCTTGGGTTTGTTCTGCAGTGGTCTGGCTGACCAAGGGATGAATGATGGCCTCCAGCTGTTGTTTGGCGTGGGGGTTTTGAAACACCAAAGCGCGCATGGCTTGCCGGTCCATGGCGCCTTGGGCATCGACCATCTGGGGCCCAAAGGTCAGGGCAATTGCCGCCATGGCCCCACCACCGGGTGCCGTCAGGCCGCGTGAAATCGAGTCCGCGTCGATGACAGCAGCGCCGTGTGTAGCCAACATATTTGCCACAGTACTTTTACCGCTGCCAATACCGCCTGTGAGTCCGATACGCCAAGGGCTGCGGGTCGGTTGAGGAGTCGTCATGTGGGTCCTGTATTCAGATCAAAAACCAGGGAAGGGTGCCAAAAGCCATGACCCACAAGCCTGCCAAGACAAGGTAGGGCCCAAAAGCCAATTCGCCATTTTCATGCAATCGGCCTCGCCATTTCAGGATCAGGCCGCCCAAAATCCCCGTCAGGGATGCCATCAGCACCAAGGTCAGCAACGCTGGCCAGCCCAACCAAGCCCCTAGACCTGCCAGCAGTTTGAAGTCACCTTGCCCCATGCCCTCTTTGCCTGTTATTGCCTTGAACAGCCAAAAAACGGACCATAAAAACAAGTAGCCACCTGCAGCGCCCCATAAAGACTCGTTCAAGCCTATCCCTGAGAGTCCCACACTTGATGCCAGTAAGCCGGCCCAAACCAAGGGTTGCGTGATGGCATCGGGCAACAAGCGGGTGTCGGCATCGATGGCAGCCAGAGCCACCAAGGCCGCTGAAAAACCAGCCCAAGCCAAGGCCTCAAAGCCCCAGCCGTGTTTGGCCATCAAACCGATGAACAAGCCCGCGGTGATCAGTTCGATGGCCGGGTATCGCCAACTGATCTGGGCTCGGCAGTGAGCGCATCGCCCGCGCAAGGCAATGAAGCTCAAAAGAGGGATATTTTCATGCCATCGCAGAGCGTGTTGACACTGCGGGCAATGCGAACGCGGTACAGCCAAATTGAAAGAGGGCGTTTCAATTGATGTGGCCGTGGTTTCGGCGTTCCACCGGGCCTGCAGCATCAGCGGCAGGCGGTGAATCACCACATTGAGAAAGCTGCCAACCATCAGGCCCAGCAAGCCTGCCAAACCAAGTGCCAAAACGCCTTCGATCATGTCAAAACACTTGTCCTAAATTGAAGATAGGCAGGTACATGGCCACCAAAATGGCGCCAATCAACCCACCCAGTACCACGATGATCAGGGGCTCGAGCAAGCTGGTCAAACCATTCACCTGGTCGTCCAACTCGGTAACCATCAGGCCCCCAGCTTTGCCCAGCAAGCTGTCCAAAGCGCCTGTTTCCTCGCCTGTTGCGCACAACTGCACGATCATCGCCGGAAAGCGTGCTGTTTGCCCCATGGCCTCGCTCAAACTGCTGCCCTGAACGACCCGTCTTTGCAATTGCAATGTGGCACTTTCAAAGACTGGATGATCGCATGCCTGGGCTGTAGACCCCAACGCTTCTGCCAAGGGTACGCCGGCTGACAGCAAGGCCGAGAGGGTTTGTGACCAACGCGCCACGATGGCCGTGGTCAAAAGTGGCCCCAGAATTGGCCAAGTCAGAAACCATTGTGCGGCCCATTTGCGCACACGCTTGGCTGCAAGCCCTGGGTGTCGGGCCGCCCAGATGGGAAACGCCAATACGAACAGAACCACTGGCCAAGCTTGGATCAGCGAGTCGCTCAGGCCAACGACCATTCGCGTGGACCAAGGCAACTCTGCTCCCAGGGACTGAAACACGTCCTCAAACACCGGGACCACCCACACCAAGATCAGTCCCAAAATACCCATGGCCACCGTCAATACAGCGGTGGGGTACATCAGCGCTGAGCTGATTTTGGAGCGCAGAGCTTCGTTTTTTTCGAGGGTCTGTGACAGGCGCTCCATGATCTCGTCCAAGATGCCTGCTGATTCACCCGCTTGGACCATGTGCACAAAGATACCGCTGAAGTGCCGAGGGTGACGAGCCAGGGCATCGTGCAGTGCGATACCGGATGCCACGTCGTTCAAAACGGATTGCATGACACGCACTAAGTTTTTGTGGGACATGCTGCGGCACAACATGGCCAAGGCTTGCACCACGGGCACCCCAGCTTTGAGCATCGCCGCCCATTGCCGTGTCATGGTGGCCAAGTCTTTGCTTTTGATCCCGTCAGGACTTGACCACCACACACGCTGCACCTGTACATTTTGTATTCCCTGTCGGCGCACTTGAGCTCTGGCCAAGTCGGCATGCAAAGCTTGGAGCGTACCGCTTTGGTGGCGACCCTGTTTGTCGCGACCCGACCATCGAAAAGTTGAATTTGATCCAGGTGGTTTGGCAGCGTTCATGAGTCGTCTCGGGTGGCCACCAAAACCTCGTCCAGCGAGGTGATGCCTTGCAGCACTTTGCGCAAGCCAGCGACCCGCAAGCTGTTGATGCCCTCGCGGCGGGCTTGTTGCACCATCTCCTGAATGCCAGCTTCTTGCAACACCAAATTTTGCATATCGGCGCTCACAGGCATGACCTGAAAAATACCGGTTCTCCCAGAAAAACCTTTGTGGCAGAGTGCGCAGCCAACTGCCTCAAAAGCCTGCACTGTATCTGTGGGGCTCAAGGCTTCTGGCCAACCGGCTTTGAGCAAAATGGCAGCGGGCAGGGCAGTGGCTTGTTTGCAATGAGGGCACAGACAGCGCACCAAGCGTTGTGCTGTCACCAATCTCACGCTGGCGGCGATGTTGTAGGGGGCGGTGCCCATGTTGCGCAAACGCACCAAAGTAGCCGGAGCGTCGTTGGTGTGCAAAGTGGATAACACCAAATGCCCGGTTTGTGCCGCTTGGATGGCGATGGTGGCCGTCTCCAGATCCCGCACTTCGCCTACCATCAAAATGTCAGGGTCTTGTCTCAGAAATGCCCGCAAAGCCAAGGCAAAACTCAGGCCCGGCTTGTCTTGCACATTGACTTGGTTGATGCCTGCAAGCTGAATTTCGCACGGGTCTTCTACTGTGGCGATGTTCACCTCTGGTGTGTTGAGGAGGTTCAGGCAGGCGTACAGGGATTGTGTTTTGCCAGAGCCTGTAGGGCCGGTCACCAGCACCAAGCCGTGGGGCGCACGGATTGCAGTCAATAAGCGCTCAAGGTCTTCAGGCTCATAGCCAAGGCCTTGGAGGTCCAACTGGGCCTGGGCCGAATCCAAAACTCTGACCACCAGTTTTTCACCAAAAAGGGTGGGCAAGGTGCTGACCCGCAAGTCCAACTCCCGACCGTCTTCCAAATGCAGTTTCATGCGCCCGTCTTGTGGCAAGCGTTTTTCAGCGATGTCCAAACGCGACATCACTTTGATGCGGGAAGCCAACCGATCTTTCAGTGCCATGTGCGGCGAGGCCACCTCACGCAATTCCCCATCGACACGCATCCGCACCCGGTAATGGTGCTCATAAGGCTCGAAATGCAGGTCCGAGGCCTTGAGCGATACAGCCTGTTCGAACAGTTGCTGTACGTATGTCACCACAGGGGCATCTTCTGCGCTCGGAGAAGGCTTTGGTCGTGCTGATGCTGATTCCATGAAGGCTCCTTGATTGAGTACCAAAGATATCAAATCATGGCCGTGTTCAGGGCGTTTGTAAATGCCGAACAGGCTGATGACTGGCAGATGTTGTGTTTTTTTAGTGCAACAACGCGGCCAGGGTCCATGACTTTTCATTCACTGAGGTGTGGCAAACAGCTTCACAATCACTGCTTCTATCTCAGCTCGGAGACAAAAATGAAAATAGGTATTGCAGGTATTGGAAAAATGGGTTCGGCTATTGGCTTGAGGTTGCTCTCTTTGGGGTACGAGCTGACGGTCTGGAATCGAACAGCAGAGCGGGCGCAGCCCTTGCTGGATGCTGGCGCCCAATGGGCTCAATCGCCCAAGTCTTTGTCAGAGTCGGTGGATGTGGTGATCACACTGTTGACCAACGAGGCTGCTTTGGACGATGTGTACAGCTCAGAGACCGGTCTGTTGTCTGGCCATGTGTCGAACAAGACTTTCATTGACATGAGCACCGTGCGTCCAGCCAAACCTCAAGAAATGGCCCGCCGGATTCAGGCACTGGGCGCGCATTTTCTGGAGTGTCCTGTCGGCGGCAGTGTGGGACCCGCTAAAGAGGGCAAGCTACTTGGATTTGTTGGAGGTGCCGACCATGACTTGCAGACCGTGCGTCCATTACTGGATGTCATTTGTCGTCGCGTGGAGCATGTCGGACCACATGGTTCGGGTGCCACCATGAAGTTGGCCGTCAATCTGCCCTTGATGGTGTACTGGCAAACATTGGGCGAGGCACTGTCCTTGGTTGAGCCCTTGGGGCTGGACCCTCAGCGTGTGATCGATATCTTGTCCGATTCCTCTGGTGGGCCCAACATGCTCAAGGTACGCGGTGCCATGATCGCCAAAACTTTGGAGGAGAAAAAAAGCGATCAGATCACCGTCAATGTGGCCACGATGCGCAAAGACATGCAAGCCATGCTGGATCAGGGTCAAGAGGTCCAACGACAGATGCCACTGACCGCACTCGCTTTGAAGCAATTTGAAGCCGCTGCGCACAGCGGATTGGATGGGAAAGATTGCTCCGAGTTGTTGGTGTGGTGGTTGACACAAGGCAACCGCGCCTGAGCTTTGGGCGAGGTTGCCTAGCCGCCGATTTACTCGAGGCGCATTTCGCGGATGATGGCGCGGAATTGGTCCATTTGCCGCCGCAGCATCGCATCTTGCTCGGCTGGCGTTGAGCCAACGCCCTCTGCACCCAAATCGTTCAGTCGTTTGACCACATCGGGGTGTCGAACGGCTGCAATGACTTCTTTGTTCAGGCGTTCAATGATGTCCTTGGGTGTTTTGGCGGGTGCAAAGACGCCGTTCCAGCCTTCCAGTTCAAGGTTGGGAAAGCCCAACTCCCTGACCGTGGGAATGTCTGGCAAGCCAGGAATGCGTTTGGAGGCTGTGGTGGCCAAAGCTTTGAGCGTTCCGGCCTTGATCTCCGCCAAGGACGAGGACAACTGATCCCCCCCGACCTGAAGGCGGCCTGCCAGCAGTTCCTGTTTCAGAGGGGCTGCGCCTTTGAACGGAATATGGGTGATGTTGACTCTGCCTTCCTTTTTGAAGGCCTCACCTAAAACGTGCATGGTGGAGCCTGGACCGGTCGATCCGTAGTTGTATTGCAACGCTGGGTTAGCACGCAACAATGCAGCCAACTCCCTCAGGTCTTTGGCTGGGACGCTGGGGCTTGAAGTCCACACAAATGGCACATAGACCGCAATCGACACCCCGGCAAAGTCGGTATCCACGTTAAAGGGTGAGCGGTTGGCCAAAGTTTGCGCGACCGAAGCCAGCGGAAAAGACAGGTTGTGCATCATGATGGTGTAGCCATCGGGTGCAGCTTTGGCCATCAAGTCAGCCCCAATGGCACCGCCTGCCCCACCCCGGTTGTCGATGGTGACGGGTTGCCCCATGGATTCGCTCATGCGTTGGGCCACGATGCGGGCCACGATGTCTGTGGTGCCACCAGCCGGGAACGGCACGATCATTTTGATGGGTTTGTTGGGATAGGCTTGGGCCATCACCGAGGTCTGGACGCCCAAGGCCAACAGCCCGAACAAACCCAGAGTGCACAAGTGAAGCCATTTTTGGCGAATTGATCGCATGTTGTCTCCTGTTGATTGGATCCCTTGGCGATCACCAAGGGACAGCAATCAATATCACACAGCTTGGTCAACTCTTAGGATCACCAACGCGACAAGCTCAACAAACCCGGCGAGCGATTTTATGAATGGCAGAGGAAGGGTCAATCTCAATCCACTCGTGGAGCATGCCTTGGCGGCCAACTTGCTTGCCAGTGAGCATGGGGCCACTGAAGTAGGTCATGTGCATCACCCGAGCCATTTTGGCATTGCAATTGATTTGAAGCTGGGTTTGGACCGATAAATAAGCCACGCCATCGGCGGTTCTTTGAGGTTTTTTGTAATCCACGGCACTCCACAAAACTTTTCGTCCCCCTTCATCCTTGATGGTGTGTGCATCGATGAAAAACATGCCCTGATCGTTCAAGGTGATGGCGTCCCACTTGGGCGTGGCGGCCAACGCGTTCAGGTTGCCTAGGCTGAGCAGCACCCAAAGTGAACATGAGAGGCTTCGCATGTCGATCAAGTGCGCCGATTCAGCAACTGTGAGGCCAGATTGACCATGGCGGTGCGGTGTGGGTTGTCAGGCAGCAGCATGGCCGCATCGATGGCACGTTGAGCTTCGGCAGCAGCGGCATTGCGCGTCGCTTCCAAGGCACCAGTGGCTCTGACAATGGCGGCAATTTCGGTGATTTTGTCGACGCTGCCTGTCTCGATTGCTTCGCGAACCGTCTGCCTTTGCGCCTCGTTGCCGCGCTGCATGGCCAAAATCAATGGGAGGGTGGTTTTCCCTTCGCGCAGGTCATCGCCCAGGTTTTTGCCCATCTCTGCGGCGTTGCCGTCGTAATCGAGCACATCGTCGATCACTTGGAAGGCCGTGCCAAGAGCTTGGCCATAGTCGGCGCAAGCGGTTTCGATCGAGGCATCACTGCCCGCCAAAATCGCGCCCAATCGCGCGCTGGCCTCAAATAATTTGGCAGTTTTGGAGCGAATCACGCGCAGATACCCGTCTTCGTTCAGCGAGGCATCGTGCATGTTCATGAGTTGTAGCACCTCGCCTTCGGCAATCACGTTGGTGGCGTCGGCCAGGGTTTGCATCACCCGCATGCTCTGGGCGTCCACCATCATTTGGAAAGCGCGGGAATACAAAAAGTCCCCGACCAGCACACTGGCGGGGTTGCCAAAACTTTCGTTGGCCGTAGGGCGACCACGACGCAAAGTGGATTCGTCCACGACATCGTCGTGCAGCAAAGTGGCGGTGTGGATAAATTCAACAACGGCAGCCAAGTTGTGGCGCTGCTCACCGCTGTAGCCCAAAGCCCCGCAGGTCAAAAGCAGCAGAACCGGACGCAAACGTTTTCCACCTGCAGAGATGATGTATTGCGCCACTTCACCCACCAAAGGAACCCCTGAATCAAGCCGTTGGGCAATGACGCGGTCGACAGCGGCCATGTCGGGGGCTACCAGTTCGAGGGCAGCGGCTGTGCTGTGTTCTGAGGCTGACAAATGGAAAATCCGGCAGGGTTACCCGGCGATGCCGAGGCGGCAAAAACGCTCACTCATGAAGCGTTTTAAAGTGGTTGCATTATAGGGAAACCCATTCTCTGCGTTGCCTTGGGTGCAAGTTTGCGCTGGATGATTTGCCTGATTGGGCGGGTACATGCTAAAATCTCAGGTTCCTCGGGGATTAGCCCTTGGAAACTTCCATTCAAAGAGGTCATTTATGTACGCGGTCATAAAAACCGGTGGCAAACAGTATCGTGTTGTCGCTGGCGAAAAAATTAAAGTAGAACAGATTGCTGCGGACGTTGGCCAGGAAATCGTGATCGATCAAGTTCTCGCAGTCGGCAACGGCGCAGACCTGAAGATCGGCACGCCCCTGGTGTCCGGCGCCACAGTCAAAGCCACTGTGGTGGCTCATGGCAAGCACGACAAAGTGCACATCTTCAAGATGCGCCGTCGTAAGCACTATCAGAAACGTCAGGGTCACCGTCAGCAGTTCACCGAACTGCAAATCGGTGCGATCGCTGCCTGAGGAGAATAGGTCATGGCACAGAAAAAAGGCGGCGGCTCTACGCGCAACGGTCGTGATTCCAAGCCAAAAATGCTCGGCGTCAAGGCTTTCGGTGGTGAACTGATCA
>NZ_CALPTI020000035.1:0-24069 GCF_943326455.1 Limnohabitans sp. Rim8
ATGGCCGACATGCTCAAGGCCAAAATTGGCCACCCCATGGCCGGTGCCAACACCGCTTGGGTGCCCAGCCCCACCGCCGCCACGCTGCATGCCATGCACTACCACCAAGTGGACGTGCCTGCGCTGCAAAAGCAGATGGAAAAAGCCGTGGCCAAGCAAGACGCCAAAACCTTGCGCGAAACCACCCTCAACGCTTTGTTGCAGTTCCCTGTGGTGGCCAAAGACGCGGCCAACTGGTCGGCTGAAGACAAGCAAAAAGAACTCGACAACAACGCCCAAGGCATTTTGGGTTACGTGGTGCGCTGGGTTGACCAAGGCGTGGGCTGCTCCAAGGTGCCCGACATCAACGGCGTGGGCCTGATGGAAGACCGCGCCACGCTGCGCATCAGCAGCCAGCACATGGCCAACTGGATGCAGCACGGCGTGGTGAGCGAAAAGCAAGTCAAGCAAACCATGCAGCGCATGGCCGCTGTGGTGGATGCGCAAAACGCGGGTGACGCGGCTTACCAGCCCATGGCCGGTAACTTTGCCAAGTCTGCGGCTTACAAAGCCGCTTGCGACCTGGTGTTCAAAGGCAAGGCGCAGCCCAGCGGCTACACCGAGCCCCTGCTGCACGCATGGCGCTTGAAGGTCAAGGCGGCCTGAAAGCGCAGGGACCTGACACGGTCCGATGCTTGAAAAAAACGGCTCCCTCGGGAGCCGTTTTGCTGTGTATGGCTGAGAATGGTGTTTTGTGGAGGGCGCGATGCGCTGGATTGACCGGATACCGAAGTCGTTGTTGGTGGCCCTGGCCATTCGCCTGTGGCGTGACGCGCAGCGCCGTCGACTGGCCAAGCACTGAGGACTCAAGGCCATGACCCAGCTGATCATTGACCCTTGCCTCTGCCCTTTGTGTGGGCAACCCAATGCCTGTGCCATGGCTTCTGGTGAAGCAGCGTCTGCGGGCCCTTGCTGGTGCACGCGCGTGCACTTTGGTGCTGACTTGCTGGCGCAGGTGCCCGAAGCGGCACGCAACCGGTCCTGTATTTGTCAGCGCTGCGCCAACCCCACTGAACCGGTGACGAGGGATTGAACCATGTGCCAACTCCTCGGCATGAACTGCAACACCCCCACCGATGTGACCTTCAGCTTCAGCGGCTTCGCGCAGCGCGGTGGCTTGACGGACCACCATGAAGACGGCTGGGGCATCGCCTTTTTTGAAGGGCAGGGCGTGCGCCACTTTGTGGACCACCAAAGCGCCAGCACCTCGCCGATTGCCGATTTGATCCGGCGCTACCCGATCAAAAGCCAAAACGTCATTGCCCACATCCGCAAAGCCACACAAGGCGAGGTGAGTCTGGAAAACTGCCACCCCTTCGTGCGCGAGCTGTGGGGTCGCTACTGGGTGTTTGCGCACAACGGCAATTTGTCCGACTACGCGCCGCGCCTGCATGGCAGCTTCAAGCCCGTGGGCCAAACCGACAGCGAGCGCGCTTTTTGCTGGCTCATGCAGGAGCTCGCCAAGTCGCACGCCAGTGTGCCCAGTGTGCAAGAGCTGTCACTGACGCTGCGCGAGCTGGTGCCGCAGATCGCCCGCTTTGGCACTTTCAACTTTTTGCTGTCCAACGGACAAGCCTTGTGGGCGCACGCCAGCACGAACCTGCACTATGTGCTGCGCAAGCACCCCTTTACCCAAGCCACTTTGAGCGACGAAGACCTGAGCGTGAACTTTGCTGACCACACCCGAGCCAGTGACCGGGTCGCGGTGGTGGTGACCGCGCCTTTGACCACCGATGAGGCCTGGGTGGCTTTTGAGCCTGGCCGCTTGTACACCTTTGAAGGCGGTGACCTGCTGGGGGCATGAAGCCCAGCGGTGTGCGGTGATCGTTTTGTCACAGAAGCGCTTTAACATCGTGGCATGGGAATTCCTTTGAACTTGATAGCACTGCTTGGGCTGCTGCTGGCGCCCACGTTGACGTGGGCTGCCAGGCCCTTCATGACCGACGATGCCCGCATGACCACCGCAGGCAGCTGTCAACTCGAATCTTGGTCACGCCGCGATGCCAACCGCACCGAGCACTGGGCTTTGCCGGCATGCAACCCGACAGGCCGGTTCGAGATCACGGCGGGCGGGGCCGCTTTGCGCGATGCTTCCATGGGCCACAGCATGGATGCTGTGTTGCAAGTCAAAACCCTTTTCAAAACCATGACCCCCAACGGATGGGGTGCGGGCCTGGCGCTGGGCCAATTGCGCCACCGCCCACACACCGATTTGGACTTGGCAAAAGGTCAAACCTATGCGTATGTGCCGGTGTCGGTGTCCTTCATGGACGACCGATGGGTCAGCCACACCAACCTGGGTTGGGCCAGAGACCGGGCCACCGGGCGTGACCAAATCAATTGGGGCATGGGCTTGGAATTTCAGCTCAATGGGCGCTGGATGTGGATTGGCGAAAGCTTTGGCAACGACCGGCAAAAACCGTTTTGGCAAACCGGCCTGCGTTACCAGGTCTTGCCGGGCTTGTTGCAGGTGGATGCCACTTTGGGAGCACCTTGGGGTGGGCCGCAGGTCCAGCGCTCCGATCAGCAGTGGCTGTCCTTGGGCTTGCGCTGGACGCCCGAAAAATTCCCCTGAGCTTTAAAGCGCTGCTGCCACCGCGTCCAAGAACAGCGCGGCCACATCACACCCCATCTGGTCGGTGATTTCCTGAAAGCAGGTGGGGCTGGTCACGTTGATCTCGGTCAGATTCTCGCCAATGATGTCCAGGCCCACCAGCATCAAACCGCGGGCCATCAAGATGGGGCCCAGCGCCTCTGCAATCTCGCGGTCGCGTGCTGAAATGGGCTGGGCCACACCCTTGCCGCCCGCTGCCAAGTTGCCACGCACTTCGCCGCCTTGCGGGATGCGGGCCAGGCAAAAGGGCACCGGCTTGCCCCCGATCAACAGCACGCGCTTGTCGCCTTGCGCGATGCCGGGCAAAAACTTTTGCACCATCACGGTTTGTGCGCCACCCCGGTTGAGGGTTTCGATGATCACGCCCAGGTTCAGGCCGTCTGCACCCACCTTGAAAATGCCCGTGCCGCCCATGCCATCCAGCGGTTTCAAGATGATGGTGCCGTGTTCGGCATGGAAGGCGCGGATATCGGCTTCGCTGCGTGTGACCAGCGTGGGCGCGATGAACTGTGGAAACTCCAGAATCGCCAGCTTTTCGGGGTGATTGCGCAGGGCCGCAGGGCTGTTGAAGACCTTCGCGCCTTCGCGCTCGGCTTGGCTCAGCAGGTGGGTGGCGTAAAAGTATTCACTGTCAAACGGCGGATCGGTGCGCATGATGACCGCGCCAAAATCTTTCAAATTGGCGCGGCGTGTGGCGGTCTGTGTAAACCAAGTGTTTGGCTCGCCCGTCAGGGTGATGTCACGCACTTGGGCTGAGACCGCTTCGCCTTGCTGCCAGCGCACATCGGTCATCTGGCAGGCCACGACCTGGTGGCCGCGTTTTTGCGATTCGCGCATCATCGAAAACGTGGTGTCCTTGTAAATCTTGAAGGACTCGAGTGGGTCGGCAATAAATAGAATGTGCATGGCTGAACTGTCTCACAAAAAAGGTGAAAACCGAGACACCGGAGCGTCTTATTGGAAGGCCACTTCTGCAAAGCTGCGCAGCTTTCTGCTGTGCAATTGTTCGGGGCCAGCGTCGCGCAGCAAAGTCACGGCGCGGATACCAATCTGCAGGTGTTGATTGACCCGCTCGCGGTAGAAATGGTTGGCCATGCCCGGCAGCTTGATCTCGCCGTGCAGGGGTTTATCGCTCACGCACAGCAAGGTGCCATAAGGCACCCGAAAGCGAAAACCGTTGGCAGCGATGGTGGCGCTTTCCATGTCCAAGGCCACGGCACGGCTTTGGCTGAAGCGCCGCTGTGGTTTGTTGTCCGGCAACAGCTCCCAATTGCGGTTGTCGGTGCTGGCCACTGTGCCGGTGCGCATCAGGCGTTTGAGGTCTGCACCATGACAGCCGGTGACCTCGGACACGGCACGCTCGAGCGCCACCTGCACCTCGGCCAGCGCCGGAATCGGCACCCACAGCGGCAGCTCTTCGTCCAGCACATGGTCCTCGCGCACATAGGCGTGGGCCAGCACATAGTCGCCCAGCAGCTGCGTGGTGCGCAGGCCCGCGCAGTGGCCCAGCATCAGCCAAGCGTGCGGGCGCAGCACAGCAATGTGGTCGGTGATGGTTTTGGCATTGGCCGGTCCCACACCGATGTTGACCATGGTGATGCCGCTGTGGCCCTTGCGCACCAAGTGGTAGCCAGGCATCTGCGGCAGGCGCGGCGGTGTTTGGCCTAGGGCGTCCACGTCCTCGGGCGTCAGGCCCACGCGGCGTGTCACCATGTTGCCGGGCTCGACAAAAGCGATGTATTCGCTGCCCGGGTTTTGCATTTCGGTGCGGCCCAGCGCGATGAACTCGTCGATGTAGAACTGGTAATTGGTGAACAGCACGTAGTTCTGAAACCAGCGCGGTGAGGTGCCGGTGTAGTGGCGAAGCCGTTGCAAGGAATAGTCGATGCGGGGCGCGGTGAACAGCGACAGCGGCCTGGCCTCAGAGGCTGCAGGTTCGTGCGTGCCGTTGGCGATGCCGTCGTCCATCGCGGCCAAGTCTGGCAAGTCAAACACCTCGCGCATCAGGGCTTGGCGCTCGGGGCTCAGGCTGCCTTCCATGTGCTCGTCTTCGGCCCAAGAAAAGTGGATGGGAATGGGTTGGTTGCTGGTGCCCACCTGCAAGCTCACGCCATGATTTTGCAGCAGCAACGCCAACTGCTGACGGATGTAGAAGGCGAACAAGTCAGGCCGGGTGAGGGTGGTTTCAAATCGGCCGGGCTCGGCCACAAAGCCATAACTCAGCCGACTGTCCAGCCCCGCGCTTTTGCGGCTGGCGCTGCTGATTTGCACCCGCACAAACGGGTAACAAGCCCGCACCCGGGTGTCTGCCATGTCGGCCCCCGCCACAAACTCTCGCATGGCTTGGCGAAGATGGTTCACGCTGTGCTGGTAAATGTGCTGGATTTGCGCCAAAGCGCTGTCGGCGTCTTGGTGTTCAGAAGGGGCGATGAACGGCGGCAGGTGCTGCATAAGTTTCCTGGACAGGCTGTCTGGCGATGGCGCCCACAAAGTGGGTGCTGGGGTCTTGTGCATTTTGCTGCAATCGCGTGACCCGCGCATGTCGAGGCGCTGTGCATGTTGCCTTGGTGACCACACCATGCTTGCGAGTCGGGCATGCTAAGGCGCACTACCCAGCCCGCACGCGGCGGGTTCACCACTTTCAGGAGACGGTTCATGAGCAAAGCCCGCAAAGTCATCATCACCTGCGCCCCCACGGGCGCCATCCACACGCCCAGCATGTCGCCGCATTTGCCGGTGACGGCCGACGAGATTGCCGACGCCGCGATTGCTGCTGCCGAAGCGGGCGCCGCCATCTTGCACCTGCACGCCCGCGATCCGGCAGACGGTCGCCCGACACAAGACCCGGCATTTTTTGTGCCGTTTTTGCAAAAGATCAAAGCCAGCACCAATGCCGTCATCAACCTGACCACAGGCGGCAGCCCGCACATGACGGTGCACGAGCGCATGCAGCCGGCGCTGACCTTCAAGCCCGAGGTGGCGTCGCTCAACATGGGGTCGATGAACTTTGGTTTGTTCCCCATGCTCGACCGCTTCAAAAACTTTGAACACGAGTGGGAGCGGGCGCACTTGGAAAAAAGCCGCGACCTGGTGTTCAAAAACACCTACAACGACATCGAAACCATTCTGCGCTTGGGCACCGAAAACGGCACCCGTTTCGAGTTCGAGTGCTACGACATCAGCCACCTGTACAACCTGGCACATTTCCGTGACCGGGGGTTGGTCAAAGGGCCTTTGTTTGTGCAATCGGTGTTCGGCATTTTGGGCGGCATCGGCCCGCACCCCGAAGACCTGATGCACATGCGCCGCACCGCCGACCGCTTGTTTGGCAACGATTACCAGTGGTCCATCTTGGGCGCAGGCAAGGGGCAGATTGCGCTGGCCAGCATTGGCGCGGCCATGGGCTCGAACGTGCGTGTGGGCCTGGAAGACTCGCTGTGGATCGGCCCGGGCCAGTTGGCCCAATCCAGTGCACAGCAGGTGCAGCGCATTCGCACCGTGCTCGAAGCGCTGAACTTGGAAATTGCCACCCCCGATGAGGCCCGAAGCATGCTGGCGCTCAAGGGTGGGGATCAGGTGAATTTTTGAGGCTCAGTTGGCGAGGCTGATAGGGGCTTACAGGGGCTTCTTTTTCCACTCGGCATTCTCGAGAAGCCGCGCCAACTCAACCACGCTTTTGACTTGCAACTTGTCATAAATTGCGGCTCTTCGCAATTCAATCGTTCGAACACTGTTACCCAAGATTTCGGCAATGTCTTTGTTTGAAAGCCCTTCAAACAAATGCTCCATGACGAAAAACTCGCGCTCAGTCAACTGCTGGATGCGCTGCTCGACCGACTGCATGTTGGCTTTGCGAATGTATCTTGACCTGGAGTTGTCGAAGTACTCGTGCAGGCGCAAAAGAAGGTCTTCGGCAGAATAGGGTTTGGTGATGAAATCGACAGCACCCTGTTTCAGAACCTTGGTCACCAAAGCAACATCCCCGTGGCCGGTGATGAAAATCACCGGCATAGCAAGGTTCGGATCGATGGCAATCAATTTGTCAAAAACCTCCAACCCATTCATGTCTGGCATGCGCACGTCAAGCAATATGCAGCCTGGGCCATTGAGAAGTTCAGGCTTGGCTTTGATGGCATCAAAAAAAGCAAGGCCACCAGAAAAAAAATAAGAATCGATCCGTTCTGCTTTGAGCAAAAACTCCATGCTCTTAAGCATGCCTGCATCGTCATCTACAGCGATGACGTACGGCGGGGGAAGACCGTTCAAAGGCAGGTTCATGGTGTTCATCATGTGTAACTTTTCGCTGGCAATTCCAGAACGAACCGAGCACCACCAGTTAAGTTGTTGTGCCACATCACAGTGCCGCCTTGTCGCTCAGCGATGGATAAACACAGATTCAAACCAATGCCAAGACCATCTTTTTTGGTGGTAAAAAATGGTTTGAAAAGCGATTTTTTAACCTCCTCAGAAATCCCATGTCCAGAATCAATCACCTCAAACATGACCCTGTGGGTGGTTTCATTCAAACCCGCTTTGATTTGTAAAAACCGAGAAGTTTTTGGCAAATCCCTCATGGCATCCAGCCCATTTTTGGTCAAATTCAAGATGACTTGTTGCAACAGAGCTTTGGAGCAATTGACGACTAAACGGTCTTTGACTTCAATGGTCAGGTTGCTGCCTTGACTTTGCGCTTGGAGTTCCAGAATGGGCCTGAGGTCATTCAGCAGCGCCGCTACATCGATCTGTTCGGACGCAAGTTCTTCTCGGCGAATGAAGTTGCGAATGCTTTTGATGACCTCGGCACCCCGCTCGGCCTCCCGGCGAATCTGAGTCAATCCTTCGAGCAATGCCGGTTCAGGATTGGGCTGTTGTTTGGCAATCTTTTCGGCAGCATAGGCGTAGTTGGATATCGCCCCCAAGGGCTGATTCAATTCGTGCGCGATGGCGGTTGACATTTCGCCGAGTGTCGCAATTCGGGCATCGGACTGCATCTTTTTTTCGATCTCTTCCAGTCGCGATTTGGTCAACTTCCTGTAGCGTAAACCTCGAATCCATAACGAGGCCGAAAGTGCCGCCAAGCCGCCAAGACAAGCGAGCAACCACTGCAAAGCCAATGTTGTGTTGGCCAACGGCGCAGACGCCTTTCCGGACAATGTCAATCGCAAGCCATGGCGCTCGAAAAGCCATTGTTCCGCTGGCCAGAGTGGTTTGGAGGCATCCTGAGGGGTCAAAAGCATGGCCTCTTGGATCACAAGGTCCAGCCCAGACATCACCTCCCTGTCCAAGCTCTCGAGGCTGATCCTGAGCAAATCTGTGGCGGATAATTTGGCAATCAAACCTTGTTTTTGCCCCCAACGCGACACAATGAACAGATCAAAAAAGTGGCCCTCTTGACCGCGCATCGGCTCTGCGTAAATGCTGGAGTAACCGGGACGCCCGGATTTGACAGCCGACTCAAACAATGCCGCGTAACCTGGCGACAACAAGCGGTTTTCAGTGCGAGTGGGTGCTGCGCTCGTCATCAACAAAGCACCCTCGGCATCTCGAATCTCCAAAGCAGAGACAAAGGGGACATCCTCGCGCAGCACTTGAAAGACCGTTGAAAGCTGGCTGTGGGTGTTCACTTCAAGGTAATTGTCTGTGTTGAGTCGCGACTCCAACTCCCCCAGAGTCTGGTCCAAAGCGCGCGAGAGGGCAGGCAAAGCACTCTGGAGAGCCCTTTGCTCCACCAAATGAAGGTACCAACCGCCTGACCAAAAAGCGATCAGCGCGCCAAAGATGCTCAGGCCCAACAACAAAAGGCCCCACAGCGCCTTGGCCGGGTTGAAGGGAGGCCGCGCTAAAGTGGTTTTTTGACTGCTCATGGGGGCACACCTGCAGACCGCAGCCATCGGTTCAGTTCACTGTCCCAACGGTTGACCATTCTTTGACTTTGCTCTTCAGACTCCTTCATGTAGCCGTCGTTGGTCAACAGCAAACGGCTGGTAAAGCCGCTGCGCACACAACCTTGTTGTTCAATGGTCGCCAAATCCAAATAGGTTCGATAGCGGTCCGATTGCAATTGGTAATACTGACTCAGCCCAGTTCGGTAGATTTTGACAATACTCTGTAAATTTTGAGCTTGTTTGCAATTAGGTGACTTCAAAGCATCAAAAAGCAGATTCGATGGCAAGCCCAAACAATATTGAGCTTCTAAGCGGTTGGCTGCAAGTTCATAGGCTGAACCAGAACGAACAAGAGCATCTTGACGGGCCGAGATAACGGCTCTGGCTTGCTCAAAAGCCAGAATGTTGCGAGACAAAGCGGCGTCTTCAATTGGGGGCTTTGAAGGTGTTGCGCGTGAGCAACTTTTACTGAGACGTTCGTAACCCTTCCGCAGTTCCAATAAAACGGCGGACTCGTTGCGTGTCAATTCACCCAGAGATTGGGAGAGCATGTCCCGAAAAAAAACAGGATCTGACAGCTCATTGCCAGTAATCGAAAGTGGCTCTTTTGTTGTTTTTTTAGAGTTTTCGGTAACGTTTATTTGGCTTTGAGCTGCCCATGCAAAACCCACTAAAGCAATTGCGGTGATCAGGTTTCGAACGGTTGTGAAAATCATCTCCAATCAATTCTAGGGCAATCGATTAACTTACCAACTGACAAAAACATATAAATTGACAATCTAACTTGCTCAGTCGTGGGAAAAATGATAAATTTGCGGTAACTACCTAAGTAAAGACCGGATACCGTATGCGTTCAGACCCTAGCCGTGATACACGACAGCTGAGAAAGCCCCAAGAGGTGCTTTCGAATTTGCTGCAAAAAGTCACGCTTGTTCCCGCCCGTTCTTTTTGGGGCATTGTTCTGGCAAGCCTGTTGTTGGCCGACAAGACCTTGGCTGCGCAGAGCACCAATGCACAGAGCAATGAGGACAAGCGTCAAGAGCAGGACACAAGCAAGCTCGACATCCATGATCCAGACGTTGCCCATGGTGGCGCCGAAGAAACCGTTTCACCCGAGCCATTGAATTCTTGGGCCCCTTCTGACCAGTTGGCCGACAAGGGCCAAGCCCTTGCTGTTCATGCAGAGCCTGTGCCACCACTGGCAGACGCCGCGCTGGCCATGTTGGTCGAAAAATGGTTGCGATTGGGTGGAGCACACGCCCAATTCAGCGATGAGGTTGCAACAGGTTCACCCAATAGATCCTCTGCAAATTCCAACCCATCGTCCAACTCGCCCGCTGACGCCCGCCAATCTTTCAGGGACCTTTTCAACGACGAACTTCAGCAGGCTGGCCTTCCAAGTCTTGATGACGCATCAGATGCAGACGTCAAAACGGCCAAAGGCACATTCACCGATGGATTCAACCCCGCCTATTTGTTGGGCCTATTGGGGCTTGGTGGTGGAGGTGGCGGAGCCGCTGCAGCTGTTGCTGGGCCTATGCTGGTCTCGGGTGTCGTGGTCAAGGGCTATTTGCAAGGCTCGCTGGTTTGGCGGGATGGTGATGGGAACGGCAAATTCAACGGCACCTGGGCCGACGATGGCGATGGCATTGTCGAAGAGGGCGAAATCAGTGGCGCAGGGCCGGATAAATACAAAATTACCGATGCGCAAGGCAAATTTTCGGGCCTTGAAGGCTCAGGAGCCATCCACGTTTTGGGGGGTAAAGACATTTACGGTACGGGGCTGGCCTTCACTGGCGTGCTCAGTGCCCCTGACTCCGCCACCGCCATCACGCCGCTCACCACGTTGATCCAAGGCATACGTCAAAGCGGCGAGTCCGCCGACGCTGCGGCGCTTCGACTGGCGAGCCTGCTCAATTTGGGGGGTGATGTTTCTGCTGACGACCTCTTGCGTCTCGACCCGATTTCTGCGGCACTGAGCAGCAACACAAACGCAGCGGCTGCAGAGGCGCTGACCATCTACGGCAAGGCGGCCCAAGTGGCCAACCTCATCGTCGCGGCCACAGCGGCCGTGCAAAAGGCCGCACCTGGCATGAGCCAAATCGAGGCGGCAAGCCAAGTTGTTCAATCCATAGCACTGACACTGGGTGCCCAGACCGGTCCTGTGGCGTTGGCAGGCACGGCCGGTCAGACCTTCATTGCCAATGTGTTCACGCAACTCGACAGCCAGATCAACCTGGACGCCTCGGTTACTGCAGGCGTTGCGACATTGGCTGAACTGTCCCAAGCCATCGCCAGGGTCAACGACAACTTTTCCGACCTCGCGCTCACCGCCAGTGCAGCCAAGGAGGCCTTGACGGCTTTGGTGCAGACCGAATACGTCATACAAAACGATTTGCAGTCGGCCATCTCCGGCAGCACCTTCAGTGCAGCCAATTACACCGAATCTGCCATCGATGCACGGCTGGCACAGGTGGCTTCGGTCGTCGGGCCCATTGCCGCACCAGCTGCCGGACAAAGATCTGCGCCAGGGCGCCCCTACATTGGTCAAGATGTCAGCGACCAGACCAGCGTCGATCCCTACTACCTCGACCCGACAAACACCCTCAGTGGCCTCACTGTGCCGGTCATTGTCGAGTTGTCAACCTCAGGCGCCATAGCGGGCGACACCGTCAAGCTCTACCTCAGCGGTGTCTTGTTGGGACAAAAGGTTTTGACCGGTTCTGACCTGTCTGCTGGGCAGATCTCAGTCATGGTGGACAAAAGCACTTTGGCTGCCAGCCCCCAAGAAACCCTGCTGCGAATCACTGCGCAGGTTGAAACAGCCGCAGGCGTCAAAGGGGTTGATTCCAAAGCCTTTCCCTTAATTTTGGACCGTGGCGTTGTGTCGCCAAGCTTGGCTTTGGACAGCCAAGACACTGGCCTTGCGGGTGACGGCATCACTTCGGTATTGCCCACCATTCAGGTCTCGGGTTTGGAGATCGGTGCGAGCTTGGCGATACGGGTCGTCCGAGTGAACGGGTCGGTCGAGCAACAGCTTGCTCTCATCAACACCACGGCCCCAGCCAGTGACTACAAAGTTTCGCTCAACACCTTGCTTGGACAAACAGCGACGGATGGGACTTACCGGTTGTATGCCTCGCAGACCGACCGTGCTGGCCATGTGTCTTCTGAGCGCAGGCTCGAGGTGCAATACGACGCCACGCCACCCACCATCACCATCAGTGCCAACGCCCAAGTACTGTTAGCGGGCCAGACAGCATTGGTCACCTTCACCCTGAGCGAAGCGTCCAGCGACTTCTCATGGAACGGCTCCAGCGGTGACATCACCTTGACCGGCGGCACCTTGAGTGCTTTGGTGCAAAGCGGCTCCAACCCGTTGGTCTATACCGCCACATTCACGCCTTCGGTCACCGGCAGCAGTGCCAGCATTCGTGTTGACTCTGGCAAATTCAAAGACGCCGCAGGCAACTTCAATCAAGACGGTGCCGACACCAATAATTTGGTGACCTTGGCCATCAACGCCACCACCACGGGAGGGCTCGCGCCGGCCAGCGACAACGCGACAGGCGTAGCCGATGACAACAAAACCAACGACCCCACGCCCGAACTCAGCGGCACAGTGCCAGCGAGCTCAACGGCCACGGTCACGCTGAACGGACAGACTTATCCCGTTACCGTTCAGCCCAACGGCGCTTGGTCGTTCAGCCAGCCTAGCAACCTGCCTGAAGGCACCTACACGCCGGTGCTCAACGTCACCACCAACGGACAAACCGCTTCCACCAACCTGAAACCCTTCACCATCGACACGGCAGCGCCCATAGCGCCGACCATCAACGCGGTGGCGACGGACGACATCATCAACGCCAGCGAGCAAAGCACCACCATCACGGGCACGAACGAGGCAGGCGCCTCGGTGGCCTTGACGATTGGGGGCAACACCCGCGCAGCGACGGTCACGGGCACGAGCTGGAGCTACACCTTGGTGGCCGCCGACATCACGGCCATGGGCCAAGGGGCCAAGACCCTGTCTGTCACGCAAACCGATGCAGCGGGCAACACCAGCGCAGCTGGGACGCGCGCCATCACGGTGGACACGGCAGCGCCTACAGCACCCATCATCAACGCGGTGGCGACGGACGACATCATCAACGCCAGCGAGCAAACCACCACCATCACGGGCACGAACGAGGCGGGCGCCTCGGTGGCCTTGACGATTGGGGGCAACACCCGCGCAGCGACGGTGACGGGCACGAGCTGGAGCTACACCTTGGTGGCCGCCGACATCACGGCCATGGGCCAAGGGGCCGAGACCCTGTCTGTGAGGCAAACCGATGCAGCAGGCAACACCAGTCCGGCTGCAAGCCGCGCCATCGCGGTGAACACCTTGGTGGCAGGAGCGCCAACCATCAACGTGGTGGCGACGGATGACATCATCAACGCCAGCGAGCAAAGCACCACCATCACGGGCACGAACGAGGCAGGCGCCTCAGTGGCCTTGACGATTGGGGGCAACACCCGCGCAGCGACGGTCACGGGCACGAGCTGGAGCTACACCTTGGTGGCCGCCGACATCACGGCCATGGGCCAGGGGGCCGAGACCCTGTCTGCCACGCAAACCGATGCAGCAGGCAATACCAGCGCAGCTGGGACGCGCGCCATCACGGTGAACACGGTAGCGCCCACAGCACCCATCATCAATGCGGTGGCGACGGATGACATCATCAACGCCAGCGAGCAAAGCACCACGATCACCGGCACGAACGAGGCGGGCGCCTCGGTGGCCTTGACGATTGGGGGCAACACCCGCGCAGCGACGGTGACGGGCACAAGCTGGAGCTACACCTTGGTCGCCGCCGACATCGCGGCCATGGGCCAAGGGGCCGAGACCCTGTCTGCCACGCAGACCCTGACCAGCAATGTGAGCGAGGCTGCAACGCGCCCCATCACGGTAGACACAACAGCACCCACCATCAACCTGGCCTCAAGCGCCGATGTGGTGGTGCCCAATGCACAGGTCAGTTCATTTTCCAAAGCGGTGAGCATCGACGGTGCCACATCCACCACGGTACAAGTCTTCGCCAACAACGACCCCACACTGAGCACGCCTTTGCAGCAGCTCACCTATGCCGGTGGACAAATCAGCGGCGACCTGAGTGCCCTGGTCAGCGATGGGCAGGTTCGCGATGTGATGATCCGCATACAGGCACAAGATAGTGCTGGCAACATCACCTCCAAGTTGCTCAGCGTCAACATCGACCGATCCATTCCGACGTTGAGCCTTTCCGCTGTGGCCAGCGACAACACCATCAATTTACAAGAGGCCTTGGCTGGCATCTCCATCAGTGGCAATGCTTCCGGGGTAGAGGACGGCCAAGAAGTCACTCTGCGCTTTTACAGCGACAGCGCGCCGACCACCTTGCTGGAAACGGTCAAGGGCGCAGTCAGCGCAGGCCAGTTTGCGGTCACCGTGCCCAGCACATTGCTCAGCGGCGGTAGCCGCTTGGCCGATGGCAACTACACCCTCAAAGCCGATGTGGCCGATCGGGCCGGTAACCCTGCAACGCAGCAAACGCAGTCGCTGGGCATTGACCTGACACCCCCTGCAGCTGCTACCGTTTTGCTGGCCAGCGACACGGGCACCAACGCTGGCGATGGCATCACCAATTCTGGTGTGGTCAATGTCACGGGTGCACTTGCAGGTTGGTCATTTACCACCAACGGCGGCTCCACTTGGACCACCGCCAGCGATGGCGCTACCAGTTTCACGTTGAGCGCAGGCAACTACGCCAGTCAACGCGTGGGCGTGCGCAATGTGGACGCAGCTGGTAACCAGAGTGATGCTTTTTTGCCTGCGGCCCTCCAGGTCGACAACACGGCTCCGCTGATCAGTTCGGTCTTGGCGCCCGCCAACGCCACCTACACCCTGGGTCAAGTGTTGAGCATCGTGGTGCAGGGCAACGAGCCCATGTTTGTGACCGGAACACCCCGCATTCGTTTGGGCCTGGAGAGTGCCACGTTGCGCTTTGCCACTTACGATGCCGGTTCGGGCACCTCTGCCCTGACTTTCAAATACACCGTGCAAAAGGGCGACCTCGACACCAATGGCATCTCGCTCGTGTCCCTGCAGCTGCCGACTGTTCCTGTTGTGTCCAGTATCACCGATTCTGCCGGCAACAACTTGAACCTCACGTTCAACAACGTGGCCAACCTGAGTGGCGTCACGGTCAACGGCGCGGTGGCGGGTTCTGCGGTAGACGGTTACTTGGTCGATGTACTGGTGTTCGTGGACACCAACAACGACAACACGGTCAACTTGGGCGAAGCCGTGGGCGGCTCGGTGGGTGCGGGTGTGTTCTCGATCCCAGGGGGCAGCGGCCACCTGATCATGCGCGGTGGTGTGGACATTTCAACCGGCCAGCCCTTTTTGGTGCAGTACGAAGCACCCGAGGGCTACACCGTCATCAACCCCGTCAGCACCTTGATATCGCGCTACCAAAGCCGTGGTGGTGCGCAGTACTATTACTTCACCGAAGCAGCGCTGGACGATCCAAACTTTGACCCTTCGGTGACCAGCTTTCGAACCCCCGCCAACCAAACTCAGGCGGGCGTCATCACCCAATTCAACACCAGCACAGCGGCATCAGAAGCGGCCATCGCCAAAGCCCTGGGACTTGTGACGAGCGTTAACCTCAGCAGTTACGACGCGTTTCGCGAAGCCTCGATCAGCGTGGCCAGCTACAGCAGTGCCAGCACAGCCCAAGCCGCCAAGCTCGATGCGGTGACCTACCAAAAGAGCGCGGCCATGCTGGCGGCGCTGTCCGACGTGGGCGGCAGCGTCCTGAACGTCATTGCGGCCAACAAGCCGATCACGCAGACCAGCGTGGCCATGATGAGTGCCATTGCCGAAGTCCTCGCCGTCAACCCAAGCTACAGCATCGCGCAAGTGGTCACGAAAGCGACCGGTTCGGACAGCGTGTCCTCCATCTTGCAAAGTGCGGCCAACGCGCTGGGCATCACGACCCTGACCCTTGCCCAAGCCGACCAACTGGCGCAAGTGATCGCCAAAGCCAACGGCCTGATCTGGGGCCAGCCCACCACCACCATCGATGGCCAAGGCGATGACGCCAAAGACGCTGTGGCCGTGTTGCGCAAAATTGTGCAGGTTCAGCAGGTGGTCCAGGGAGACGCCATCTTGACCAAGTTGGGCGCCTACCTCAACACTGGCAACGCAAGCCCATTGCAAACCTTGTTGAGCGATACCGACAACCAAGGCCTCAAATACTTGGCTGACAACGCCATCGTTGGCCCCATCGTGCCCTCACGTTTTGTGGTCACGTCCAATGCCGCTCAAGATGTCTCTGGCCAGACCCCATACCTGTACGAAGGCGCCAGCGATGGCGCTGACAACACCGTCAGTTTCACCATCAACCGTTCAGGCGGTCTTGATGGCACGGTGGTGCTGCGCTACGACATCAGAGGCTCTGGCACCCTGACAGCCGATCGTTTTGTGTTTTTAGATGCCGACGGCGTTCGCGCCTTGCCGTCTGGTCAAGTCACTTTTGGTCCTGACGAGACCGTCAAGACCATCACAGTCCGACTGGCCAACAACGCGCTAGTCAACGCCAACGAACTGATCACCTTGGTCGTCTCGGACGTGTACGGCAATTCGCAGTTTTCTGACGCAGCTGGCAACATCCTGTCCAGCGGCACCGCCCGTTTGATGCTGTTGGACGACGACCCCAACACACCCCTGGTCAGTGCGCCCGAGTCTCTCGACGCTGCCGCAGGTGTTGCCACATCGGTGCCCGGCTTGGTGGTGGACTACTTCAACCCCAATGCGTTGCTCACCGTCACGGCCACAGCCACAGGTGGACTCATCAGCCAAAACGGCTTGGACTTTGCAACTGTCCAAACCCTCACAGGCACGCTCGATGCCATCAACGCCAACTTGGCCTTGCTCGAAATGCGTGCCACAGTGGGCCAGACATCGGCCAAGATCCATTTGGATGTCACGCCGCAAGGCCGCACCAACGTGGTGGGCTCCATCGACGTTCCTGTGACGGTGCACAACTCCGCCACCTTGGCCGTGACCGCCAGTCAAAACGTGGTGGCCGCAACGCGATCAGCCTTGGCCCCCATCACGGTGTCGGATCTGGACTCCGACGTGCTGCGAGTGACACTCGACAGCACCAATGGCAGCCTAGACTTGGCGCAGACCCAGGGACTTTTTGTCAACAAAAACGCCAACGGTACATCTTGGGTCGTTGAAGGTCTCAAGTCCGATTTGAACGCCGCTCTGTCGCAGGTCTTTTTCACGGCGCAAGCCGGTCGCAGTGCGGCCGGTGTCACGGTCACTGTCAGCGACAACGACGCTTTGACGCCAGAGACCCCCAGCACCATCAGCCTGCGGGTGGCATCTGCCCCCCCCACCGCAGCAGTGCCCAACCAATACATGGCCAAGGTGGGTGTGCCCACCTTGCTGTCGGGCTTCACCGTGGCGGATGCCGACAGCAGCTCGGTCACCCTCACCCTGTCCGCGAGCACTGGATCTTTGGGCCTTCCCGTCACCTTGCAATCGGGCGTGGTACTCAGAAGCCAAACGACCAACACCTTGGTGCTGTCGGGCAGTCCTGCCAACCTCCAGGCTGCGCTGCCCACGCTGATCTATACATCGCCCTTGACCAATGCGACACCACCAACGCTCACCATGACGGTCAGCGATGGTGTCAACGCAGCGGTGACCAGGTCCATCACGGTGAGCTTGGTGGACAACGCAGCCCCAGAGGCCGGGGGCGATCTTTCCCGCAGCGCCGTAGAAGACACCCCCATCAGCTTGCGGCTGGCGCCGACCACGCTGTCCAACGAAGACGGACCCACACCGCAGCAAATCCGAATCATGTCGGTCACGGGTGGCACGATCACGGCAGCCGACGGCAGCCCTATATCGATGGGCTCAGCGGGCCGATTGCTGAATTTGGTTTCAGGCGGGGTTGATGTCAACTTCTCACCCGAGGCCAACCGCAACGCCAACGCGCAGATCACCTATGTTGTGGTGGACCCGGTGCTCAACACCCTCAACTCTGCTGCATCGACGGTGACCGTGTCCATCACGGCCGTCAACGACCGTCCTGTGCTTTTCTTGTCGCCTGCGGCAGTCACCTTTGTAGAAAACACCGCAGCCGGCGCGGCCATTGCCCCTTCTTTGTCCATCACCGACATCGATTCCACTTCTCTGTCCTTGGCGAGAGTGAGCTTCAGTGCTGGCAAGGCAAGCGGCGACAGCCTTGATGTGGACCTGACCGGAACCACTGGGCTCACCAAATCGTTTGACAGCAGCGGGAACCTGACCATTTCGGGCGCCGCCTCACTCGATGTTTACCGCCAAGTGTTGCAAAAGGTCGTCTTCCTCAATGGCGATGACGACTTGGCCACCGGCCAGCGCAGCTTCCACATCACCGTCACCGACAACAGCGGCGCTGCCAGCACGGCTGCCAGCCTGGTGCAGACCCGCACCATCCAGGTGCAAGGCGTCAACGATGCGCCAGTGGTGTTGCCCACCACGGTGACCGCCAGCTTTGCAGAATCGGCCACCTTGACCAAGACGGCGGCCAGCACCACGCTGTCGCCCTCGCTCCAGCTGTCGGATCCCGACGGCAGCAGCAGCCTCATGGCCTCGGCCACGGTGCGCTTTAGCGTGGGTTACCGTGCCGGTGAAGACAGCTTGGGGGTCACCGCCACGCTGCCTTCTGGCATCACCAGCAGTTTTGATGTCACGACTGGCGTGCTGACCCTGACAGGTCAAGGCAGCATGACGGTTTACCAAGGCTTGTTGAGCTCTGTGGCTTACCAAAACCTGTCGGCAGCCCCATCCAGCCATGCGCGCCAGATCCAGGTCAGCGTCACCGATGCGGCCGGCGCCACAGGTGTACAGGCCCAGCCCATTGCCTTGAGCATCACAACATTTGACGATGCGCCCGCAGTGGATCTGAACGGCGTGTTGAACGCCGGTCTGAACACCAGCACAGAAGCCATCGGTTCCGTCTTGACCGGGGTGTCCACCTATTCCTCACCGATCGCCACCAGCTTGGCGCCATCGGCCAGCTTGTCCGATCTGGACAGCAGCAGGGCGCAGCAAATGGTCGTCAGGCTGCTGAGCCCCCAAACCTTCACCGCCACATCGTTTGCGGACAAACTCGTCCTCAGCGACGCTGCTAAAACCGCCGCTGCGGCTGCCGGTCTTCTGGTCAGCGGCGAAAACACCGCCACCCTCACCATCACCTCCACCACGGGCGATCAACGCCTGCTGGCCAACTACGAGTCTGTGCTCAAAGGCGTGCAAGTCATGTCGGCCTTCACCACGGGCTCACGCACTGTGGACGTGTTGTTGTTCGCCACACCTGCCCAAGTGACGGCCCAAACAGCCGCCGCCAGTGCGCAGGTTTCGGTCAATTTGGTTTCAGCCCCCTTCGCTTCCGTTTCGGAGTTGACCAGCACCTTGGTGTTGGTGGGTTCCCCCGGGGCCAGCACCGTTTCGGCCGATCTCGCCTCTGCTGTCGTGGCCACAGAAACCGGCCGCATGAATGTGAACAACATCTTCAGGGCGGTGAACATCGATGCCAGTGCGGTCAACCGCTCTGGCATGACCGGATTAACGTTGACCGGCTCGTCGGCTGGCAACACCTCTGCCAACACCATCATCGGCTCATCCGGTGACGATCTCATTGTTGGGGGAGGTGTCGACACAGCAGTACAACCCACTGGGGTGGATGTTTTGGTGGGTGGCGCGGGTGCAGACGTCTTCCGTGTGACCTTGGCCCAATTGGCCCAAGGTCCTGTCAATTTGCGCATTTATGGCGGTGCAGCCACTTACGACGCCACGGCCACGACCACGGACCAACGCTGGACTGCTGGCGCCGACACGGCCACCGACCTGCTCGAAATCCAAGGCAGCACCGGCGGCACCTTGAACGCTTCGGTTTGGACCAATGGCACCCTGACCGGCATCGAAGGCGCCCGCGTGGTGGGCACCGGCAACTACGTGCTGAACGGCAGCGCTGCAGGCAATATTTTGCAAGGCGGCACAGGAGCTGACACCCTGATCGGCGGTTTGGGCGCTGACACGCTGACTGGCGGCTCTGGCAACGACCGTTTTGTATTTGCCGCAGCCGACACCGGCCTGGTGTCTGCAGGCGCCAGCGGCTTGGACAGCATCACCGACTTGTCTGTGGGCGATGTGATTGTGCTGCCCACGGGCTTGAGCTGGCTGGGTGCACGCAGCGCCACCACCGGCGTGAATGCCGCGCTGGAGGCATGGTTCCGCCCCGAGGACACCACACTCTATTTTGAAACCGCCGAGGGCATCCGCGGCATCTTGCTGCCCGCTTCGGCCGCTGCCAAGACCTGGTCTGCCCCTGTGAGTACAGCCAGCGGTGTTGAGATCACCGTTCTGCCCGGCGCCCCCGGAGCGCCTGATCTGATCGCCTCCAGCGACACGGGCGCTTTCAGCGATGACAACATCACCCGCCTGACGGCCCCCACATTCAGCATCAGCCTGGCCAATACCGGCGCGTTGGTCGACAACCAAGTGCGTCTTTATGCCCAAGCCACGGGCGGCAACACCGTGTTGGTCGGCGTCAAAACCGTGACTTCGGCAGATTTGTCTGCAGGGGCCATCCAAGTCAGGGTGGGCGACACCGTCAATGGGGTCACGCTGGCACAAAGCAGCTTGGCCCCGCTGAACGTCAACCAAAGCTACACCCTCACGGCCACGCAGATGTCTGGTGCCATGGAGTCGGGTGCCTCTGCGGCGCTCTCGGGCCTCAAAACCGACACCTCCGGCCCCACGGTCACTTGGTCCATCGTGCCGACCACCATCAAGGTGGGTGAAACTGCCGCCGTGACCCTCACATTCAACGAAGAGGTTGCGGGCTTCGATGTGTCCGACTTGAACCTCGCCGGTGGCGCTTTCAGTGGCTTGACCACCGCAGATGGCGGCAAGACCTGGACCACCACGCTCACCCCCACGGCCAACCTGGACAGCGCCAACTACACGCTCGCCTTGGCCAACAGCTACACCGACCTGGCCGGCAACGTCGGCACAGCGGCCACCAGTGCCAGTTTCACGGTGGACACCAAGTTGCCAACGGCAACCCTGACGCTCTCAAGCACCTTGGTCAAAGCGGGTGAAGCAGCCACCTTGACGGTCAGCTTCTCCGAAGCGGTGAATGGATTTTCCAACACCGACCTGACCGTACAAGGCGGCTCAGTGGGGACCCTCACCAGCGCTGACGGCGGCAAGACCTGGACAGGCACATTCACACCTGGACCCAATGCCGAACTGACGGGCCAACGCGTCTCACTTACTGGTGCTTACACCGACATCGCGGGCAACACCGGCGACACCTCGGCGCAAACCACCCCGTACGCCATCGACACCAAAGCCCCTGTGGCCACCGTGTCGGTCAATCAGACTGCCTTGAAGGCCAATGAAACCGCATTGGTCACCATCACGTTCACAGAAGCCGTCACAGGCTTTACCAATGCCGACCTCACGGTGCAAGGCGGCACGCTCAGCCCCGTGGCCTCTAGCGACGGCGGCAAAACCTGGACGGCCACGTTCACGCCTGCCGCCCCCAGCGAATCGGCCACCAACACCATCAGCCTGGCCAACACCTACACCGACCAGGCGGGCAATGCCGGCAACACAGCCAACAGTGGCAACTACAGCATCGACACGCGCAGCCCCACAGCGACCATCGCCTTGTCGAGCAACAACATCAAAGCGGGCGACACCCCCAGTGTGACCATCACCTTCAGCGAAGCGGTCACCGGCTTTGCTGCCTCTGACCTCACGGTGCAAGGCGGCACGATCAGCAACCTGACCCAAAACGGCCTGGTCTGGACCGGCACTTTCAATCCGGGTACCGATGTGCAGGCTGTGGGCCGACAGATTTCCCTCACGGGCGCCTATGCCGACACGGCGGGCAATGCCGGCCAATCGGCGGCATCGTCAACCTATGTGGTGGACACGCGCGCACCCAGCGCCACCATCGCGGTGGACAAGTCCACGCTCAAGACCGGCGACACAGCCGCAGTCACCATCACCTTCAACGAGGTGGTCAGTGGCTTCAGCAACACCGATTTGTCGGTGCAAGGCGGCACGCTTTCTGCCGTGGCCACCGCCGACGGCGGCAGAACCTGGACAGCCACTTTCACGCCTGCAGTTGGCGTCACATCGGCCACCAACGCCATCACCCTGGGCACGGCTTATACCGACCTCTTGGGCAATGCCGGCCAAGTGGGCAGCAGTGCCAGCTATGCCGTGGACACCCAAGCGCCAACAGCCACCATTGCCTTGTCCAGCAGCGCCATCAAGGCAGGCGACACACCGACGGTGACCGTCACCTTCAACGAAGCGGTCACCGGATTCACCCATACCGACTTGACCGTACAAGGCGGCACCGTCGGCACACTCAGCACCGCCAATGGGGGCATTACCTGGACAGGCAGCTTCACGCCAGCGGTCAACGCTGAGCTGGCGGGCCAGCGCGTCTCGCTCACCGGGGCCTACACCGACATCGCGGGCAACACCGGCACCACGGGCGCCCTCAGCGCGGCCTATGTCATCGACAGCAAAGCCCCTACCGTGAGCAGCATGGCGCTGAGCCAGTCCACGTTCAAGGCTGGACAAACCGGCGCCTTGTCTTTGGTGTTCTCTGAAGCGGTGACAGGCCTCACCGCCGCGGACTTCACAGCACAAGGCGGTGCGCTCAGCAACTTGGCCACCACAGATGGCGGCAAAACCTGGGCAGCGCTTTTCACGCCAACAGCATCGATCGAGGCGGGCGTCAACACCATCAGCCTGACCAACAACAGCTTCACCGACCTGTTGGGCAACACCGGCACCGGGGCGGCCACGGCCAGTTACAGCATCGATACCAAGTTGCCTGTGGCCACAGTCACGTCGGCACCCGAAGCGGCCACCTACGGCTTGGCCCGAGTGATCAACTTCAGTCTGCAATTTGATGCCGTGCTCACAGTGGGCGCCAACGCCAGCCTGCAGCTGCAGCTCAACAACCCGACAGGTCCTGCCAGCATCGTCAGCGCCGTGTTGGTGCCTGGCAGTGTTGTGGTCAACAGCGGCGCCAACACCACCCAAGCCAGCTTTACTTTCACCGTCACATCCACTGACGCTGCCACATCGGGCATCACCTTGTTGGGATTTGCCGGCAGCATTGCCGACTTGGCAGGCAACAACGTGGCAGCCCTGAACTCCACGCTGGCCAACGTCAAGCTCGACCCCACGGTCACCAACGCGCCACCCACGTCAAGCCATGACTTGGTGGCTGTGACCGAAGACATCGCTCAAGTCTTGACCGCAACCGACTTTGGTGTCTTTGCAGACCAAGACCCAGCCGACACCTTCGCTGGCGTGCAGATCACCAGCCTGCCTGGGCAAGGCGTGCTCAGCCTCAATGGCGTGGCCGTGGTGGCACCACTGGCCATCGGCATCGCCGACATCAACGCCGGCAGGCTGGTTTACACCCCTGCGCTCAACGCCAACGCGGACCAGAGCTTCAGCTTCAAGGTGCAAGACTCGCAGGGCGAATTCAGCGTTGCGGCTTACACCCTGACACTCGACCTGATGGCGGTGAACGATTTGCCAGTGGTCAGCAACCAAGCTGCTGCTCGCGCCGGTACCGTCACCGAGGCTGGCTCGCAAGACAACGGCGCCGCTACAGCTGGCACCAGCACCGTGTCTGGCACCTTGACGGCCACCGATGTGGACGCCAACGCCACGCAGGCCTGGAGCATCCAAGGCACGCCTTCGGCCACCTACGGCGCGATCGCCATCAACCCCACCACTGGGGTGTGGACCTACACGCTCAACAACAACCTGACGGCCACACAGGCGCTCAAAGAAAACGAGACCGTCACGCAGACCTACACGGCCCGCGTCACGGACGACTTGGGCGGCTTCGTTGACCAAACCATCACGGTCACCATCAACGGTACGAACGACGTGCCAGTGGTCAGCAACGCCGCTGGTGCGCTGGCTGGCACGGTTGTGGAGGCTGGCTCGCAAGACGACGGCACGGTGGCCTCTGGCACCAGCACCGTGTCTGGCACCTTGACGGCCACCGACGTGGACGCAGGCGCGACCCAGACTTGGAGCATCCAAGGCACGCCTTCGGCCACCTACGGCACGATCGCCATCAACCCCACCACAGGCGTGTGGACCTACACGCTCAACAACGGCTTGGCGGCCACTCAGGCGCTCAATGAAGGCCAGACCGTCACGCAGACCTACACGGCCCGCGTCGCGGACGACTTTGGCGGCTACGTTGACCAGACCATCACGGTCACCATCAACGGCACGAACGACGTGCCAGTGGTCAGCAACCAAGCTGCCGCCCGCGCCGGCACCGTCACTGAGGCCGGTCATCTCGACAACGGCACCGCAGTGGCTGGCACCAGCACCGTGTCTGGCACCTTGACGGCCACCGACGTGGACGCAGGCGCGACCCA
>NZ_CALPTI020000036.1:0-22348 GCF_943326455.1 Limnohabitans sp. Rim8
GGATGGTGACGACGATGTCGTCACAGTGGCCCGCCAGTGCTTCGTCAATCGAGTTGTCCACGACCTCGACCACCAAGTGGTGAAGACCCGTGCCGTCAGAGGTGTCACCGATGTACATGCCGGGGCGTTTGCGCACGGCTTCCAGGCCTTCCAGAATCTGGATGGAGCCTTCGCCGTAGCCTTCAGATGCGCCCGCCTGATTGGCGTCGATCTTGGGTTGTGCGGTGGTGAAAGCGTCTTCGCTGGGGTTGATTTCGTCGGTCATGTTCAATTTTCTCTGTCGCTTGAATGGCCGAAACCCGCGAGGGGTCGCGGGTTTCGATAAGGTCTATAGCCGTATGGCGCGGGCCTTAAATGCGCATGGGCATCACCACGTATTTGAAGTTGTCGTTTTCTGGAATCGTGATCAAGGCCGAGCTGTTGCCGTCGGCCAAATCGATGCGAACCATATCTTGGCCCATGTTGGCCAGAACGTCGATGATGTAGGTCACGTTGAAACCGATCTCGATGGCGTCGCCGCCGTAATCGATGTCGAGTTCGTCCACGGCTTCTTCTTGTTCGGCGTTGGTCGAGGCCACACGCAAAGTGCCGGGCTCAAGGTTCAGGCGTACGCCTTTGAACTTGTCGCTGGTCAAGATGGCGGTGCGCTGCAAGCAAGACAGCAGCGCTTGGCGGCCCAGCGTGAGGTTGTTGCGATGACCCTTGGGGATGACGCGGTTGTAGTCGGGGAACTTGCCCTCGACCAGCTTGGTCACGAACTCCATGCCATCAAAGCTGAACTTGGCTTGGTTGTTGGCGAATTGCATCTCGATCGCGCCATCGGCATCCGACAGCAAGCGTTGCAGCTCGAGCACGGTCTTGCGCGGCAAGATGACTTCTTGTTTGGTGGGCACCTCCACATCCAGCGTGGCGGCTGTGAATGCCAAGCGGTGACCGTCGGTGGCCACCAGGCTCAGTCGGTTGCCCTCGGCCACAAACAAGATGCCGTTGAGGTAGTAGCGGATGTCGTGCACGGCCATGGCAAACGAGACCTGTCCCAGCAGTTGCTTGAGGGTTTTTTGCGGCACGCTGAACACGGGGCCAAAGCTGGCGGCTTCTTGCACCAGCGGAAAGTCTTCGGCCGGCAAAGTCTGCAAGGTGAACTTGGACTTGCCACCCTTCAAGATCAGCTTGGCTTGTGACGATTCGAGACTGACGGTTTGGTCAGCGGGCATGGTGCGCAAGATGTCGATGAGTTTGCGCGCACCCACGGTGGTGGTGAAATCGCCTGGATCGCCTTCCATCTCGGCCGTGGTGCGGATCTGGATTTCGAGGTCACTGGTGGTCAGTTGCAGTGCGTGACCAGTTTTGCGGATCAGCACATTGGCCAATACAGGCAATGTGTGACGGCGCTCAACAATGCCGGACACGGATTGCAGAACCGACAGCAATTTGTCTTGGGTGGCCTTCAGGACGATCATTTGTCTACCTTTGGTGGTTTTTATCGTCTCAGATCAAATCAGGACGAAATTTTCGCTACAGGGTGCATTTTCGCCGCTTTTTGCCCAGAAAATGGGCTTCATAGGGGTCAAATCACCGAAAACAAACCTGTGGAACGGGGACATGGCGGTTTAACCCTTGAGTGTCTGCTCCAAAACGTGAAGTTGCTGGTTCAACTCGGTCATTTGCTGACGTTCTGCACCAATTTTGCGCACGGCGTGCAGCACCGTGGTGTGGTCACGCCCCCCAAACAGTTCGCCGATCTCGGGCAGGCTCTTTTGGGTCATTTCTTTGGCCAGGTACATGGCGATCTGGCGCGGGCGGGCGATACTGGCCGGGCGCTTTTTGCTGTACATGTCGGCGACCTTGATCTTGTAGTAATCGGCCACGGTTTTCTGGATGTTTTCCACGCTGATCTGGCGGTTTTGAATCGACAGCAAATCGCGCAAGGCGTCACGGGCCAACTGGATCGAGATGTCTTTTTGGTTGAAACGCGAATAGGCCAGGATTTTGCGCAGCGCGCCCTCCAACTCACGCACGTTGGAGCGCACATTTTTGGCCACAAAAAACGCCACTTCCTCGGGCATCTCGCTGCCTTCACTGATGGCTTTGTTGATCAAAATCGCCACGCGCATCTCCAACTCGGGCGGCTCCATGGCCACCGTCAAGCCCGAATCAAAGCGCGAAACCAGGCGCTCGTGGATATCGGCCAGCCCCTTGGGATAGGTGTCGCTGGTCATCACGATGTGCGACTTTTTGGCCAATAAGGCCTCGAATGCATTGAAAAACTCTTCTTGCGTGCGGTCTTTGTTGGCAAAGAACTGGACATCGTCGATCAGCAGCAAATCGAGCGAGTGATAGTGGTGTTTGAACTCGTCAAAAGTCTTGCGCTGGTAGGCTTTAACCACATCCGACACAAACTGTTCAGCGTGGATGTACAAAACTTTGGCTTCGGGGCGGTCAGCCAGCAGTTTGTTGCCAATGGCGTGCATGAGGTGGGTCTTACCCAAACCCACGCCACCATAGATGAACAAGGGGTTGTACAGATGCCCTGGCGAACCCGACACATGCATGGCCGCGGCACGTGCCATGCGGTTAGCCGTGCCTTCGACCAAGTTGTCGAAATTCAAGGCACTGTTGAGTCGATTGCGAAAGGGGTTGGTCGCCGCCTCGTCGGCCACCACCGCCAAAGCCACCGGCATGTCCATAGAGGAGGGCGTTGAGGCTTTTGAAGTCCTGATGCCGCTTTCGCGCTGAGTGATCGCTAACTCAAGCTTGACAGGGTGACCTTGGAGGCTCTCAAGCAAAGCACTCAGACGGCCCGCATATTGGGCACGAATCCAGTCCAACTTGAAACGGTTGGCCACATAGATGGTGACTGTTTGATGGTCTTTGGACACCTGTGCCGAGAGCGGTTTGATCCAGGTGTTGAATTGCTGCTCTGGCAACTCTCGCGCCAGGTCGTCGACGCAGGCTTGCCACAAGGATGGGCTTGGATCGGCCTGAAATTCCGGAGTCATTCCCTCGGTCATTGCGTACTTTTTTATTGTGGACAGAAGTGGTCACGATGCACGGAACGATGGGCTTTATCAAGAGCTTATCCACATGCTGTATCGAAAAGAAAGTTGATCATAAACCACATCCAAGCTCGAACACTCCGGACACACCCTGATGGACAAAAATACAGTTTGTTTGCCGCTGGCCTGAAAGTTTGCGATAATCTTGGGTTTCGCCCAAAGCTGATTCATGGCATTGGGCACAAAGGAAGAGTTATGAAACGCACCTACCAACCATCCAAGACACGTCGCGCCCGCACCCACGGCTTTCTGGTTCGCATGAAAACTCGTGGCGGCCGCGCTGTGATCAATGCTCGCCGCGCCAAAGGCCGCAAGCGCCTGGCTGTCTAATGACTGTTCAGCCGTCTGTTCGTGGCCAATCGCCACTTCGGGCGGTTGCAATCGGGGCATGGCCATCGTGCAGCGTTTAAAAACACGCCCACAGTTTCAGGCTGCCCTGGCGGGTGGTACGGTCTCTCGGACAGCGCATTTTGCGTTGCACCGCTTGAACCTGTCCAAGCCCACAGACAACCCATCGGCCCCCGCCGAACACATCGGGCCTGCACCCTCACCGGAGCAGGCCCTTTTTGACTTGTCTGGTGTTTGGCTGGGTGCCATGGTGCCCAAGCGCTGGGCGCGGCGCGCCGTGACCCGCAACGCCATCAAAAGGCAGATTTACAACGTGAGCGAACGCTATGGCGAACGTTTGCCTGTGGCTGCGCATGTGGTGCGTCTTCGCACCACGTTTGACCGCAAGTTGTTCATCAGCGCCACATCTGACCAACTCAAGTTGGCTGTACGGCTTGAGCTCGAACAGCTTTTTGAACGCGCAGCGCTCCAACCCACTCAGCCAAAGGACACCGCATGACCATTCAGCGCCTTTTGATGGGTGTGGTGCGCGGCTACCGCTTGCTGCTCAGCCCTTGGCTGGGCTCATCTTGCAGGTTCGAGCCCACTTGCTCCGCCTATGCTTTGGACGCATTGTCCTTGCATGGCGCCGCTGCTGGCAGCTACCTGACTCTGCACCGTTTGGTGCGGTGCAGCCCTTGGTGCAAGGGCGGCCATGATCCTGTTCCCACGCAAGCACCCCGCTTGTTCTCTGCTTTGTTTCCCTCTACGTCGTCAAAGAAGACCCCATGAACGATATCCGTCGCACCATCCTTTGGGTGATTTTTGGTTTTTCCCTGGTTCTGCTTTGGGACCAATGGCAACTGCACAACGGGAAAAAAGCCACTTTTTTCCCCAAGCCTGAATTAACCGCGCCCGCTGCTGCCCCTGCACCTGCTGCGGTCACTTCCGGCGCCAACGCATTGCCAACGGCCACCACGGCGCCCGTCGCAGCATCGCCAGGACAGGTGCCCACCTCGGGATCCAGCACCACGGCAGCTGCCCGTGAAAAAATCGAGATCGAAACCGACGTGCTCAAACTCAGCTTTGACACCGAGGGCGGTTCATTGGTGCGCAGCGAGTTCACCAAGCACAGCGATTTGGTCGATCCCAAAAAGAACATGGTGCTGTTGGACCAGAGCAGCAGCCGCGTTTACATGGCGCAAACCGGCTTGATCGGCGGGGATTTCCCAACCCACAAGACCCCCATGCGCTTCAGCGGAGAGCGCAAACTCAAAGATGGTCAGGATGAGTTGACGGTTCGTTTTGAATCGGCCGAGATCAACGGTGTTCAGCTCGTCAAAACCTACACATTCAAACGCGGCAGTCACGTCATCAACGTCAAGCATGATGTGGTGAACAATGGCACCGTCCCTGTATCGCCACAGCTTTATATGCAACTGGTGCGTGATGGCAACAAACCCGAGGGCGAATCGGCGTTTTACTTCACTTTCACCGGACCGGCTGTTTACACCGAAGCCAAAAAATACCAAAAGCTGGAGTTTTCCGACATCGAAAAGAACAAAGTCGAGTTCGAAAAATCTTCGCCCAATGGTTACGTGGCCATGGTGCAGCACTACTTTGCCAGCGCTTGGTTGTTGCCTGAAGGCATACAGCGCGAGAACTTTGCCCGCAAGGTCGACACCAACCTCTATGCCGTGGGCATGATCACACCTTTTGCGGAGTTGGCACCGGGTCAAACCCGCAGCCTCAGCAACCAGTTGTTCAGCGGTCCACAAGAGGAAAAAGTACTCGAAGCCCTGACGCCAGGCCTGGACTTGGTGAAAGACTATGGCTGGTTGGCGATGCTGTCCAAGCCCTTGTACTGGTTGCTGGACCAACTGCACAGCGTGCTGCAAAACTGGGGCTGGTCCATCGTCGCCCTGGTGCTGTTGATCAAGATCGCTTTCTATTGGCTCAATGCCAAGGCCTATTCCAGCATGGCCAAGATGAAAGCCATCAACCCCAAGATCATGGAAATGCGTGAGCGCCTGAAAAACAACCCGCAGCAAATGCAGCAGGAGATGATGAGGATTTACCGTGAAGAGAAGGTCAACCCCATGGGTGGCTGCTTCCCGATCATGGTTCAGATCCCTGTTTTCATTGCGCTGTATTGGGTGCTGTTGTCCAGCGTGGAGATGCGCAATGCCCCATGGCTGGGCTGGATTCAGGACTTGGCTGCACCCGATCCTTACTACATTTTGCCGCTGATCATGACGCTGACAACTCTGCTGCAAACGGCATTGAACCCCGCGCCACCTGATCCGATGCAAGCCAAATTGATGTGGATGATGCCGCTGATTTTCTCGGTCATGTTCTTCTTCTTCCCGTCCGGCTTGGTGCTGTACTGGATCACGAACAACATCTTGTCGATCGCCCAGCAATGGATGATCAACACCCGGATGGGCGTGCCGCCGCAGTTCAACTTGCCCAAGTTCAAGTAAATCCACCCCACCCCAAGGGCCGCGCAAGCGGCCTTTTTTTGCTTCACCTCGTCCAAGACCGCCATGCTCGCCAGACACCAAGATCCGATCGTCGCCATCGCCACCGCACCCGGTCGCGGTGCCGTGGGCATCGTGCGGGTGTCGGGCCGGTATCTGACGCCGCTGATTCATGCGCTGTGCGGCCGCACACTCAAGCCGCGCGAGGCCACGTATTTACCCTTTGCCGATGCCGATGGCAGCCCGATTGATCATGGTCTGGCTTTGCATTTTGTGGCGCCGCACTCGTTCACTGGCGAAGACGTGCTGGAGTTGCAGGCACACGGTGGCCCTGTGGTCTTGCAACTGCTGGTGGCACGTTGCCTGCAAGCGGCGGCCGAAGTGGACCCCGCCACAGGCCAGCTGCGTTTGGCCGGGTTGCGTGTGGCGCAACCGGGCGAGTTTTCTGAGCGCGCTTTTTTGAACGACAAGATCGACTTGGCGCAGGCCGAGGCGATTGCCGACCTGATCGATGCCAGCACCGAGGCCGCAGCCCGAAGCGCCAGCCGGTCATTAGCGGGTGATTTCTCCAAAGAGATCCATGTGCTGCGCGATGCGCTGATTCACCTGCGCATGTTGGTGGAGGCGACGCTGGACTTCCCGGAAGAAGAGATCGACTTTTTGCAAAAGGCCGATGCACAGGGCCAGCTGAACCGCCTGCAAGCGGCCTTGGACACGGTGCTGAGCAAAGCCCGCCAAGGTGCCTTGCTGCGAGAAGGCATCAAGGTGGTGATTGCAGGACAGCCCAATGCGGGCAAAAGTTCGCTGCTCAACGCGTTGGCCGGGGCTGAGCTGGCCATCGTCACCCCGATTGCGGGCACCACGCGCGATGTGGTGCAGCAAACCATTCAGATTGAAGGGGTGCCGCTGCATGTGATCGACACCGCCGGACTGCGCGAAGGCGAAGGCGTGGACGAGGTCGAACAAATCGGCATTGCCCGCGCCTGGGGTCAGATCGAGAACGCCGACGCGGTGCTGTTTTTGCACGACCTGACGCGCGTGGGCATGCCCGATTACGACGCGGCCGACGCCGACATTGCCACGGCTCTGAAAAACCGCTTGCCCGTCAGCGTGGCAGTGGTCGATGTGTGGAACAAGGCCGATGCAACGAGCAGCACACAAGAACGCACGGGCTTGACGCTGTCTGCGCGCACGGGAGAAGGCCTGCAAGCCCTGCGCCAGCAATTGCTGCAGCAAGCCGGTTGGCAGCAAGCCAGCGAAGGCCTGTTCATTGCCCGCGAACGCCATGTGCAAGCGCTGCGCCGGGTGCGCGAGCACCTGGAAGTGGCCGATGCGCATTTGGCAGCGCAAGCGCAAAACCTTGACCTGCTGGCCGAAGAACTGCGCCTGGGTCAAAACGCACTCAATGAAATCACGGGCGAGTTCAGCGCAGACGATTTGTTGGGCGTGATTTTTTCGAGCTTTTGCATCGGCAAGTAAGCCTCTGCAGGTGTCGCCACCCGGGCTTGCAGCGCTCGGCAACAACGTCCCATTCGGTCATTCAATGGTCACTCAGCCACACCTTTGATTAGGGTTTGCGTGGGTGCGTCTGAGGCTAATTTTGTGCACAATTTGAAAATCATGCAAGAAACAGCCCCCAGCACCACCGTCTCTGAGCAAGCCTTCCAGGCTTTGCGCCTGGACGTTTTGTCCGGCCGCCATGTGCCAGAAACCAAACTCAAAGTGGATGCCCTGCAACAGCAATATGGCTTTTCCAGCAGCCCGCTGCGCGAGGCCCTGAATCGTTTGGTGCAAGAAGGGCTGGTCACAGCAGACGAGCGTCGTGGCTTTCGGGTGGCCGCCATGTCGCCAGAGGATTTGGCCGACATCACCAAAATGCGCCTGCTGCTTGACGTGACAGCGTTGCACGAATCGATCCAACACGGCGATGACGCTTGGGAAGCAAGCATCGTGGCGAGCTTTCACCGCCTCGAAAAAATCGAGTCCCGCCTGCCGCAGGGGCCGGTGGTGCTCGATGCCGAATGGAGCCAACGGCACCGGGACTTTCACATGTCACTGATCGCCGCCTGCCCTTCTGAGCGCCAACTGACCTGGAGCATGAGTCTGTTTGACCAAGCTGAGCGGTATCGGCACTTTGCAGCACGCAACCGAACCGTGCTCAAAAAGAAAGACGCCGAGCACCGCGCCCTGATGAAGGCCGTGGTGCGGCGCGATGCAGCCACCGCCGCCCAAATGCTCAGCGAACACATTGCCAGCACGCAAACCAATGTGCTGGCTGCTTTTGCCTTGATGCAAAAAAATCGCACCTGATTTTTAACCTTCAAACCAAAGACCACATGCTGCAAGTCACAAAACCCACCCCTTCTCACTTCGGCATCTATGTTTGGGATGTCGACAAAATGGTGCACTTTTACACCTCGGTTTTTGGCATGGTTGTCAATGACCGAGGGGTAGGCAAAACCTTCAAAGCCCCCTTGGTTTTTTTGAGTTCGACACCCGACCAGCACCACCAATTGGTCATCGCGGGAGGACGTCCGCCAGAGGCTACTTTCAGCACCGTGATGCAACTGTCTTTTGCAGTGCCCTCCATCCAGACACTGCGCGATTTACGTGACAAAGCCATGGCCTTGGGCGCCACCAAGGTGATGCCCATGAACCACGGCAATGCACTGTCTGTTTACTTTGCAGACCCTGAGGGCAACACGGTCGAGACCTACATCGACATGCCGTTCTACATCTCTCAGCCACACGGCGATCCGCTCGACCTGAGCCAAGACGACGCCACCATCCTGCGCGAGACCGAAGCGATCTGCCGCAGTGACCCCAGCTTCATGCCCATTGACCAATGGCAAGCGCAATTCGCTCAAAAAATCCAAATCACTTCACCCTAGGAACTTTCATGAAATTACTCTCCTTCGTTCACCAAGGCCGCGAAACATGGGGCGCTGTGACAGGTCCAGATACCGTCGTGGATCTGGGCCAAGCGATGCCGCAATTTGCCACATTGACAGACTACATTGCCTCGGGCGCGTACTTGCAGGCGCAGCACGACGCAGCCCAGCAAAAGACGTCCATTGCCATGGGCGACATCACCTTCTTGCCGGTCATCCCCAAACCGGAAAAAATCGTTTGCGCCGTGCGCAACTACATGGACCACCACAAAGAAGTGCTGGCGGCAGGCATGCACCGTGAACTGTCCGAGGAGCCGCCGATTTTTCTGCGTGTTTGGCGCTCACAAGTCGCGCACGGTCAGCCCATCATTTGCCCCAAGGTCTCGGGCTCACTCGACTGGGAAGGCGAGTTGGCGGTAATCATTGGCAAAGAAGGTCGCAACATTTCTGAAGCCGATGCCTTTGACCATGTGGCGGGCTACTCTTGCTACAACGACGGCAGCATCCGCGAATGGCAATTTCACGCCAAGCAAATTGCTTCGGGCAAAAACTTCGAGTCCACCGGCGGCTTTGGCCCCTGGATGGTGACGGCTGACGAGATTGCACCCAACCAAGAACTGAAGCTGATCACACGCCTGAATGGCGAAGTGGTGCAGTCGAGCCACACGGGCCACATGATCTTCCCGATCGCCAAACTCATCAGCTATGCCTCGACCATCTTCACACTGGTACCTGGCGACGTGATCGCCACTGGCACGCCCGCAGGTGTGGGCTGGAGCCGCAAGCCGCAATGGTTCATGAAGCCCGGCGATGTGTGCGAAGTCGAGATCGAAGGCATCGGCACTTTGGTCAACCCCATCGCCGCTCAAGCCTGAGCGCTCGCCTGAACATGAAAGCGATCCAAGTCCATGTGACTGGCGGACCTGAAAACCTGCTGGAAGTGAACCTTCCTGAGCCGGTGGCTGGTCGGGGACAGGTTCGCGTCAAGGCCTGCACCATCGGGGTAGGACGCCCAGATGTGCTGCTGCGCAAAGGTATTTACAAGTGGATGCCGCCACTGCCAGCCATTCCAGGTGGTGAGCTGGCCGGTGTGGTGGATGCGGTGGGCGAAGGGGTGACACAGTGGCGAGAAGGTGATCGCGTGTTGATCAGCGCCCGCGAGTTGCCCCAACGAGGCGGCTGCTATGCAGAAGCCATCGTGGTACCCGAAGAAGCCCCCTACCGCTTGCCCGACACCGTCTCGTTCGACGATGCGGTGAGTCTGCCCAATTTGCAGCTGGCACTGGCACTCCTGCAGATCGCAGGGCCTATCGCATCACACACGCCGCATGTGCTGATCACTGGTGCTTCAGGCGGCGTGGCGGGCATGCTGTGCCAAGTGGCCAAATTGCAAGGTTGTGTCACGATTGGTACCAGCAGAAGCCGCGCCAAAGCTGAGTTTGCTTTGGCGTATGGCTTTGACCACGTCATTTGCACCGACAACGAAACACCCAAAGAGCGACTTGAACACATCACCAATGGCAAGGGCTTGAGTCTGGTGTTTGACCACTTGGGCGGTCAAAGTCTGGTCGATGGGCTCAAGAGCTTGGCGCCGTTTGGCACGCTGGTGTCCTACAACATCGTGCAGGGTCCTCCAACCGAAGACACCTTCCAGGTGATGCGCCAATTGCTGGAAAAAAGCCTGGCCATTCGGTGTTTTTCCATGCACACCTTTGATGCTGACAAGGACACACGGCGCGGACTGATGAACGACGCCATTGCGCTGCTGGCGCAGCAGCGCGTGCGCTTTACGCCCCCTCAAATTTTCAAGCTCAGCGAGGTCCAAAAAACCCATGCCTTGCTCGACCAAGGTCTTGTCAGTGGAAAGCTGGTCATGCACCCATGATCCGCAGCTGAAACCGTGAAATTGACATTGAAACTTTAATAACCAGGAGACAAAAATGCTTCGTCGACAACTTCTCGCCACTGTGACCCTCACCGCCTTGGCACTGCCAGGGATCGCGCTGGCGCAAACCTATCCAGACCGCCCCATCAAGGTCATGCAAGGCTTTGCCCCCGGTGGCAACGCTGACAACATTGCCCGCACGGTGGGGATGGAAATGAGCAAGGGCTTGGGCCAAAGCATCGTGGTCGAAGCCCAAGCCGGCGCTGGCGGCACCATTGCGGCCACCACCGTCGCCAAAGCACGGCCCGATGGCTACACCTTGTTGTTGGCCACAGGCGGACACGCAGTGGCTGGCGCTTTGTACAACAACTTGGCCTACCGCACAGTGCAGGACTTTGAGATGGTCAGCACCATCACTTACTTCCCGTTCTTGGTGGTCGTTCCGGCCAACAGCAAATACCCCAGCTTGTCAGCCTTGTTGGCCGCAGCCAGAGCCAACCCCACCGAAGTGAGTTACGGCACCGCCGGCATCGGCTCGACCCACCATCTGGCCGGCGAGTTGCTCGCCAGCATGTCCAAAACACAGCTGCTGCACGTGCCCTTCCGGGGCGACTCGGCCTCGCTCACATCGCTGCTCGGCGGCGAAATCCCAATGATCATTGCCCCGCCCACAGCGGTGATGGCCAACATCAAGTCTGGCAAGCTTCGCGCCATTGCCACCACCGGACCCCAGCGCTGGCAGGGTCTACCCGATGTGCCCACCGTGTCTGAGCAAGGGGTCGCGGGTTACGACGTGCAATCTTGGGCTGGTTTGATGGCGCCTGCAGGCACACCCAAACCCATCGTTGACCGCTTGAATGCCGAGTTGCAAAAAGCCCTCTTGGTTCCCGCCGTCAAGTCGCGCCTGGAAGACATGGGCGGCGATGTACGTGGCAGCACCTCAGAGGAAATGCGAAGCATGGTGGCCGCACAAACCCAAAAATGGATTCAAGTGGTGAACGACGCGAAAATCCCGAAAAACTAAGCCGCCCGACGTTTCATGGGAGCCTTGTCCATGCTTATATGCTCGTGTAAGCACGCCCAAGCCCCATGGTCCGCCCTTTTTTGAAAGCCTTATATGTCACTGATCCAAATCCGCAAACGCAGCCTCACCATCGAAACCACTTACCACGAAGGGGGTCCGGTCACCGATCGGCCTTTGAAACTGGCTGCTGCGTGTGCCGTCATTCAAAACCCTTATGCAGGCACCTACACGCCGGACCTCATGACCTTCATGGCAGAGCTCCGTTCGCTGGGCACGCTGCTGGCCCAAGAGTTGATTGACACCTTGGGCAAAGACAACATCGAGGTTTACAGCAAAGCGGCCATCGTGGGGGTCAATGGCGAAATGGAACACGGCGCCGTCTGGCACGAGGCCGGTGGCTGGGCCATGCGGTCTTTGCTGGGTGACCCCAAAGCCATCGTACCGGCCAGCAAAGCCGTGGCCAGTGCGGGCTACCGCATCATGGTACCCGTGCACTACATCCATGCTTGCTATGTGCGCAGCCACTTCAACAGCATGGAGGTGGGCATTCAAGACGCGCCCCGTCCCAATGAGATTTTGTTTGCGCTGGTGATGGGCACGGGCGGTCGGGTTCACTCTCGTTTGGGTGGATTGACCGTGGACAAGGTCTCTGTGCACGATGGCCAACGTTGATGCCACTCATCCCATGCTGACCCCCGAGCAAGACGCTTTTTTGCGCGAACGCTCGGACTGGATGGGCGCTTATTTGGTGCTGCATGCCTGGGGCATGGTTGCGCTGGCCATGGCATTTTTTGTGGCTTGGCCCAACCCCTTGAGCTTCATCGTTGCCGTGATCGTCATCGGCGGAAGGCAGCTGGGCATGGCGATTTTGATGCACGATGCGGCGCACCGCGCCCTTTTCAAAAACACCTGGCTCAATGACAAGTTGGGGGCGTTTTTGTGCGGCTGGCCTGTGGGAGCGAGCCTGACGCTGTACCGGCCCTATCACCTGAGCCACCACCGCCACACCCAGCAACCGGAAGACCCCGACCTGATTTTGTCGGCCCCCTTTCCCATTACCCGTCAAAGTTTTTGGCGCAAGATGCGGCGGGACATTTTGGGCATCACCGGCTACCAGCGGCGCATGGAATTTTTCCGCATGGAAATGGGCGATGACCCGAACCCTTGGCAACGCCTGAAAAAACTGATGGCCGCAGAAAAGTACTTCTTTTTCAGCAACCTGCTCATCTTCGCGGTCACCGCCGCAGCCGGTGTGTGGTGGGCGTACTTTGCCTTATGGCTGCTGCCCTTACTGACTTGGTACCAAGTGATCAGCCGGGTGCGCAACATCGCCGAGCATGCGGTGGTGGGCGACAACCATGACCGCTTGCGCAACACGCGCACCACCCTCACCCATTGGGGCATGCGCATGGTGCTGGCACCTTATTGGGTCAACTACCACCTGGAACATCATCTGTTTGTGTTCACCCCGTGCTGGAAGTTGCCTGCGGCCCACCGCATGCTGATTGAGCAAGGCTTGGGGCCACGAATGGAACTGGCCACCGGTTATGTGCAGGTGCTGCGCTTGGCCACCAGCAAAAAAAGTGACCATGGCGATACCGGTGGCACACAGTCACAGCGCAAGGGCGCCGCACTGATCTGAGGCGTTTTGCGCAACGGGATGGCGTCAGTCTGTCAGGCTCACGCAAGTCCAGTCGCTTATGGGACATGCATTCGGGATAACCATGTAACGCGGTTTTTGAACGGGTCACAGAATGCGCACCAAGACATTTTTCTTTTTCCCGTCCTGGTGCAAGACGCAATGGCTGATGAAATCATTCTCGAAACCCGCGAGCTCATCAAAGAGTTCAAAGGGTTTATTGCTGTCAACGACGTCAATCTCAAGGTTAGACGCGGCGAGATCCACGCACTGATTGGACCCAACGGTGCCGGCAAGACCACGGTTTTCAATTTGCTGACCAAGTTCTTGATTCCCACCCGGGGGCAGATCCTGTTCAACGGCCGCGACATCACCGGCGAACGTTCTGCACAGATTGCCCGTCGCGGCATCGTGCGTTCATTCCAAATTTCCGCCACGTTCCCCAATCTTTCGGTGATTGAAAACGTGCGCATCGCCTTGCAACGCGGGGCAGGTATGTCCATGCAGTTCTGGCGCTCTGAACGTGTCTTGGACAGCCTGAACGACCGCGCCATGCAACTGCTGGCTGAAGTTGACCTGCAAGACATGTCGCATTTGATGGCGGTTGAGCTGCCTTATGGTCGCAAGCGCGCACTGGAAATTGCCACCACACTGGCCATGGAGCCCGAGCTCATGCTGCTGGACGAGCCCACACAGGGCATGGGCCACGAAGACGTGGACCGCGTCACACAGTTGATCAAAAAAGTGGGGGCTAACCGCACCATTTTGATGGTGGAGCACAACATGAACGTGGTCGCCAAGATCGCCGACACCATCAGCGTGTTGCAACGCGGCCAAGTGATTGCCGAAGGGCCTTACGCGGTGGTTTCTCAAAATCCTCAAGTCCTCGAGGCCTATATGGGCACGACCGAAAACCAGTTGGAGGGGGCCCATGGCTGAGCCCAAAGAATTTCTGCGCATCAGCGACCTGCACGCTTGGTATGGCGAGTCGCACATCCTGCATGGCGTGAACCTGACCGTCAACGAAGGCGAAGTGGTGACCCTGCTGGGGCGAAATGGCGCAGGCCGCACCACCACCATCAAATCGATTCTGGGTTTGGTGGGCAGACGCACCGGCCAGATCACGATCAACGGGACCGAGTCGGTCAACATGGCGCCGCACCAAATTGCCAAGCTCGGCATTGGTTATTGCCCAGAAGAGCGCGGCATTTTTGCATCCCTGACTTGTGAAGAAAACCTGATGCTGCCACCCGTGATCGCTGCAGGCGGCATGGGTCTGGACGAAATTTACGAGATGTTCCCCAACTTGTCAGAGCGCAAAAACAGCCCTGGCACACGCCTGTCGGGTGGCGAGCAGCAGATGTTGGCCGTTGGCCGCATCTTGCGCACCGGCGCCCGCTTTTTGCTGCTGGACGAGATCTCGGAGGGTTTGGCGCCTGTCATTGTGCAGGCTTTGGCCCGCATGATCCGTTCGCTCAAGGCCAAGGGCTACACCATCATCATGGTGGAGCAAAACTTCCGCTTTGCCGCACCACTGGCCGACCGTTTTTATGTGATGGAACATGGGCAAATCGTTGAAGGCTTCACCTCAGCCGAATTGCCCAACAAGATGAGCATGCTCAGCGAGTACCTCGGCGTCTGATTTTTTTATTTTTAAACCAGGAGACAACACCATGAAACGCAAACTTCTCACCATCGCCGCTGCTGCGGCTTGTGCCTTTGGCGGTGCCGCCCAAGCCCAGATCTCTGACGGCACAGTCAAGATCGGCGTGTTGAACGACATGTCGGGCCTGTACTCTGACATCACCGGCCCCGGCTCTTTGCTGGCGGCTCGCATGGCGGTCGAAGACTACGTTAAGGCCACTGGCTCCAAACTCAAAATTGAAGTGATCGGTGCTGACCACCAAAACAAACCCGATGTGGGCTCCAACATTGCCCGCCAGTGGTTTGACACCGACAAGGTCGACATGATCGCCGACGTGCCCACGTCTTCGGTGGGCTTGGCTGTGGCAGCGATTGCCCGCGAAAAAGGCAAGTTGCACGTGAACGCCGGATCGGCCACCTCTGACTTGACTGGCAAGGCTTGCAATGCCAACACCATCCACTGGGCTTATGACACCTACATGCTGGCCAACGGCACCGGCAAGGCGATCGTCAAAAACGGCGGCAACACCTGGTTCTTCTTGACGGCTGACTACGCCTTCGGTCACGCTCTGGAGCGCGACACCGAAGCTGTGGTGACCAAGAACGGTGGCAAAGTGGTGGGCAAAGTGCGCACCCCATTCCCCACACAAGACTTCTCCTCGTTCTTGTTGCAAGCGCAAGCTTCCAAAGCCAAGATCATTGGTTTGGCCAACGCCGGTGGCGACACCACCAACTCGATCAAGCAAGCAGCCGAGTTCGGCATCGTTCGTGGCGGCCAAAACCTGGCAGGTCTGTTGGTGTTCTTGCCTGACGTGCACTCGCTGGGTCTGAACGTGGCACAAGGCCTGATGTTGACCGAAACCTTCTACTGGGACTTGAACGACCAGACCCGCGCATGGTCACGCCGTTTTGCCAGCGCCAACAGCGGCAAGATGCCTTCCATGGTGCAAGCGGGTGTTTATTCCAGCGTGCTTCACTACTTGAAGTCCGTTGAAGCAGCCAAGACCGATGACGGCACCAAAGTGGCGGCCAAGATGAAAGAGCTGCCCACTGACGATCCGCTGTTTGGCAAGGGCATTGTCCGTGCCGATGGCCGCAAGATTCACCCCGCTTACTTGTTTGAAGTCAAAAAGCCTTCGGAGTCCAAAGGCCCTTACGACTATTACAAACTGGCTGCCACCATCCCGGCCAACGAGGCATTCCGCCCCTTGTCCGAGAGCGAGTGCCCACTCGTCAAGAAGTAATCCCACTGTTCTGAGCTAACCAAAGTCACCGCCATGGAAATTTTTGGCATTCCCTCCCAAGCCCTCTTTGGGCAATTGCTGATCGGACTGATCAACGGTTCGTTTTATGCGCTGCTCTCGCTGGGCCTGGCGGTGATCTTCGGCCTGCTCAACATCATCAACTTCACCCATGGCGCCCAGTACATGCTGGGCGCCTTTGTGGCCTACCTGGGCATGCAAAAACTGGGGATGAATTACTGGGTCGCTCTGGTTGTCACACCACTTGTGGTGGGGGCCACGGGCATGCTCATTGAGCGCACCATGCTCAAGCAACTCTACAAGCTGGACCACCTTTATGGTCTGCTGCTCACATTCGGATTGGCACTGATCATCCAGGGCTTGTTCCGACACGAATTTGGCTCCTCGGGCATGCCTTACCCCGTGCCCGAAGTCTTCAGGGGCGCGATCGACACCGGCTTCATGTTCTTGCCCAAATACCGAGCTTGGGTCATCGTCGCCTCTTTGGTGGTGTGTCTGGCCACTTGGTACGTGATTGAACGCACCAAGCTGGGCGCCTACTTGCGCGCCGCCACCGAAAACCCCAGCCTGGTGCAATCCTTTGGCATCAACGTGCCGCGCATGATCACTTTGACCTATGGCTTCGGCGTGGGCTTGGCCGCTTTGGCCGGCGTCATGGCTGCGCCCATTTACCAAGTCAACCCCACCATGGGCGCCGACCTCATCATTGTGGTGTTCGCCGTGGTGGTGATTGGCGGCATGGGCTCGATCATGGGCGCCATCGTCACTGGATTTGGTTTGGGCCTTGTAGAAGGTCTGACCAAGGTCTTCTACCCCGAGGCTTCGGCCACCGTGATCTTTGTGATCATGACCATCGTTCTGCTCCTCAAGCCCGCCGGCCTGTTCGGCACCCAGAAGTAAAGCCATGTCGAACTCTGCAATGACCACTGTGACCTCTGGTTCCTCCCGCTCACACTGGGTGGCATTCGCCATCATGGTGCTGGCCCTTGCCATTGCCCCAATCTGGGTCTACCCGATCTTCTTGATGAAAGTGATGTGCTTTGCGCTGTTTGCTTGCGCTTTCAACTTGTTGCTGGGCTTTGGTGGCCTGCTGTCTTTTGGCCACGCCATGTTTTTGGGCACAGCCGGTTATGCGTCGGCGCATGCTGCCAAGGTCTGGGGCTTGACGCCCGAGTTGGCCGTTCTTTTCGGTACGCTGTGTTCCACCGTTTTGGCCTATGTGGTGGGCTCTCTGGCGATTCGCCGCCAAGGCATTTACTTTGCGATGATCACCTTGGCTTTGGCCCAGATGATCTTCTTCTTCGCATTGCAAGCCCCTTTTACTGGCGGTGAAGACGGTATCCAAAACGTGCCACGCGGCCACCTGTTTGGCCTGTTTGATCTGGCAGACAACATGAACATGTACATGTTTGTGTTTGCAATTTTCATTCTGGGTTTCTTGTTTGTCTGGCGCGTTATCCATTCACCGTTTGGTCAAATTCTGAAGGCCATCCGCGAGCACCAAGACCGTGCAACGTCTTTGGGCTACGACACCGACAAATTCAAACTGCTGGCCTTCGTCATCTCGGGTGCCATCGCGGGCACAGCGGGTGCCACCAAATCGCTGGTGTTCCAGTTGGCATCTCTGACCGACGTGCACTGGTCGATGTCAGGCGAAGTGGTGCTGATGACTCTGGTCGGCGGCATGGGCACTTTGTTTGGCCCCGTGGTCGGCGCCGCCGTGATCGTCAGCATGCAAAACTACCTGGCCCAGCTGGGCGCTTGGGTCACCATCATTCAGGGCGTGATCTTTGTGGTGTGTGTGTTGGCCTTCCGACGCGGCATCATTGGTGAGATTGCCAACTGGATCAAGAAACCCTTGTGACGCTGCGCTCAACACCCACAAAAAAACCGCCCTAACAGGCGGTTTTTTTGTGGGCCATGGCCCTGGGGTGTGGCCGACTCAGCGCATGAAATTTTTCACGTAGTCCGCCCCTAGCCCCACAGCCTCGAAGTGGGCGCGGTACTTCTCGATGCGCGTGAACACATCGTCATATCCCGTGGCATTGCCTTGAGTGTCCACGTACATCAGGGCACCGTGCACGGTGAACATCGTCACCATGTCCTGACAATCGTCGGGTACCACCAAGGTGTGGGTCTCGCCTGGTGGCTCGTACACATAGCTGCCTTCCTCGGCCACCCAGTCGTGTTCTAGGTAAAGCCACTTGCCGCGCAAGACATGGGCATGCACCATGCCTGAGTGACGGTGACGCTGGAGCAAGCCCGAGCGTTTGACCTTCAGCAGGTGCACATAAAACCCACCACTCACATTCAGATGCAAAGGTCGCGACCAAATGCCGGGGGCGATTGGGGCCCACAAGCGCTCGTCTTCGGTTTGCACATCGAGCACCACCATGTCGGGCGACATCCCCCATGGCTGGGGTTTGGCATAAGGAACGCGGTCGTCAGCGGCCGCTGGTGGCGTGTGATTGGAGCTCATGGGTGGGCAGTGAACAATTCAAAACACTCAGCTTAAAACGGAGTGCCTCGCTGGCCTGCGCCATGTGTGACAGCTTTGAGCGCCATCTGCGCCCGAAAGGAACGCCAACCGCCTTCAATGCCCTGCAAAAGACACCAAGGTGAAGAGCTTCAAACCGGCGGCCTTGATGCGCTCCGACCCACCCAGTTCAGGCAAGTCAACAATGGCCGCGCCTTCGATGACCTTGGCACCCAGTTTTTCGAGCAATTTTTTACCCGCCATCATGGTGCCGCCTGTGGCAATCAAATCATCGATCAGCAAGACACGCTGGCCAGGCTTGACGGCGTCGGTGTGCAGTTCGACGGTGGCGCTGCCGTATTCCAACTCGTAGGTTTCTTCTACGGTGGTGAAAGGCAACTTGCCCTTTTTGCGGATCGGTACAAAACCGAGGCCCAATTCATAAGCGACCACCGAGCCTAAGATAAAACCACGCGCATCCAAGCCGGCCACCACATCGGGGCGCAAGTCGGGCGCCATGTAACGGTGCACAAACGCATCGATCAAAACGCGGAACACCCGGGGGTCTTGCAGCAAGGGCGTGATGTCACGGAACTGCACGCCCGGTGCAGGCCAATCCGGCACGGTGCGGATGTGGCTCTTCAGGTAATCGTTGACATTCAGATTGTCCATGTCTTGGGCTCGCAATGGGGGCTTTGAAAATGACCCGTTCAAGAGACAGCAGGCCATGCGGGTCGGCTTGACCAACCGGGCTGATGTTAACAAGCCGACAAGGCTTCGAGCCGATAAAATGAAGCTATGCTTGCCCACACCAACACCACCCTGCAACTCGCCCGAGAGACCCTCGACATTGAAGCGGCTGCGCTGCTTCAACTCAAGGACCGTCTGGACGAGCGCTTCGTCAAAGCGGTCAACATGGTCTTGGCCGTTCAGGGCCGTGTGGTGGTCACCGGCATGGGCAAAAGCGGCCACATCGGTCGCAAGATTGCCGCCACGCTGGCGTCCACCGGCACACCGGCCATGTTTGTGCACCCCGGTGAAGCCAGCCATGGCGACTTGGGCATGATCAAAACTGTGGATGTGGTCTTGGCCATCTCCAACAGCGGTGAAAGTGACGAGCTCGTGGCCATCTTGCCGGTGCTCAAGCGACAGGGCGTGCCCTTGATTGCCATGACCGGCGGCATGGCGTCTTCTTTGGCCCGCCATGCCGATGTGGTGATTGACTGCTCGGTGAGCAAAGAGGCCTGCCCTTTGAACCTGGCCCCCACGGCCAGCACCACGGCCCAGCTGGCCATGGGCGACGCTTTGGCCGTGGCCTTGCTGGATGCCCGGGGCTTCAAGCCCGAAGACTTTGCACGCTCTCACCCGGGTGGCTCTTTGGGTCGCAAGCTGCTCACGCATGTGGGCGATGTCATGCGCAAAGGCAACGATGTGCCACACGTGGCGCCCGATGCCGAATTCACCACCCTGATGCGAGAGATGAGCAGCAAGGGCTTGGGTGCCACCGCCGTCACCGATACCAAGGGCCAAGTATTGGGCGTGTTCACCGATGGCGATTTGCGCCGTTTGATTGAAAAAGGCGTTGACCTGCGCAGCTTGAAGGCGCACGAGGTGATGCGTCCCAAGCCTCGCACCATCCGTCACGACGCCCTCGCAGTTGAGGCAGCCGAAATGATGGAGCTCCACCGCATCACCAGCATTTTGGTGGTCGATGCCGAGGGGGTTTTGTGCGGTGCCATCAACTCCAACGACCTGATGCGGGCCAAGGTGATCTGACATGCAAGCACTGACACCCGCCCTGATTTACCCACCCGAGTTGCTGCTGCAAGCCCAGGGAATTCGTGTCGCGTTTTTTGACATCGACGGGGTGTTGACCGATGGTGGGCTGTACTTCTCAGAATCGGGCGAAACTCTCAAGCGTTTCAACACGCTGGACGGCCAAGGCCTGAAACTGCTGCAAAAGGCGGGCATCACGCCGGTCGTCATCACGGGGCGTGACTCTGCGCCTTTGCGCCTTCGCCTTCAGGCCCTTGGCATCACCCACGCCCGCTTTGGCACCGAAGACAAGCGTCCTGCAGCCGAGGTTTTTTTGGATCAACTGGGGCTGACATGGTCGCAAGCAGCCGCCATGGGCGACGATTGGCCAGACCTGCCGGTGATGCAACGGGCGGCCTTTGCATGCGCCCCCGCCAACGCCCATGCCCAAGCCAAAGCACTGGCCCACCACACCACGGCTGAACGCGGTGGTGAAGGGGCAGCCCGGGCATTTTGCGACTTGTTGCTGGTCGCAGGCGGCCATTACGCCGGCTTGCTGGCACAGGTCGGCCTGAGTGACCACAAGGGTGCCTCTGCATGAGCGCCTGGATGCGTCTGCGACGCACGCTGGACCGACTCACCATTTACTTGCCATTGATCTTGTTTGGCTTGCTGGCATTGGGCAGCTGGTGGTTGGTTCGCAGCATGCCAGAGTTGCTGCCACCGGGAACCGACAAGTTGCTGCGCGTCGAGCCCGATTACCGACTCGAAAAATTCACCGTCAAGTCCTTTGACATATCGGGCCGCATGACCCGTGAAATCAGTGGGCAAAGTGCCACGCACTTTCCAGCAAAGCAAGAGCTGCACATTCAGAACATCCGGATCTTTGCCGAAAACGAACTGGGGACACGCTTTCAAGCACAGGCCCGTCTTGGCGTCTCGAAAGAACCCGAGCAACAAGTCGATTTGACCGGCGGTGTGTTCGCGGTCCGAGCGGCTGACCAAAAAGGGCCGCGCGTGACGCTCAAAGGTGAGGCTTTAACGGCGCTGATGGATGAGGAGCGCTTGGTCTCTTCAGTGCCGGTTGAAATCGTCCGCGATGGTGATGTCTTCACCTCTGAGACCATGGACTTTGACACTCGCAATGGGCACTACGAACTGCAGGGTCGGGTGAAGTCGGTTCTGTCTCCCACCCGCAAACCCTGACAGCAAAAAGCCCTGCGAAGCAGGGCTTTGTCGAAACAAGGGCCAAGGTAAGGTCTGACCCTAGCCCGTGCAGGGGTCAGTAACCACCGCCGTAGCCGCCACCACCATCGCGACCGCCGCCGCCATCACGGCGACCACCACCACGCGGGCCTGCGCCGTAAGGGCTGCGGAAACCACCGCCGCCACCTTCGCCGCCACCGCCATAACCGCCGCCACCTTCACGGCGACCACCGCCGTAACCGCCACCACCATCGCGGCCACCGCCGTAGCCGCCGCCACCTTCACGCGCGCCGCCGTAGCCACCGCCGCCGCCGCCCTCACGGGGACCGCCATAGCCACCACCACCTTCACGGGGGCCACCATAGCCGCCACCACCTTCACGACGGCCGCCGCCAAAACCACCACCGCCACCGAACCCGCCACCACCGGTGCGAGGAGGACGTGCTTCCATGGGGCGTGCTTCGTTCACGACCACGTTGCGGCCACCCAAAGGCTGGCCATTCATGCCGTTGATGGCGGCTTGCGCCTCATCGTCGCTGCCCATCTCCACAAAACCGAAGCCTTTGGAGCGGCCGGTGTCACGTTCCATCATGACTTTGGCGCTGGTCACCGCACCGAATTCACCGAAGGCTTGTTCCAGATCGCTGTCACGAACCGAATAAGGCAGGTTGCCGACGTAAAGTTTGTTGCCCATGAAAGGGAC
>NZ_CALPTI020000037.1:0-21251 GCF_943326455.1 Limnohabitans sp. Rim8
AGGCTTGAGCGAAGCATCGTAGTCAATCAGGGCGCGGGTGATGCCGTGGCGCGATGCGCCGGCTTGACCGGATTCGCCACCGCCGTGCACGTTGATCATGATGTCGAAAGTTTCGGCATGGTTGGTCAACATGAGGGGTTGCTTGGCGATCATGATCGAAGTCTCGCGGCCGAAGTAGGCTTGGATGTCCTTGCCATTGACCGTGATCTTGCCAGTGCCTTTTTTCAGAAACACGCGGGCGACGCTGGATTTGCGACGGCCGGTGCCATTGTTCCATTCACCAATCATCTCAAGGCTCCTTAGATGTCCAGCACTTTAGGCTGTTGGGCGGTGTGTGGGTGCTCTGCGCCGCCATACACCTTGAGTTTCTTGATCATGGCGTAACCGAGTGGGCCCTTGGGCAGCATGCCCTTGACAGCCTTCTCGAGTGCGCGGCCAGGGTGCTTGGCTTGCATGTCGCGGAAGTTGGTGGCAGTGATGCCGCCTGGATAGCCGGAATGGCGGTAGTAAATCTTATCGATCGTCTTGGTGCCAGTCACTTTGAGCTGGGCAGCATTGATGATGACGATGTAGTCACCTGTGTCGACGTGAGGCGTGTAAATGGCCTTGTGTTTGCCGCGCAAACGGAGAGCAACTTCGCTGGCTACTCGTCCGAGGACCTTGTCGGTCGCGTCAATCACAAACCACTCGTGCACGACCTCAGCGGGTTTGGCGCTGAAAGTAGTTGTCATGAGTTTTCTCTTTGAAGAAAGGTTTGTCGGGCCCTTTTCCACGGTCGGTGTTCCTCTGTTGGGAACCTCTTAGGTGGGAGATTGCTTGAACCTTTTCAGGTTTGGGCGTCTTCGCCGCGGGGCCACAAAATCGCTGCGAAGCCCTCCATTATACGAAAAATCAAGGACTTGCGGAAGTTATTGGTTACCATCAAGCCATGTTCAGTTACCGACACGCTTTCCACGCGGGCAACCATGCCGATGTGCTCAAACACATCACTTTGCTCGCCACCATGCGCCACCTCATGCAAAAAGAGGCCGGCATCACCCTCATTGACACCCACGCCGGAGCCGGGTTGTACCGTTTGGACGGTGATTACGCCCAAAAAGGAGGCGAAGCCGAAGACGGCTTGTTCAAATTATTGGCTGCTGCCGAAAAAATCGATGTCTTGCCCGAACCCGTGCAAGATTATTTGGCGCAAATTGCCAGCTTCAACCCCAACGGACAAGCCAAGATCTACCCTGGCTCGCCGTTTTTGATGCACAAACTGATGCGCCATGCCTCGCGTGATCGCCTGCGTTTGTTTGAATTGCACCCCACCGACAGCAAGTCCCTGACCTCCAACATTGCGCAACTCGAGGCAGGTCGCACCATCACTGTCAGCCGTGAAGACGGTTTTGAGGCGCTCAAAAAGCTGCTTCCACCGCCACCATCGGCCAGCGGATCCAAGCGGGCCATGGTGTTGATCGACCCGAGCTACGAAATCAAGTCCGATTACAGCAAGGTCGCCAGCGTCATTCAGGAATACCTCAAGCGCTTTTCGACTGGTACTTATCTGGTCTGGTACCCGATCATCCCGCGCCCCGAGGCGCATGACTTGCCCAAACGCCTGCGCACCTTGTCCAACCAGGCTCAAAAGCCTTGGCTCAACGCCACGCTGGCCATTGGCCGGGGACCCGGCGATGAAGGCGGTTTGGTGGCCAGTGGCATGTTTGTCATCAACCCGCCCTTCACGCTCAAAGACCAAATTCGCAAAGCACTGGACATAGTGGGCCCCGCTTTGGCGCGTGGTTCTGGCAAAAACTGGGCTGTAGAGTCGTCTTGAACGGCGTGAGGCCTGCTGATCTGCCAGCTTGCATGGGGTTTGAGCTTGAAAACGCGGCGTCAGGGAAAGACCTGACCACGCCGCGCTCAAATTAACCGACCGATCGGTCGGTTAATGGGTATACTGGCAACTGCGCCGCGATCATCCCATCCTGTTTGGCGCAGGAGTCACGCCATGTACACCCAATCTTTCAGCGTCCCGGATTCATCCGAGGACGTCAAGTCGGCCGGTCTGAAGGCCGTGCCCAAAGCCCTGAGCACCCAAGACGCCGCACTTCAAGCCGCTTTTGACGCCCGCATCGACAATGACGGCCGCATCGAACCCCGCGAGTGGATGCCAGAGGCCTACCGCAAGACCCTGGTGCGCCAGATCAGCCAGCATGCACACAGCGAAATCGTGGGCATGCTGCCCGAAGGCAACTGGATCAGCCGCGCCCCGAGTTTGAAGCGCAAAACGATTTTGATCGCCAAAGTTCAAGACGAAGCCGGCCACGGTCTTTACCTCTACAGCGCCGCCGAAACCTTGGGCACCAGCCGAGACCAAATGCTGGACGCACTGCACAGCGGCAAGGCCAAGTACAGCTCCATCTTCAACTACCCCACACTCAACTGGGCTGATGTGGGCGTGGTCGGCTGGCTGGTCGATGGCGCGGCCATCATGAACCAAGTGCCCCTGTGCCGCTGCTCGTATGGCCCCTATGCCCGTGCCATGGTGCGTGTGTGCAAAGAAGAATCCTTTCATCAGCGCCAGGGCTACGAAGCCTTGTTGGTGATGATGCAAGGCACCGCAGAACAAAAAGCCATGGTGCAGGACGCCGTGAACCGCTGGTGGTGGAAGTGCCTGGCCATGTTCGGGCCGCCGGACGCCGACAGCCCCAACAGCGCGCAAGGCATGCGCTGGGGCATCAAGCGCATCAGCAACGACGACCTGCGCCAGAAGTTTGTGGACGCCACCGTGCCGCAAGCCAAAGTCTTGGGCGTGACCTTGCCCGACCCCGATCTGAAGTGGAACGAAGCCCGTCAAGCCCATGACTATGGTCAGATCGACTGGGACGAGTTCTGGGCCACCGTGAACGGCAATGGCCCTTGCAACAAGGAGCGCCTGGGCGCCCGCGTCAAGGCCTGGAACGACGGCGCCTGGGTGCGCGAAGCTGCGCTTGCCCACGCCCGTAAACAACAAGCACGCCAATTGAAGGAGGCTGCATGAGCTCCGCCGCATTGAAAGAATGGCCCCTGTGGGAAGTTTTTGTCCGCAGCAAACAAGGCCTGGAGCACAAGCACTGTGGCAGCCTGCACGCATCTGATTCAGCGCACGCCCTGCAAATGGCGCGCGATGTGTACACCCGGCGCCAAGAAGGCGTGAGCATCTGGGTCGTCCCCTCGGCCAGCATTTCGGCCAGCGAGCCGAATGACAAATCCGAGTTTTTTGATCCAGCCAGCGACAAGGTGTACCGCCACCCGACCTTCTACGCGATCCCCGACGAAGTCGGCCACATGTGAGCGTGCAGATGAATGCCCCCGCTGAATATCTTTTGCACCTCGCAGACAACGCGTTGATCCTTGGCCAGCGCAATGCCGAATGGTGCGGTCATGGACCCATCCTTGAAGAAGACATCGCGCTGTCCAACAACAGCCTCGATCTGATCGGCCAGGCCCGCATGCTCTACCAGCACGCAGCGGCTTTGCAAGGCGGTGGTGCCACTGAAGACACGCTGGCGTACTTCCGTGATGTGCCCGACTTCAGGAACTACACGCTGTGCGAATTGCCCCATATGCCTTTGATGGCGGCCACGTCTGTGGGCGACCGCGACTTTGCCACCACCATCATGCGCAACTTTTTGTACAGCAGCCTGATGGTGCTGGTGTGGGACCAACTGCAAAACTCGCAGGACACACAGCTGGCAGCGATCGCTGCGAAGTCGCTCAAAGAAGTGCGTTACCACCTGCGCCACTCGCGCGACTGGTTGGTGCGGTTGGGAGATGGCACCGACGCGTCCAATGCCAAAGCGCAAGCGGCGCTCGACCAATTGCTGCCCTACACCCAAGAGTTTTGGAGCCACAGCGCGCACGAATCAGCGGCACTGGCCAATGGCACAGGCACCGACCTGGCCACTTTGCGCAACGACTGGAACCAGATCGTGGACGAGGCACTGCAAGAAGCCACTCTGCAACGCCCCGCCGATGGCGGCTTTGTGCCCACGGGCAAACAAGGCATCCATTCCGAGCACCTGGGTTTCGTGTTGGCTGAAATGCAAAGCCTCGCACGCGCCCACCCGCAAGCCACCTGGTAATCAGCCCCCATGGCCTCGTCTGCTTCGCCCACCTCTGCGTCCGAACACACCGCCGATGTGCGTCACGCCTGGGCACTGCTGGAGCAACTGACCGACCCGGAAATTCCGGTCGTCTCCTTGCGCGAACTGGGCATATTGCGCGAGGTCCGACAAGGCGCAGAGGGTTTGGAAGTGATCATCACGCCCACTTACAGCGGTTGCCCGGCCATGGGCGCGATCGAGGACGACGTGAAAGCCCTGCTACAAGCCCACGGCTTGCAAGGCGGAGTGGTCACGCAACTGGCCCCGGCTTGGACGACCGACTGGATGACCGACACGGCCAAAGAAAAACTGCGTGCTTACGGCATTGCCCCACCACATGCCTGCGCCAACACGCCCTCGGGCGCGGCCAATGTGGTGCAGTTTGCCTCGCGCAGCGCCAAACCTGAGGTGGTCAACTGCCCACAATGCGGCTCAGCCAACACCACCGAAACTTCCCATTTCGGCTCGACCGCCTGCAAGGCCCTTTACAGGTGCCTGGCTTGCATGGAGCCCTTCGATTACTTCAAACCTTACTGAGTCGCCACAAGCTGCCTCAACGTCACGCCATGTCCGCATCCCGATTTCATGACCTCCCCATCGCACGCGTCAACCCCGAAGCGGCCGGTGCGGTGGCGATCACGCTGAACGTACCCGCCGATCTGCGCAGCAGCTTCGACTTCCAGCCCGGCCAGTTCTTGACCTTGCGCGCCGACATCGATGGTGCCGATGTGCGCCGCAGTTACTCCATCAGTTCGGCCCGCAGCCAATTGCAAAAACATGGCCTGCTCGAAGTAGGCATTCGCCCGGTCGAAGGTGGTGTTTTCTCCAACTGGGCGGCGACTCAACTGAAGGCTGGCAACACCCTGCGTGTGATGCCACCGGACGGTCGCTTTGTGGTGCAACGCCCCCGCGCCATTCACCGTGTGGGCTTTGCAGCAGGCTCGGGCATCACGCCCATCTTGTCCATCTTGTCGAGCACGCTCGAAGACCAGCCCGACAGCAAGTTCACCCTGGTCTATGGCAACCGCCGCATGGACAGCGTGATGTTCAACGAAGCGCTGCAAGACCTGAAAGACCGCTACCCCTCGCGCCTGACGTTGATCCACATCCTCTCGCGCCAAGCACAAGAAGTCCCCCTGCTCGAAGGGCGGATCGACGGCGTCAAGGTGCAGGCGATCATCGATGCCTTCTTGCCCGTAGGGAGCATGGACGAGGTGTTCGTATGCGGCCCAGAAGCCATGATCGAAGCCACCGAACAAGCCCTGCTGACCGCTGGCGTCAAAGCCGAGCGGATTCGCACCGAGCGCTTCAGCTCACCCACGCTGGATGCTCTGGCCCCCGAAGTCCGCGCAAAGGCCGTGCTGGGCCACCCTGCCACGCGCGAACAAGGCGAAGTGCAGCTCACCGTGGTGCTGGACGGCAAGCCTTACAACATGCCCATGAACCGCAACGAGAAGATTCTCGACATCGCTTTGACGCTGGGTCTGGACCTGCCGTATTCGTGCAAAGCAGGCGTCTGCTGCACCTGCCGATGCAAGGTCATGGAAGGCACAACCGTGATGGAGAAGAACTTCACACTCGAAAAACCCGAAGTCGAACAAGGCTTCATCCTATCGTGCCAAGCACGCCCCACCAGCCAGCGCGTGGTCATCAGTTTTGACGAGCGCTGAAAAAACGCCCGTTCACTCGCCCGACTGCTGCATCGCCCACATGTTGGCGTAGCGGCCTTGGATAGCCAGCAACTCGGCATGGTTACCGCGCTCAATGATCTGCCCGGCTTCCATCACCAAAATTTCATGCGCATCCACCACCGTGGACAAGCGGTGCGCGATCACCAGCGTGGTCTTGTTTTGCGCCACATTGGCCAACTCAGATTGAATCGCGCGCTCGTTGGCCGAGTCCAGAGCCGACGTAGCTTCGTCAAATACCAAAATTGGCGGGTCTTTGAGCAAGGTACGGGCAATCGCCACGCGTTGCTTTTCACCGCCTGAAAGCTTCAAGCCCCTCTCACCCACCGAAGTCTGGTAACCCTTGGGTGTAGAGGCGATGAAGTCATGGATGCGAGCTGACCGCGCAGCGCCCTCGATCTCAACCTGGCTGGCACCCGTGCGGCCATAAGCGATGTTGTAGGCCACACTGTCGTTGAACAACACCGTGTCCTGCGGCACGATGCCCAAAGCGCCGCGCACACTCGACTGCGTGACCTGACGAATGTCTTGCCCTGCAATCCGAATAAAGCCCTGCTGCACATCGTAAAAGCGAAACATCAAACGCGCCAAGGTGGACTTGCCCGAACCCGAAGGCCCGACCACCGCCACCGTTTTGCCAGCGGGAATCGTGAAACTGATGTCTTTGAGGATCGGGCGATCGCGCTCGTAAGCAAAAGAAACGCGGTCAAACACCACATCGGGCGCACCCTGCAAAACCAGCGCTGCTGCACCGGGCGCATCAGCCACTTCACGCTCGCGGTCCATCAGCACAAACATTTTGTCCAGATCGGTCAGGCTTTGCTTGATCTCGCGGTACAGCACACCCAAAAAGTTGAGCGGAATGTAGAGTTGGATCATGAAAGCGTTCACCATGACCAAATCACCCAAGGTCATGCGCCCAGCCACCACACCCTCGGTGGCCCGCCACAGCATGGTCACCAAGGCGGCGGCAATGATGAGCTGCTGGCCGGTGTTGAGAACTGACAAGGTGGTTTGAGACTTGAGCCGTGCCACTCGCAAACGCTCCAAACTTTCGTCGTAACGGCCGGCCTCAAAACGCTCGTTGCCAAAGTACTTGACGGTCTCATAGTTCAACAGCGAATCGATAGCGCGGGTGTGGGCAGCCGAATCGAATTCATTGGCTTGCTTGCGAAACTGAGTGCGCCATTCGGTGACATAAACCGTGAAGAAGATGTACAAAACCAATGCCGCAAAAGTGATGCTTGCAAACCAAGCGTCGAACTTCACCGCCAAAATCGTCAACACCAAGGCCACCTCCAACAAGGTGGGAATGACGCTGTACAGCGAGTAAGAAATCAGCGACTCAATGCCGCGCACACCGCGCTCGATGTCCCGCGTCATGCCGCCCGTCTGCCGCGCCAAATGAAAGCGCAAACTCAAGGCATGCAGGTGCTCGAAGGTTTGCAACGCAATGCTGCGCGAAGCCCCTTGCGTGGCTTTGGCAAACACCAACTCGCGCAACTCAGTGAAAGCCGAGGTCATCAAACGCAAAGCACCATAACCCAACAAGAGCGCAACCGGCACCGCTAACACCGCGCTCGGATCACTGGGCTTGATGCTCATGGCGTCCACCAATTCCTTGAGCAGCAGGGGCACGCTCACATTGGCCAACTTGGCGCACACCATGAGGCCAAGCGCGATCACCACGCGCCATTTGTATTGCCACAAATAGGGCCAAAGACGCGACAGGGTTTTCCAATCGCTCTTGGCTACCTGTGGAGACTGGGTGCCAGATGGCGTGTGGGCGTGTGGGCCAGGGGATGCTGCAGGGGAAGAGGTTTCGCCGTGTGGGCGCATAAGACACAATCCAGTTCAACGTCAACCATTAACGAACACCGATTGTGCCCATGTCTGAACCCCAACGCCCCGACACTGTGTCTTTGCCCACTGACCAAGAGTTGGTGCTCAAAGTCATCCCCATGCCTGCTGACTGCAACGCCAGTGGCGACATTTTTGGCGGCTGGGTCATGGCCCAGGTCGACTTGGCCGGGGCTGTCTTGCCTGCGCGCCGTGTGCGCGGCCGCATGGTGACCGTGGCGGTGAACGAATTCATCTTCAAACAGGCCGTCAAGGTGGGCGACATCCTGTCGTTTTTCTCGCGCATCGTGCGCGTGGGCCGCACCTCGGTCACCGTCAAGGTGGAGGTCTTTGCCGAACGGTTTCAGTTGCAGGGCCAATACATCAAGGTCACCGAAGCAAACTTGACCTATGTGGCTGTGGACGACCAAGGCAAGCCCAGGCCTGTGCCAATCGAGTGATGGGGCAGTTGTTTTGGCGGTTAGGCGCTCAAGAGACGATGTAAGCCGCAGCGCCTGTCGACATCAAAGTCCCATCGGGTCCGTAAAACTCCATGCGGGATGACCCTACACGCGAGCCCACGCGCAAGGCGTTGGCGGTGATGGTGAAGTGCTCGCCAATGCCAGGGCGCAGGTAGTCCACCCGCAAGTCGATGGTGCCCAGCTTGGCAAAGCGCGCAAGGCGCTTTTCCGGAGCTTCGTCCATGTGCTTGGCGGCCATCGCAGCCATAACGGCAGCACTGCCAATGGCGTCCAAGACAGCGCTGATGACGCCACCGTGAATACGGTTGTAAGCATAGTGTCCCACCAGCTCAGGACGCATATCAATGCGTGCCTCAACCCCTTCGGGTGTGACTTGCACCAGCTTCAGACCAAGCGTTTTGTTGAATACAATTTTTTCTTCATGGATCAGGCGAAAACCTTCGATGTACTCGGGTTCCAGGACGATGGGGGAGGCAGTGCAATGGGGCATGGCTTGATTCTATTGAAAGCGCAACCCAGTCCCGGTCACACCCGCGCCAGCACCGGCCCCAGCGCCACGCCCGTGTGCGTACCCAAGATCACCAGCGCCTCGGGCGTCATGGCCGCCACGATGCGGCCACCGGCGTTGCCGCCTTCGGGCCCCAGGTCAATCACCCAGTCGGCTTCGGCGATCACATCCAAGTCGTGCTCGATCACGATCACGCTGTGGCCTGCATTCACCAATCGGTGCAACACGCTGATCAGCTTGTCCACATCGGCCATGTGCAGGCCCACAGTGGGTTCGTCCAGCACATACAGCGTGTGCGGCGCCTTGTTGCCGCGCTTGCCCACTTCGTCTCGCACCTTGGTGAGCTCGGTCACCAACTTGATGCGCTGCGCCTCGCCACCGCTCAGGGTGGGTGAAGGCTGACCCAAAGTGAGGTAACCCAGGCCCACGTCTTTGAGCAACTGCAGCGGGTGGGCGATGCTGGGCATGCTGGCAAAAAAGTCAACCGCCTCATCCACTTCCATCTGCAACACATCGCCAATGCTCTTACCGCGCCAAGTGACAGCCAGCGTTTCTGGGTTGAAACGGGCACCTCGGCAGGTTTCGCAAGGCACTTTCACATCGGGCAAAAAACTCATCTCGATGGTGCGCATACCCTGGCCTTCGCAGCTGGGGCAGCGGCCTTCGCCGGTATTGAAGCTGAAGCGACCGGCTGCGTAGCCACGCGCCTTGGCTTCCAGCGTTTCGGCAAACAGTTTGCGGATCGTGTCCCAAAAGCCAATGTACGTGGCCGGGCATGAACGTGGGGTTTTGCCAATCGGCGTTTGGTCGACTTCAAGCACGCGGTCAATCGTCTCAAAGCCTTGCACATCGCTGCACGCGGTCAAAGCCACGCGTTGGCCTGCGTCTTGCGCGGTGCGTCCAGCAAAAGTAGAGCGTTGGCTGACCAGTGCCTGCACATTGGCCAGCAACACGTCGCGGGCCAAGGTGGATTTGCCGGAGCCACTGACGCCCGTGACGGCCACCAAGCGCTTGAGTGGGACCTGCACATCGACCTGGCGCAGGTTGTGCAAATTGGCGCCTGTCAGGGTGAGCCATTGCAGGGGAGCCGCCGCAGCTTCCACAGCTTCTGCGTGGGGCGGTGGCGTGGGTGCCGATTTTGGCGTACCCCCGCCATATGAGGCGACCGCGCCGCCGCCCCGCGCAGAAGCACCCACCACCCGACGCATCTGCATCGGATGCTTCATCGCATGCAACAAATACCGCCCAGTCTGTGAATCGGCAGAAGCCGTGATATCGGCCACCGACCCCTCAGCCACCAAGCGGCCACCACGCTTGCCCGCGCTCGGCCCAATGTCGATGATGTGGTCGGCGCGGCGGATCGTGTCTTCGTCGTGCTCCACCACCACCAGCGTGTTGCCTTTGTCGCCCAACTTGTGCAAGGCATTGAGCAAGATCTGGTTGTCGCGGGCGTGCAAACCGATGGTGGGCTCGTCTAAAACGTAGCAGACGCCCTGCAAGTTGCTGCCGAGTTGGGCGGCCAAGCGGATGCGCTGCGCCTCGCCACCCGACAAGGTGGGCGCGCCCCGGTCCAGCGTGAGGTAACCCAAACCCACTTCTTCCAAAAATTCCAAACGGCTTTTGATTTCTGGCACCAGATCCCGGGCGATGTCGGCATCGCGGCCCGTGAGCTGCAGTTTGTCCACCCAATGCCGCACATCGGTGACGGACAAACTGGCGATGTCGGTGATGCGCCAGCCTTGTCCCGGAGCCGAGCCCAAGCGCACAGAGCGGGCCGTGGCGTTCAGGCGGGTACCTTCGCAGCTGGGGCAAGCCACGTTGGCCAAGTCTTCGATTTCGGGTTCGGCAAAGGTTTGTTCGCGGCCCTTGTTTTTGTCGTCCTGCACCGAGTCGTCAAATACTTGGCGTTCGTCTTTGCTGAGCTTGACACCCGTGCCCACGCAATCGGGGCACCAGCCGTGTTTGCTGTTGTAGGAGAACAAGCGCGGGTCGAGCTCGGCATACGAGGTGGCACAGGCCGGGCAAGCCCGCAGGGTCGAGAAAACGCGGTGCTGACCGATGCGGGCGGTGGACTCGCCGCTGAACATGGCTTCGCGCAGACCGTCCAGGTCGCTCAACACATGCACCACGCCTTTGCCATGTTCCAGTGTTTTGGTCAGGGCCTGACGGAGCGCAGTTTCGTTGGTGGGCAGCACATCCAAACTGGCCACAGGCAGTTCGATGTTGTGCTCTTTGAATCGATCGATGCGCGGAAAACCTTGCGTGGGTAAAAAATCGCCATCGACGCGCAAATGGGTGTAACCACGCGGTCGCGCCCAGTCGGCCAGCTCTGTGTAAACGCCTTTGCGGTTGGTGACCAAAGGCGCCAACAAGCCAATGTGCTCGCCGCGGAATTGCGTCATCAGCTGCGCGACGATGCTGTCGGGCGTTTGCGGCTGCACGGGAGTGTTGTCGTGCACGCAATGCTGAATGCCCAGCTTGACGTAGAGCAGGCGCAAGAAATGCCAAACCTCGGTGGTCGTGCCCACCGTGGATTTGCGACCACCGCGCGACAAGCGCTGCTCAATCGCCACAGTGGGCGGGATGCCGTACACCGCATCCACCTCGGGGCGGCCTGCAGGCTGCACGATGCTGCGGGCATAGGCGTTCAAACTTTCCAAATAGCGGCGCTGGCCTTCGTTGAACAGGATGTCAAAAGCCAACGTGGATTTGCCGGAACCGCTCACGCCGGTCACGACGTTGAACTTGCCACGTGGAATGTCCACGCTCAGGTTTTTGAGGTTGTGCTCTTTGGCGTTGACGATCTGGATGTTGTTGTTGAGCACAGGGGTACGCCGAGTAACCGGAGCAACGGAGGTGGCACCCTCCCGACTGCGAACGCTGGCCAGCGAGGCTGCGGTGTCAGAGGGTGACGATTTGGGCGTACCCCCGCCGTATGAGGAACCCGCTGACACCGCAGCCTCGCCCCCACCCACGTACACATCCGCACTAGACCGCTCAGCCACCCCAAACACCTCACCCATAGAAGCTGCGTACTCGCGCAACGCCAGCCCCGTGTGCGATGTGGCGTGTTGGCGAACGTCCTCTGGCGTGCCCTCGGCCACGACCAAGCCCCCGGCATACCCGCCTTCTGGGCCCAAGTCGATCAGCCAATCGCTGGCCCGGATCACATCCAGGTTGTGCTCGATGACGATGAGCGAATGCCCGGCTTCGAGCAGCTTACGCAAGGCCCGCATGAGCTTGGCGATGTCGTCAAAATGCAGGCCGGTGGTCGGCTCGTCAAACAAAAACAGCGTGCCCTTGCGCGCCAGGCTCTGGCGGCTCTTGGACGCGCTCTTGGCGGCCTCGGCCAAAAATCCTGCAAGCTTCAGGCGCTGCGCCTCACCGCCCGACAGCGTGGGCACAGGTTGGCCCAAGCGCACATATTCCAGCCCCACATCGACGATGGGTTGCAGGGCACGTATGACTTCGCGGTCTTGGGCGAACAAAGCCGCAGCCTCGCTCACGGTGAGCTGCAAAATATCGGCCACATTGAGGTGGCGTAACGCGCCGCCGATGGCCTGGCGCTCGACGGTGATCTCCAGAATTTCAGGACGGTAACGCTTGCCGTCACAATCGGGGCAGCGCAAGTACACGTCGCTCAAAAATTGCATCTCCACATGCTCAAAGCCCGAGCCGCCACAAGTGGGGCATCGCCCGTCGCCGCCGTTGAAGCTGAACTTGCTGGCGGTGTAGCCGCGCTGGCGTGACAGCGGCACGGTCGCAAAAATCTCGCGGATCGCATCCCACGCGCCCACATAGCTCACGGGGTTGGAACGCGCGGTTTTGCCAATCGGCGACTGGTCCACAAACACCATATCACTCAAGTGGTCTGCACCCAACAATCGGTCGTGTGCACCAGGGGTTTCGGTGGCTTTTCCAAAGTGACGCATCAGCGCTGGGGCCAACACGTCCTGGATCAAACTCGACTTGCCCGAGCCGCTCACACCCGTGATGGTGACCAGGCGCTGCAGCGGAAAGTCCACGCTGATGTTTTGCAGGTTGTGTTCGCGTGCGCCTTCCAGAATCAAACGCGGCGTGCTGTCAGACACCATGCGCTTGAAGCCCAGGCCCACTTGTTTGCGTCCACCCAGATATGCGCCTGTGAGTGTGTCGGCCTTGCGCAGGTCGGCGGTGGTGCCGTCAAACACAATTTGCCCGCCGCGCTCGCCAGGGCCAGGGCCCATGTCGATCATGCGGTCGGCCGCCATCATCACGGCCGGGTCGTGCTCGACCACGACCAGGGTGTTGCCCGCATCGCGCAGGCGGTGCATGGCCAAGGTGATGCGGTGCATGTCACGCGGGTGCAGGCCGATGCTGGGCTCGTCCAGCACGAACAAGGTGTTGACCAAGCTGGTGCCCAGGGCGGTGGTGAGGTTGATGCGCTGCACTTCACCGCCGCTCAAGGTGCGGCTTTGGCGGTCAAGGGTGAGGTAGCCAATGCCCACGTCGCACAGGTATTTGAGGCGGGTGGTGATTTCTTCGAGCAGCAGTTGCAGGGCTTTTTGTTCGGCGCTTTTGCCTTGTCCTGGTTCTTCTTTTGCGGCCCCTACGGCTTCGGCCGGGGATGGGCTGGGTGACGATTTTGGCGTACCCCCGCCGTATGAGGAGCCCAGCCCATCCCCGGCCGGAGCCTCCCCTGCTGCAAGGGAGGCATGCCCAGAAGCCGACAAGCGGTCAAAAAACAAACGCAAACGATCGAGCGGCATGATCATCATGTCGTGCAGGCTCAAACCCGGCAGCGCCTCCAATTGCGCCCGCGACCACTTCACGCCTGCGGGCATGAACCGCTTTTCCACCGGCAAAACCCCATCGGCATCCGAATGACTGCCAATGCGCCACAACAAACTCTCGGTCTTTAAACGGGCACCTTGGCAGGTCGGGCACTCTGTGTAACTGCGGTACTTGGACAAGAGCACGCGGATGTGCATCTTGTAGGCCTTGCTCTCTAAGTACTCAAAAAAGCGCTTCACGCCATACCACTGGTGGTTCCAGCGGCCCTTCCACTCGGGTGAACCATTGATCACCCAGTCTTGCTGGGCTTTCGTCAACTTGTCCCATGGCGTGTCCCGTGGAATGCCGGCCGCCTCGGCATGGCGCATCAGGTCGTCCTGGTTTTCTTGCCAAGCCGGCGTTTGCAGCGTCTTGATGGCCCCGGCCCGCAGCGTGAGCTTGGGGTTGGGAATGACCAAGCCGTAGTCGACGCCGATCACCCGCCCAAAACCCCGGCAGGTCTCGCACGCACCCACCGCCGAGTTGAAAGAAAACATCGACGGGATCGGGTCGGTGTAACGCTGGTCGCTGTCGGGGCAATGCAGGCCGGTGGAAAAGCGCCAGATGTCGAAGGCGGTCTCGGAAGGAGAAAAATTGGGATCTGACCCCAATTTCTCCACATACACATTCAGGCGGCCGCCTCGTTTCAAGGCCACTTCGATGGCTTCGACCACGCGGGCTTTTTCGGCATTGCCAATGCGAAAGCGATCGGCAATCACGTCCAGCACTTTGCGCGGGCCGGTGGGTGTGGCCACTTCGCGCTCGGCCTGCACTTTGGTGAAGCCACTGGCCGACAGCCATTGCTCGATCTGCTCGGCACTGGTGTTCGCTGGCAACTCCACCGGGAAGGTCAGGTACAAACGCGGGTCACCCGCCTGCGCGGCACGCTGGGCCAATTCGGCGTAAATCGTGTCGGGGTTGTCGTGGCGCACCGGCTGCGCCGTGTCTTTGTCAAACAACTGACCCAATCGGGCGAACAACAACTTGAGGTGGTCGTTCAGCTCGGTCATGGTGCCCACGGTAGAGCGCGAACTGCGCACCGGGTTGGTCTGGTCGATCGCAATCGCCGGGGGCACGCCTTCGACCTTGTCCACCGCCGGTTTGTCCATGCGGTCCAAAAACTGGCGCGCATAGGCGCTGAAGGTCTCTACATAGCGGCGCTGGCCCTCTGCGTACAGCGTGTCGAACACCAGGCTCGACTTGCCGGAGCCACTCGGACCGGTGACCACTGTGAGTTCACCCGTTCGGATGTCGAGGTCGAGGTTTTTGAGGTTGTGCTGACGGGCACCACGGATGCGGATGAGACCTTGGGACATGCTGGGCTTTGTGGGGTGGAGGCCAAACATTCTAGGGCCGCGCCCCAGGCACCTTGGACAAGTCAAGTTTGTCCCTTTTTCTTGACCGGGATCATGAAAACCAACGACTTTTCAGCCGCTCAAACCTGGCGGATGCCAGAATGAAAAAACCTTTCTCACCACGAAAGGACGGGGCCAGAACATGTCCATTGTGAGCACCGATCACGCTGCAGCACCCAACGCCATCGCCTTGCCCGATTCAGCCCATCGACTCGCTGAAAACGCAAGCTTGTTGGGCATGCCATTGCAAGCCTTGGTTCAGCGCAACCCCATCACATTGCCATTGAATGCCAGCGTGCTCGAAGTGGCCCGCACCCTGCGCTGGATGGGCATGGTGACCGCCTCCGACCTGATGCGCCAGCCAAGCACATCTCCGCTTGACTTAGCGCGTAACATCCACCGACAAACCACGCTCGAGGGTCTGGTGGGCATCGGTCAACAGGTCAAGGCCTTGCAAAACGATTTGAGTGCCGCCAACACCAGCGCCTTTCATACCGGTCACATCATCACAGCCATCACCGATGCTTTGACCTGTCGCTTGATTGCACTGACCGAGGCAGAACTGGGCCCGCCACCCGTGCCCTATGTCTGGGTGGCGGCTGGGTCTCAAGGGCGCTGCGAGCAAACCGCCAAGTCAGACCAAGACAACTGCATGGTTCTGGACGACGCGTATGAGCCCCTCTTGCATGGCAACTACTTCAAGACCTTGGCTCGCCGGGTTTGCGACGGCTTGGCGGCCTGTGGCTACATCCACTGCCCGGGTGAGATGATGGCCATGACCGACACATGGCGACAACCCCTGCATGTTTGGCGTCGGTATTTTCAACGCTGGACAGAAAACCCTGAGCCCAAGGCTTTGATGCTGATCACGGTCTTTTTTGATCTGCGGGCGGTTCACGGCCAGCTCGAATTGCTTCAGGCATTGCGCCAAGACGTGCTGGCGCATACGCCCCAGAAAAGCCTGTTTTTGGCGCATGTGGTGAACAACGCACAAAAGCAACGCCCGCCACTCAACTTGTTTGGCCAAATCGCCAGCAGCCACAGCGGCGCGCACGCGGGGACGGTCGATCTGAAAAACCATGCGATCACTCCCATCGTGGACCTGGCCCGCATTTGCGCATTAGAGGGCGGATTGCTCGAAGTCAACACCCAAGATCGCATCGAAAAAGCATCAAAAATGGGCGAGTTGTCTGAGCCCAGTGCGCGCGACTTGCGGGACGCATTTGAATTCGTGTCCCGCTTGCGCATCGCCCATCAAACCCATTGCATGCAGCGCGGCCTAGAGCCTGACAACCACCTGCATTTGCAGGAACTGTCGAATTTCGAACGCGATCACTTGCGCGACGCGTTTTCGGTCATTCAGTCCCTGCAAGATGTCTGGGCCCAGCGCTACCCCTCGGGCTTGCTTTGAAACTTTGGGCGCTCTGCGGCGCTTGCCATGCACCCGCTTTGCATGCAAGGGTAAACACTGAATATCGGTGTGGCGCTGCGCCAACAAACGCCATGGGTTTTTGCGTATCCTTGCGCATGCCTGAAATTCACACGCCATCGGCTGCGCTGAAAAAACGTCAAAACCGTTTGAAGTGGACCTTGTTGTCCATTTGGCTTTTGACCAGTTTTGGGCCTGGTTTTTTTGCACGCGACTTGGCCATCGACATCCACGGTTGGCCTCTTTATTTTTGGATGGCTGCACAAGGCTCTTTGCTGATTTTCATGGCCATCGTGGTGCTTTATGCGTGGCTCATGAACCGCTGGGAAGCCGAAGAAGTGGCCCAACTCAGCACGAGCAACCATCGTCCTTCTCTCGAAAACGCTCACGAACCCGACTGATTGCGCGTTCAGCGCATCCCCCACACCAGGCCCGTGTGAAGCGCGTGCCATCTTCTGCAGCATTCGAGCGGCCTCCAACACACTCTCGCCCATTGATCTGGGTCAAAACAAGATGTGAACGGCATCGCTATGGTTCAGCCTGAATACGCGCATGCTCTGGATTCACCCACAAGCCAATCAAGCGTCAACCGCCCAAATTTAAGTGTTTACCCTAGTATGTGCGGCATCTTATAGCCGATGCAATTCCCAAGTAAGTTAACAAGCCTAAATTTATAAGGTAATTGTTTGGGGACCCCAAAAGTGCGCCCATCAGTACACGCTTTACCTAAACCGTCGGGCTTTGAAACCCGACAACCATCAAGGAAACGACATGTCAACAACAGATCAGTCAACCAACGTGCGGGAACGCTCCCGTCCGATGACGCCGGAGGAGAAGAAGGTCATCATGGCTTCTTCAGCCGGCACCATTTTTGAGTGGTACGACTTTTACCTTTACGGCGCACTGGCCGCCATCATTGGTGCGCAATTCTTCACCGCCTTTCCAGAAAACACCCGCAACGTTTTTGCCTTGCTGGCTTTTGCCGCAGGCTTCATCGTGCGCCCCTTCGGCGCGCTGGTGTTCGGCATGTTGGGCGACATGATTGGTCGTAAATACACGTTTTTGATGACCATCGTCATCATGGGCGTCTCCACATTCTTGGTCGGTGTGCTGCCCAACTACGAAAGCTGGGGCGTTGCTGCGCCCATCATCCTGATTCTTTTGCGCATGGCACAAGGTCTGGCCCTGGGCGGTGAATACGGTGGTGCGGCCATCTATGTGGCCGAACACGCGCCTGCCAATCAGCGCGGCTACTTCACGGCGTTCATTCAGACCACGGCCACTTTGGGCCTGCTGCTCTCGCTGATCGTCATTTTGTCGGTGCAAGGCTATGTCAACGGCAACTACCCCGATGTGCCCTTGTTGAAAGACGGCGTGGCCGTGCTCATGGCCGATGGCAACCCCACCATGGTCAAGGCATTCAATGCATGGGGCTGGCGCGTTCCTTTCATTGGCTCCATCTTCTTGCTGGCGATTTCGCTGTACATCCGCTTGCAGATGAACGAAAGCCCGGCTTTCAAGAAAATGAAAGAAGAAGGCCGCACCTCCAAGGCGCCTTTGAGCGAAGCTTTTGGCAACTGGAAAAACGGCAAGATCGCCCTGATCGCTCTGCTGGGTTTGGTGGCCGGTCAGGCTGTGGTTTGGTACACCGGCCAGTTCTACGCCTTGTTCTTCATGCAAAACGTCATCAAGATCGACAGCTTCACGGCCAACGTCATGGTGGCTTGGTCGCTGATCTTGGGTACAGGCGGCTTCTTGTTCTTCGGCTCTTTGTCGGACCGCATCGGTCGCAAGCCGATCATCTTGGCCGGCTGCGCGCTGGCTGCTGCGACCTTCTTGCCCGTGTTCAACTTTTTGACTGAAACGGCCAACCCCGCCATTTACAAAGCGCATCAGACGCCGGTTTCTGTGAAAGTGTTTGCTGAAGATTGCTCTTTCCAGTTTAACCCCACGGGCACTGTGAAATTCACGTCGTCTTGCGACATTGCCAAAGCTCAACTGGCACGTTCTTCGGTGAACTACACTACCGAAGAAGGCGCAGCGCCTGGCACACTGGCCATCGTGAAGGTAGGCGAAACAGCCATCGAGTCTTATGACGCAGGCAAGCTGACTGGCGACGATCTGAAAAAGGCCAAGGCCGCTTTCGACAGCAGCCTGAACGCAGCCCTCAAGCAAGCGGGTTACCCCCTGGTGCCTGCTGACAACAAAACCATTGCCAAGGCCAGCAGTTTTGTGGACATCTTCACAGCTCAGAAGATGACCATCATTGTGATCTTGACCTACTTGGTCTTGCTCGTGACGATGGTGTATGGTCCCATCGCCGCCATGTTGGTTGAAATGTTCCCCACCCGCATCCGTTACTCCGGTCTGTCTTTGCCTTACCACATCGGCAACGGCTGGTTCGGTGGTTTGATGCCGGCCACAGCGTTTGCGATCTCTGCGCAAACCGGCAACATCTACTCCGGCCTCTGGTATGCCATCGTGATTGCGGTCATGACCGTGGTCATCGGTACGCTGTTTGTGCCAGGCGGCACGCACAAGAAGGACATCTTCGCCGGCGACCACGACGCGCGATAAATCCAAGCCCAACCCGACTCGGTCTTACAAAAGGCTGAGCTCGGGTAGCACGGCTGCGTTGCCCCTGACAAGGCAACGGGCCGGTTGGCTTCTTCCAAATCGGGTTGGTCCAGCCCAGCCCGATTTGCAAGGCGCAGACCATGGCAAACTTCATGCTCGCTTCACGCCAAAGGAAATGTCACCGTGATTGAACTGGTCCTCTCGCAATTGAGCGACGTGTTTCGCATCGGTCTGATCATGGCCTTGGTGGTCACCATGTACAGAACCTCTTCAGTGACAGGTCGGGTCTTGCCCTTGATCGCGGGCGTGGTGTTCGTGGCTGTGATCGTGCCGAGCACCCTGTCTGGCAGCACGGAAACACTCAGCCAAGAAATCGCCGCAGGCCTGATCTCCAACCTGATCATTCTGGTCCCCGTGCTGGTGCTGGCGCGATGGATCACACACCTGCGCCGCTGACGCTGCACGTCTGCCCGCCATCCCATGTGGGCTTCATGGCTGCCAACAGAGCGGGCCTCCACCTGTGTTTGCGTTCTGAAATGACGCAATTCGCCTAAGTGTTTTCCCTCAAACCTCCATCGCCAAGGCTGTAAGCCTTCGGACAGTAATTTGTCAGGCCTTTGTCAGCTTGGCCTTTTCCCCGAGTGACGCCATCTAAAAAGCGTAAAAAAATAAGGTTTTGAAGTGGCGGCCGTTAGGTTTTGACTCTGCGTCGCTGGGTTTGGACGATTGCAAGCTTGCCCATAGAATCCAAAAAAACTTATCGGGTCACCCCATCAATGGAACCTTATGCTGCTTGCCGTCGTCATTGCCAAGAGTCTGATTGAACTTTCTTTGATGTTCATCATTGGGCGTTTCTTGCTGGGACTGCTGGCGGGCGCCAAACGCGATACCAATGTTTTTTACCAACTGCTCGACGTGGCCTCCAAACCTGCGCTTTGGATCACCCGCAAGATCAGCCCCAAATTGATCCTCGACCAACACATCCCCTTGGCCACCAGCAGCTGGTTGCTCATCGCTTGGGTTGTGGTGGTGCAGTGGAAGATCGAACTCTGCCTCGAAATGGGTATCGCAGCATGTCAGTGAAAACCCAACTCTCTCCCGCCAACCCCGGCACCTCCAATCGAGGCAGGTGCTTTTGGCTGCGTCTTCAAGCCAAGGCGCTGTTGGTCGTGGGCATGCGCAGCAGAGCCCACGAGGTGTTTCAAGACATCCTAGACCTCAACCCACACGATGTTTTGGCCCTCAACAGCCTTGGTTTCAATGAATTGAACGATCGGCGCTTGGTGCAGGCTTTGGGCTTTTTTGAGCGTGCCTTGGCGCTCACCCCGACCAATGCCAATGCGCACTTCAACGTGGGTTTTGTCTGCGAAGAGTTGGGGCGCAGCCAGGAAGCAGAACAAGCCTTCAGGGCCGCCCTCCAAATTGACGAAAAAATGGACCGTGCTTGGTATGGCCTGGGATTGGTGCTGGTGCGTCAACAACGGTTTGCCGAGTCTTTGGTGGCCTTTGAGCGCAACACCAAATTGCAATCGATGAGCCCCTATGCGTGGTACCAAATGGCCCGGGTGCACATGGAGATGCATGAACCCGAAAAGGCGCTGGAAGTCATGCGCCACTTGAACAGTTTCGAGCCCAAGGTCGCCGCACAACTCGAGCGTGAGACTGGGCTCAAGTTGAACACACTCATGTGAGTCCCTGCCCTCTGATTTGGGGCAAGAAATTCAAATGTGACAGTCGGTAGTTTGATTTTTTAACGAGAAGGAGATGACGATGCAGCTCACTGCAAGGCACCAGGAATACTGGGGCAAAAACTTAAGGATCACGGGGCTCTTGCTGGCCCTGTGGTTCTTTGTCACGTTCGTACTTTTGTACTTTTCGCGTGATTTGACGTTCAGCTTTTTTGGCTGGCCATTTTCGTTTTGGGTCGCTGCCCAGGGCGCGCTGATCGTCTATTGCCTGATCATTTGGTATTACGCACGCTACATGAACAACCTTGACAAGGAATATGGCGTGGCAGAAGGAGAAGAGTCATGAGCGTATTTGACGGAGTGGGGCAAACCCAAAGCCAGTTTCAGAAGTCTCTGAACAAAGTTTTCTTGTTTTACGGCGGTGGCTTCGCAGCCTTCGTCATCGTGCTCGCCATCCTTGAGCAAATGGGCATGCCCAAAGAGTACATCGGTTACGCCTTCCTGGCCGCCACCGTGCTCTTGTACGGCGGCATTGGTGTGATCAGCCGCACCAACGATGCGGCCGAATACTACGTCGCCGGTCGCCGTGTGCCCGCCATCTACAACGGCATGGCCACAGGCTCTGACTGGATGTCGGCGGCTTCCTTCATCGGTATGGCCGGTACGCTGTACCTGACAGGTTACGGCGGTTTGGCCTTCATCTTGGGCTGGACTGGCGGTTACTGTTTGGTGGCCTTGTTCTTGGC
>NZ_CALPTI020000038.1:0-19153 GCF_943326455.1 Limnohabitans sp. Rim8
TGGCCTTGTTCTTGGCGCCTTACCTGCGTAAGTTTGGCCAGTTCACCATCCCTGACTTCTTGGGCGCACGCTACGGCGGCAACATGGCCCGCCTCATTGGCGTGTTTGCGGCCATCTTGGTGTCCTTCGTGTACGTGGTGGCGCAGATCTTTGGCGTGGGCCTGATCACAGCCCGTCTGACAGGCCTGTCCTTCGACGTGGGCGTCTATGTTGGCTTGGCCGGTATCTTGGTGTGCTCGTTCTTGGGCGGTATGCGCGCTGTGACCTGGACCCAAGTGGCCCAATACCTGATCCTGATCGTGGCTTACATGATCCCCGTGGTTTGGTTGTCGGTGAAACACACCAGCAATCCTCTGCCTCAGATCTCTTATGGCTACTTGCTTGAAAAAGTGACCGCCAAAGAAGAGCAACTGCTGAAAGACCCCAAAGAACTCGAAGTTCGCGGTATCTTCAAAGCACGTGCCGATGCAGCCGCTGAAAAGCTGAAAGACGTGCCAGCAGCCATGGCCGCTGACAAAGAAGCAGCCACCAAAAAGCTGGAAGACCTGAAGGCCGCCAACGCACCGGCAGCTGACATCACTGCCGCTGAAAAGGCTTTGGCTGGTCTGCCCAAAGACGAAGCAGCAGCCAAAGCGGCCTACACCGCTGCCCGCGCTGCGAATGCCCCACGTGCCAACCCACCCCTGCGTCATGCTGAGCCCTTCCCTGGCAAAGACGACGCTGCCCGAGATGTGGCACGCAAGAACTTCTTGGCCCTGGTCTTCTGCTTGATGATCGGTACGGCGGCTTTGCCCCACATTCTGATGCGCTTTTACACCGTGCCTTCGGTGCGTGAAGCGCGTGAGTCGGTGGCTTGGTCGCTGTTCTTCATCTCGCTGCTGTACTTCACAGCGCCGGCTTTGGCGGTGTTGGTCAAGTTCGACATCTACACGATTCTGGTCGGCACACCGTTTGACCAATTGCCGGGATGGATTGCACGCTGGAACGTGGTCGACCCCACACTGATGGCTGTGGCTGACATCAACAAAGATGGCATCTTGCAGTTGGCTGAGATCCGCTTGGGCGGTGACATTGTGGTCTTGGCCACACCTGAAATCGGCGGCTTGCCGTTCGTGATTTCCGGTCTGGTGGCAGCCGGTGGTTTGGCTGCGGCCTTGTCCACAGCCGATGGCTTGTTGCTGACCATTGCCAACGCCTTGTCGCACGACGTGTACTACAAAATTGTTGACCCCAACGCCTCGGCCAACCGCCGTGTCGCGATCTCCAAAGCCATTTTGGTGTTCGTGGCTTTGGCTGCGGCTTATGTCGCATCGCTGCGCATGGCCGACATTTTGTTCCTCGTGTCAGCGGCCTTCTCGTTCGCTGCGGCAGCCTTCTTCCCTGCGTTGACCCTGGGCATCTTCTGGAAGCGTGCCAACAAATGGGGCGCCTCGCTGGGCATGTTGGCTGGTTTGGGCATCTCGTTCTACTACATGACCAAGACACATCCTTGGATGTACGGCTTGTTCCATGAGGGTTCGCTGACACCTGAAATCTTGAAGGCCAACACCTGGTGGGACATTGCCCCCATCTCGGCCGGTATCTTCGGCGTGCCACTGGGCTTCGCAGTGATCATCATTGTGTCGCTGCTGACCAAGGCACCGGACCAAGAAGTTCAGGACATGGTCGAAAACGTCCGTTTCCCCAGCTTTGACGGCACCACCTCACAAGGCAGTGCTGCTCACTAAAAGGCGCAAGTTGGCAAGACCTGTCTTGCCAACCTGAACCCTTCCAACAAAAAACCCCGATCGCATTCAGCGATCGGGGTTTTTTGTTGGCGCTTGTGCTCGGCCCGTCAGGTCATGAACGCCGCACCCCCACCCCACACAAGGCCGGCGCTTGCCAGTCCGGGCCATGGAACCAAGGGTCGCCTTGCAGATAGGCCCGCAGCATGGGCAAGGCGTCTTGGCCCCAAAAGTGACGCCCATCCACGACCCAGGTCGGTACGCCAAAGATGCCTTGCGCGATGGCGCTTTCGGTCTGTGTTTGCAAGGCTTGTTTGACCGCTGGGCTGCTCGTATCCACAACAGGCTTGAGCTCTGCTGTGAGCTGTTGCAATCTCTCTGCATCGGCGGCATCGCCACCGGTGCACCACACATGGCGGAAAATTTTCTCGCACACCCAGCGGTTGGGCTCGCCGCCCACATCGCAGGCGGTGGCCAAACGCAACAAGCCCAAGGGGTTGAAAGGGTGCATGGCAGGCAACTGCAAGGGCGTACCTTGCTGGTGAGCTTGCCAGAGCACTTGACGGTAAGTCCAATCGCGCTTGGCAGGTATTTCTGCCGGCCCCAGTTGTCCATGGTGCTTGAGCAGCGCAGCAAACAAAATGGGCTTGTGCACCACCCTGTGGCTGATGCCTTGCAAGGCTTGGGGCAAGGCATCAAAGCCCAACCAGGCATAGGGCGAGATGAAATCGAAATAAAAGTGGATGGTTTTCATGTCATCTTTCAGTCAATGAAATCGGTCAATTCGGCATGGCCATGGGCGGGGTCCATAGGGTCAACACCAGCTTGCGCATCTGGGCATTGCAGCACATGATTTTGTCATCCATCCTCAGAAGTGCGGTGCCCCCAAAGCATCCCACTCTTTTTTTCGATTCAGGAGGCGCGTATGTACCAACACATCATCTTGGCTTACGACGGTTCTGTCACCGGCCAGAAAGCCTTGATTGAGCTGAAAGAGCTGGCGCACTGGGGGCAACCTCGGTTGACGCTCGTGGCCGTGGCCCCCAACCCCTTGGATGTGGGCTCGATGGAGATGGGTTACTACACCTCGGTGGATGCGGAACCTCTGCAAGAAACACTCAAAGATCAACTTGAGCGTGGCGTGCAATCTTTGCAGGCCATGGGTTTCTCAGTGAAAGGGGAAATCTTGAAAGGAGACATCATCCATGAGCTGACGCAATTTGCGGAGCGCGCCAAGGCTGACTTGATTGTGGTGGGCCACAAACACGAAAAGAACATCTTGCGCCGCTGGTGGAGCGGCTCGACGGCCAAGTCGCTCGTTGAAGAGTCGCCATGCAACGTGTTGATTGTGGTGGCACGCGAGCACTGACCTCAGCAGGCCCAAGCGATTTCAGCCCTGTGAGGACACCAGCCGCTGCTGAATGTTGCGCCACACCAAGCGTTTGGCCTCATCCGACATGCGGCCCCAGTTGCCAATCTCAGGAAGTGTGCGCAAACACCCCTCACAGTGCCCCCCATCGGGGTGCATCAGACACACCGACACGCAGGGCGATGGCACATGCGGCTCTTGTGTAGCCAACACTTGGGCGGCACGCTGCGCCAACAATTTGAAGTGCGACTTCATGGCTCAGCCCGCCCGCTTGTTCAAGATGGCCTTGGCCACGTTCGAGTTGGGTTTGCGGCCCAAAAAGTCGCTGATGAAGGCGCCGGCATCCACCAGTTTGTCCAGGTCGATGCCAGTAGCAATGCCCATGCCGTGCAGCATGTACACCACGTCTTCGGTGGCCACATTGCCCGTTGCACCCTTGGCATAAGGGCAGCCACCCAGACCTGCGACAGAAGACTGGAAGTTCCACACCCCCATCTGCAGCGCGGCCAAGGTGTTGGCCAGGGCCTGGCCATAGGTGTCGTGAAAGTGGCCGCAGATGTGGTCGATGTCGAAGTGCTGGCCTGCGGCCTCGATGGCTTTTTGCACCTTGAGCGGCGTGCCTGTGCCAATGGTGTCGGCCACGTCCACGCGCTGCACGCCAATTTGCTTCATCAAACCTGCCAAATGGGCCACGCTCGCCGGTGAGACCTCGCCTTCGTAGGGGCATCCCACGGTGCAGCTCATGGCCCCGCGCACGGCAATGCCCGCTGCCAGCGCGGCTTGCACCACGGGCGCAAAGCGTTCCATGCTTTCTTCGATGGAGCAGTTGATGTTCTTTTGGCTGAAGGCCTGGCTGGCGGCTCCAAAGACCACGATCTCGTCAGGCTTAGAAGCCAACGCCGCCTGAAAGCCGACCATGTTGGGCGTGAGCACCGAATAGCGCACACCCGCTTGGCGCTCAATACCCGCCATCACGATCGCGTTGTCGGACATCTGCGGCACCCACTTCGGGGACACAAAACTGGTGACCTCGATCTCGGTGAGGCCCGCAGCCTGCAATCGGTGCACCAAACCAATTTTGACCTCGGCCGGGACCGGCTGCTTTTCGTTTTGCAAACCGTCACGGGGGCCGACATCGATGAGCTGAACGCGAGAAGGAAGGGTCATGGGGTTCTCTGAATGGTCAATAACCGCGCTGGTGGTCCACCACGCCGTTGATGGGCTCACCGTGCTGCAAAGCCCGCATTTTGCCAACGATCTGAGCAATGCTTTCTTCACGCAGAGTGCGGGCCGAGGTGTGTGGCGTGACGGTGATTTTCGGATGTTGCCAGAACACGTGGTCGGCGGGCAAGGGCTCGGTGCGGAACACATCGAGCGTGGCCCCGGCCAGGTGGCCACTGTCGATGAGGGCCAGCAGATCTTCGTCCACCAGGTGTTTGCCACGGGCCACGTTGATCACATAGCCGCCTTTTTGCAGCTGCGAGAGCGTGTCTTTGTTCAGGATGTTTTCGGTCTCGGCAGTCAGCGGCATGAGGTTGACCAGCACGCGCGTGGCCTGCAGGAATTCGTGAAGGCTCTGCGCCCCGCTGAAGCAGCGGATGCCCGCCAGGTCTTTGGGGCTGCGGCTGTAGCCGTTGACGGAGAAGTCAAACACCTGCAGCGCTTTGGCCACGCGTTCACCCAGCACACCCAGGCCCATCACACCCACCGCAAAGTCGGCGCGACTGCGAGGCTTGCGGTAAGACCATTTGCCCAAATGGGTGTCGGCGTCGTAGCCATCGAACTCGCGAAAATGCCGGATCACCGCATGGCACACGTATTCGGCCATCTGCACCGACATGCCCGCATCGTCCAAGCGCACCACCTTCAGGGCAGGCGGCAATTTGAGCTGCAGCAAAGCGTCCACACCTGCGCCGATGTTGAACAGGGTTCGCAGGCCCGGCTGTTCGTCGATGAACTGCTGGGGCGGCGCCCAGACAATGGCATGCTCGGCGGAGGGCGCGCCAGGCGCCCATGCAGACACTGCAGCCTCAGGGAAAGCCTTTTGCAGGCCCTGCACCCAAGGCGCGGGGTCGAGCTTGTCAAAGCAGATGGTGATGTTCATGGGTCGATTTTGTCAGCCCAGCTTGAGCAGCTCTGCCCCGTCGGCGACTTGGTCACCCGGTGCGTACAGCAGCTCGGCCACCACACCGTCTTTGGGTGCGCTGATGGTGTGCTCCATTTTCATGGCCTCCATCACCGCCAGAGGCTGACCGGCTTTGACCTTGTCGCCCGCCTTGACGGCAAAGGACACGACCTTGCCAGGCATGGGGGCCGTCAGACGCCCGCCTTCTTGCGCCGCTTCGCCCGCGTGGGCCAACGGGTCGAGCACGGTGATGCGGGTCGCACCTTGCGGCGTGAAGAGGTGCGCGGTTTCGCCTTGCCAGTTGAGCTGGGTGAAGCAGCGTGGGGTGCTGCCCCACTGCACCCACAGGCCTTCACCATGGGCGGCAAATGTCAGCACGCCAGAGATGGCGTCATCACCTTCCAGAGACAAGCTCACAGCGCCGTCGTGCAAGTAGCTCAGACGGGCCGAGCAGGGCTGGTCTTGCCACACGAATTCAAAACGGCGCTGCGCCAGGCCGTGCGACTGCCAGCCATCACGGCGGCTGAAGGGGTCTGCGCCCTGCAGGGCTTTTTCCGCATGCAGGGTGTGGGCCACCACAGCGGCCACCGCTGCAGCTAAGCCCACGGTTTCTTGCTTGAACAAAACCGCGGCTTCGCGCTGGATGAGCGCGGTGTCGAGCTTGGCGGTGGCAAAGGCATCGCTGCGCACCACATGGCGCAAGAACTGCACGTTGGTGTTCAGGCCCACGATGTGGGTTTGCGCCAAGGCGGTATCGAGCCGGGCCAGCGCTTGCTCGCGGGTATCGCCGTGCACGATCAACTTGGCCACCATCGAGTCGTAAAACGGGCTGATGGTGTCGCCCTCGCGCACGCCGTCATCGATGCGCACCGTGCTTGTCTCAAAGCTGCTGGCTTGCGGTTTGCGGTAGACCTGCAAAGTGCCAGTAGCGGGCAAGAAGTTGTTGTCGGGGTTCTCAGCGCAAATGCGCGCCTCGATGGCATGGCCCTGAATGCACAACTGGTCCTGGCGCAAAGGCAGCGGCTCGCCACTGGCCACACGCAACTGCCACGCCACCAAGTCCAGACCCGTGATCGCCTCGGTCACCGGGTGCTCGACCTGCAAGCGGGTGTTCATCTCCATGAAAAAGAACTTCATGGATTCGGGCTGGTCATAAGCGGTTTGCTCGACGATGAACTCCACCGTGCCCGCGCCCACATAGTTGACCGCTTTGGCCGCAGCCACAGCGGCTGCGCCCATTTGCGCACGCAGGGCCTCGGTCATCCCGGGGGCCGGGGCTTCTTCCAGCACCTTCTGGTGGCGGCGCTGCACCGAGCAATCGCGCTCAAACAAATACACGCAGTTGCCCTGCGTATCGCCAAACACCTGGATCTCGATGTGGCGTGGGCGCTGCACGTACTTTTCAATCAGCACCGCATCGCTGCCAAAGCTGTTGATCGCTTCGCGCTGGCAACTGGCGAGCGCCGCCGCAAAGTCTTCGGACTTTTCGACCACGCGCATGCCTTTGCCACCACCGCCCGCGCTGGCCTTGATGAGGGCAGGGTAACCAATGCGGTCGGCCTCGCGCTGCAGCAGCGCTGGGTCTTGGTCGGCTCCGTGGTAACCCGGCACCAGCGGTACGCCGGCTGCTTCCATCAAACGCTTGGATTCGGCTTTGAGGCCCATCGCCAAAATCGCAGAGGCTGGCGGGCCAATGAACACCAGACCGGCTGCGGCGCAGGCCTTGGCAAAGTCTTCGTTCTCGCTCAAAAAGCCGTAGCCGGGGTGCACGGCCTCAGCGCCCGTGTCTTTGGCCGCTTGCAAAATGCGTTCCCAACGCAGGTAGCTGTCTTTGGGCGCGCTGCCGCCCACATGCACGGCTTCGTCACACGCTTGCACATGCTTGGCTCCGGCATCGGCGTCCGAATACACGGCCACGGTCTGAATGCCCATTCGACGGGCTGTGGCCGCAACACGGCAGGCGATTTCGCCACGGTTGGCGATCAGTATTTTGTTGAACATGTCTTATTCCTCACACCAACCAGCTGGGTTTTCGTTTTTGCAAAAAGGACTGCACGCCCTCCTTGCCTTCGCTGCTGGCGCGGATGTCGGCGATACCCGCCACCGTTTGCGCCACCAACGCGTCGTTGATCTCTCGCTCGGCCACGTGCTGCACCAGCTTTTTGCAGGCGCGCACGGCGTGGGGACTGGCGTTCACCAGCGCTTGGGTGAGCTCGGCCACTTTGGCGTCCAGCGCATCGGCCGGTACCCGCTCATGCACCAACCCGATGCGGTGCGCCTCGGCCGCATTAAAACGCTCAGCCGTCAAAAAATAGCGGTGCGCCGCACGCGCACCCATGGCGCGGATCACATAAGGGCTGATGGTGGCGGGGATCAGGCCCAGCTTGACCTCGCTCAGGCAATAGTGGGCTGTGTCCACGCTCACCGCCATGTCACACGCCGCCACCAAGCCCATGCCGCCGGCGTACACATCGCCTTGCACGCGGGCGATGGTGGGCTGGGGGCATGCATAAATGGCGCGCAGCATGGCGGCCAGCTCGCCCGCATCGGCCAGGTTTTCATCGCGGGTGTAGTCGGCCATGCGGCGCATCCAGTTCAGGTCTGCGCCTGCACAAAAAGCAGGCCCCTCGGCGGCCAGCACCACGCAGCGCACGGCGCTGTCCTGAGCCACTGCCAGAAAAGCGTTTTTCAGCTCAGCAATGACTTCGTCGTTGAAGGCGTTGCGCACATCAGGGCGGGACAGCGTGATGGTGTGCACGCCGCCTTGGGTTGAGATTTTCAGGGCTGTACTCATGCTTTGGGGGCCTGTTCTGCCAAAAGGAAATGCACCATGTCGAGCTCCGGGCAAGGCTGGCCCATGGCCGTCAGTGCTGCCGTGATCTGACCACGGTGGTGGGTGGTGTGGTTGAACACATGCGCCAAGGTGGCCGCAAACGGCAGGGACAGGGGATCGCCCTTGCTCGTGCGGTAGTCCAGTTGGCCATCAAAACGCTCGGTGCTCCAGCTGGCGATCAATGGCGCCCAGTTGGCCGATCCACCCTTGAGCGCCTGCGCCAGGCGTTCGCGGTGGGGTTCAACCTCGGCGTCCAGCGCCAGCACGGGCGATGCGCCTTTGGCAAAACGCGCATACCAAAGCAGGTGCTCGGCCACCAGCATGTGGTTCAGCGTGCCGTGGATGCTTTTGAAGAACAGGCCCACGTCGCGCCGATAGTCTGCATCGGACACGCGCGAGACCGCTTCAAGCAGGCGGTGCGTGACCCAGACTTGGTAACGCGCTTGCATTTTGAAGTGACTGTGCCAGGTGGATGTGTTCATTGTGGCCATGTCTCCAGTCCTCCCAATTTTTTGAGTGATTCAAAGTCGGCGTCACGGTGCAGCAGCGTGTGGCGGTGGGTCATGCAATAACTGGCCAGCAGCACGTCAATGGGACTGCGCACGGTACGGCCTTGTGCCCGCAGGAGGCGGTACAGAGCTGCCGCGCTGAGCGCATTGGCCGCCCCACCAATGTCTATCACGGGCAAATCCAACAGCAGGCTTTCTGCCGTGCGACGGGCTGTGTCGTTGCGAAAGCCGCGCAGCACTTCGAATACCACCAGATCGGCTGTGCCAATCGACACGTCTCCACCTTCCAGCCAGCGCACCAGTTGCAGGCGTTGCGGTGTCGGCGCTTGATTGAAGAAGTCAATCCAGACGCTGGAGTCCACCAGAATCATGGCTTCTTCCGGGTTTTTGCGATCAGTGTGGGCGGCTCGGGTTCTTGAAGCACCAAAGCCTGAACGCCTGTGTGGACCTTCTCCGCCGCGTCAATGGCGCGGTCGTACGGTTCGCCTGCGACCTTCAATGCCTGCTGCTGCGCCCGCCAGAGGGCCCATCCTTCGTCCGAGTCGTCCCACTGAAGCTGTCCTTGCAAGGCCAGCAAGCCGTCATAAACTTTGCGCCGCTTGAGCATGCGCAAGCCCTCTTCCACAGCCTCTCGCTTGGTCTTGAAGTCGCCATAAGCCATGACGTCGGCCATGAGCTTGTCGTCGATCACGATGTTGGTTCGCATGTGTTAAGCCCCTTAATGTGTATGAATTTACAAAATCATACACATCACATGCGGAAAAGTCCAAATTTCGTCTCTGGTATCGGGGCATTGAGCGATGCGCTCAAACCCAACGCCAGCACGCGGCGGGTGTCGGCCGGGTCGATGATGCCGTCGTCCCAAATGCGGGCAGTGGCGTAGTAGGGGTGGCCTTGGTCTTCGTATTGCTGCTTGATCGGGGCTTTGAAGGCCTCTTCTTCTTCCAAGCTCCACTGGCCGCCCTTGCCTTCAATGCCGTCACGTTTGACAGTGGCCAAGACGCTGGCCGCCTGCTCACCACCCATGACACTGATGCGGGCGTTGGGCCACATCCACAAGAAGCGGGGGCTGTAGGCACGGCCGCACATGCCATAGTTGCCCGCGCCAAAGCTGCCGCCAATGATGATGGTGAATTTGGGTACAGCCGCCGTGGCCACGGCCGTGACCATCTTGGCGCCATTGCGGGCGATGCCTTCGTTCTCGTATTTGCGGCCCACCATGAAGCCGGTGATGTTTTGCAAGAAGACCAAGGGGATCTTGCGCTGGCAGCACAGTTCGATGAAGTGCGCACCCTTCAAGGCGGACTCGCTGAACAAAATGCCGTTGTTGGCGATGATGCCCACCGGCATGCCTTCGATGCGGGCAAAGCCGCAGATCAAGGTGGTGCCAAAGCGTGATTTGAATTCATCGAACTCCGAGCCGTCCACGATGCGAGCGATGATTTCGCGCACATCAAAGGGCTTGCGCGTGTCCGTGGGAATCACGCCGTACAACTCTTGCGCGTCAAACAGCGGCGGCACTGGCGCATGCGTGGCGATGTTGGGGACCTTTTGCGCGTTCAGGTTTTTCACGGCCTGACGCGCCAACGCCAGCGCGTGCACATCGTTTTGCGCCAAGTGGTCGGCCACGCCCGACAGGCGCGTGTGCACATCACCACCGCCCAAATCTTCGGCGCTCACGACTTCGCCCGTGGCCGCTTTGACCAAGGGCGGGCCACCCAAAAAGATGGTGCCCTGGTTCTTGACGATGATGGTCTCGTCGCTCATGGCGGGCACGTAAGCCCCCCCTGCCGTGCAAGAGCCCATGACCACCGCGATCTGTGCGATGCCTTGCGCACTCATGTTGGCTTGGTTGAAGAAGATGCGGCCAAAGTGGTCGCGGTCGGGGAAAACTTCGTCCTGGTTGGGCAGGTTGGCACCGCCCGAGTCCACCAGGTAAATGCAAGGCAGGCGATTTTGCTGCGCGATCTCTTGCGCACGCAAATGCTTTTTCACCGTCATGGGGTAATAGGTGCCGCCCTTCACCGTGGCGTCATTGCACACGATCATGCAATCCACGCCGCTGACGCGACCTATACCCACGATCACGCCAGAGCTGGGCGCGTCGTTGTTGTACATGTTGAGCGCGGCCAGCGGGGCCACCTCCAGGAAGGGTGTGCCGGGGTCGAGCAGCATTTGCACACGGTCACGCGGCAGCAGCTTGCCCCGGGCGGTGTGTTTGGCGCGGGGCGCATCGCCCCCGCCTTGGGCCACTCGCTCCAGGTGGGCACGCAGGTCATCGACCAAACCACGCATGGCAGCGGCGTTGTGCTGGAAATCGGCGGAGCGCGGGTTCAGTTGGGAGTGCAAAACGGTCATGGCAGGTCCTCGGCTGTCTCTGTTGGCCACCAGCATAAAGCGAAGTGTCCTGAAACATCACGCCAAGCAGGTTGCAAATCCTGCCAAAATATGCCATTCATGAACTTGACTTCCCCGACCTCCCGATCTGAAACACCGATCGCCTTCATTTTAGCGATGGTCAAGGCCTACACCGACCGCGGGATGGACCCGGCCGGAGCCCTTCGAAGAGCACAAATCACGCCAGAATTATTGTCGCAACCCGATGCGCGCGTGACGGCGCTGCAAATGGAATGGATGAGCGAAGCGGCCATGCGCGAGCTGGACGATGAGGCCCTGGGCTGGTTCAGCCGCCGCCTGCCCTGGGGCAGCTACGGTATGCTGGTGCGCGCCTCCTTGACCGCCCCCAACCTGGGCGTGGCGCTGGCCCGCTGGTGCCGCCACCACGGCTTACTGACCGACGACATCCACCTGCAAGTCAACCAGTCGCAGGGGGTGGCCAGCCTGCAATTGACCGAACAACGCAACTTGGGCGCATTGCAAGAATTTGCCGTGGTCTCGGTGCTGCGCAATGCTTTGGGCGTGGCCTGCTGGCTGACGGACTCGCGCATCCCCTTGTTGCAAACCACGCTGCGCTTGGCCCCGCCACCCCATGCCGACAGTTACCGCGTGCTGTTTGACGGCCCCACCCAATTCAACGCGCCCACGCACAGCCTACAGTTTGACGCGGGCTACCTGAGCCTGCCGGTGCGCCGCGACGAGGCTGCCTTGCAACGCATGCTGCAACGCGCCCTGTTGCTCACGGTACGACCTTACCGGCGCGACCGCTTGCTGGTGGAAAAAGTGCGCCAGACCCTGGCCGAACACCCCGAGCACAGCCGCAACGCCGACGACCTGGCGGCTTGGCTCAACCTGTCGGCCCGCACCCTGCACCGGCAACTCAAAGAAGAAGGTGCGAGCTTGCAGCAGCTCAAAGACGCCGTGCGCCGCGACCTGGCCACCGACCTGCTGCTGCGCACGCAGCGGCCCATCAAAAAAATCGCTGCCGAGGTCGGGTTTCAGAACGAGAAGAGTTTCATGCGGGCGTTCAAAGGGTGGACGGGGCAAACGCCTGAAGAGTTCAGGCAGGCCAAAGCGCCTTGAAAAAGCCCATGCCATCAGGACTCAAGCCAGACGCAACTCGTGCATACCCGTGAACACGCGAGCGGCCCCGGCTTGCACCAAAGGCGCATGCTCAGCTGGAGGCGCGGCATAAGCCCACACTGTGGCCCCAGCAGCCACACCCGCCGTGATGCCCACGGTGGTGTCTTCCACCACCAAACAACGTGCCGGGTCGATCTGCAAGTGCGCAGCTGCAGCCAGGTACACATCGGGGTGAGGTTTGCTGCGCGGCATCTCGTGGCCGCTGAAAATGCGGCCTGCAAAAAAGTCGATCAGCCCCACTTGCTTGAGCATCATCTCGACCTTGAAACGGTCTGCACCCGAAGCCACAGCAATTCGTCCCTGGCAGTGGTCGTGCAGATGCGCCACCGCTTCATGAACGCCCTCGATCGCGGTGATGCTTTGCGTCAAGCGCACATTGCGGCGGGCAAAAAACTGTTCCAACCACGCATCGGTGAGCGGCTGGCCGGTATGCGCTTCGATGGTGCTGCGCTGGCTTTTGACGGTGTGGCCTACAAAGCGCTGCATGCACTCGGCCAAGGTCATGCGCCAGCCCTGCTCTTCAAACATGTCGCGCAGCACGCCACAGGTGATGGCTTCGCTGTCCACCAGCACGCCGTCGCAATCAAACAAAATGGCTTCAAAGTTCATGGATGTGATGATATAGGGGCATTGTGCAGAAGCTCTGGGTCAAGCCTCAAAGCTCATCGCCGTCCACATAAAACCAGCGATCGCCGTCTGCACTGGGTTCGCGCACAAAGCGGCTGCGTTCATGCTGGCGCACCGCTTTGCCACCCACCCGAAAGCGCGCCACAAATTCCACCTCGGCGGTACCCACGCCTGTGACGCGGTGCTGTTTGATCTCCAAGCCCAACCATTTGCCACCCTGCTCGAGCGTCAGTTCGGCGGGCCGTTGACTGCTGTGCCAAGTGGCCAGCAGATAGGGCACATCACCCAGCACAAAGGCGCTATAGCGTGAGCGCATGAGGCGCTCGGCATCGGGCGCAGCTTGGCCTGTGTGCAGCGGGCCGCAGCAGTCAGCCAAGCTCAGTGCCTGACCTTTGGGGGTGGTGCGGCCGCACGGGCACAGCGTCACGCTATGAGGCATTCAAGCGCTCTTGCGCGCGGCAATTTCGGCTTTGTGCTGCTCCATCGTGACAATAGGCGCCGCTGCTTTTTTCCAGGCGGCAAAACCGCCATCGATATGGGCCACATTGGTCATGCCCATGTCTTGCAGGGTTTTGGTGGCCAGAGCGCTGCGCCAGCCTGCACCGCAAAACAAGATGAACTGTTTGCTCTCGTCGGCGAACACAGGCTTGAAATAAGGCGAAGCCGGGTCCACCCAGAATTCCAGCATGCCGCGAGGGGCCAGCAAAGCGCCGGGCACCGTGCCATCGCGTTCCAGCTCACGCGGGTCGCGGATGTCCACGATTTGCACGGCTGCATCGGCCAGGCGTGCTTGCACCGCGGCCACACTGTGCGTCGTGACCTGGGCCATGGCCTCGTCGACGAGGACTTGAAATCCTTTGGTAATGGACATGTGATTCTCCTTGTGATGATGGCAAAAAACCGACTTTATTTGCGCCAAAAATGTGAGCTGAACAACACCAGAACCGACAACAATTCCAGTCGACCCAGCAGCATGGCAAAACTCAAGACACTCAACTGAAAAGGGTTGAGGCCCCCAAAATTACCCGATGGACCGACTTCACCCAAACCGGGACCGATGTTGTTGACGGTGGCGATCACGGCCGAAAATGCGGTCACGATGTCCAAGCCGCTGAGCAAAAGCAGCATGCTCAGGCCCATGGTGGCCCCACCATAAATGAGCATGAAGCCCAGCACCGCTGTCATGACCGACATGGGAATCACGGCGCCGCCCAGTGTGACCGGGTTGATGACACGCGGGTGGATGATGCGCACCAACTCGCGACGCGCCTGCTTGACCAACAAAATCATGCGCACCAGCTTGATGCCGCCGCCCGTAGACCCCGCACACGATACAAAGCAGCCCAGAAACATCAAAAAGATTGGGGCAAACACCGGCCACTGCGCGTAATCGGTGGCGGCATAACCGGTGGTGGTGGCCAAAGACACCACATGGAAAGCGCTGATGCGCAAGGCCTCCAGGCCGTCGTCATACACGCCATGGGCCAACAGCAGCGCCATCACCAACAAAGTGGCGGCCAACAAAACACCCAAGTAGGTGCGAATCTCCCGATCATTGCTGATGGGCAGGATGGAGCGGCTGCGCAGCACCACAAAGTAGCGCACAAAGCTGATGCCAGCCAAGCTCATGAAGACGATGGCAACCCACTCGATCATGGGTGAATTGAAGTGCCCAAAACTGGCGTCATACGAAGAAAATCCACCCAAACCCATGGTGGTGCACATGTGCATGAAGGCATCGGCCCAGCTCATGCCAGCCCAGCGGTACGCCAGCAAGCAAGCGGCCGAAAACAAAAAGTAAACGCCCCACAATCCACGCGCCGTCTCTGCAATACGAGGCGTGAATTTGGTGTCTTTCATGGGGCCGGGTGTTTCGGTTTTGTAAAGTTGCATACCGCCCAAACCCAACATGGGCAAGACCGCCACCACCAACAGCATGATGCCCAGACCACCGATCAGCTGCAAAAAGCAGCGCCAAATATTCACCGAAACCGGCAAGTGCTCAAGCCCGGAAAGCGCCGTTGCGCCCGTGGCCGTGAGCGCGCTCATGGCCTCAAAATAAGCTTTGAACCAAGTGATCTCTGGCACCAAAAACATGAGGGGCAAAGCCGAATAGGCCGGCAAGACCAGCCACACCATGTTGACCAACAGGAAACCGTCTTTGGTCTTCAATTCCCGCCGATGCCGCTGGGTGAGCGCCGCCAACACCAAGCCACTGACAGCCGTCAAACCAAAGCCGGCCAGCCAGATCCACTGCAAGTCACGGTGGTCTTCAAACCAGGCCCAGATGCCCGGCACCAAAAACGTGACCGAAAACGCGACCAGAATGCGCGCCATCAAGGCCAAGACCGGCGCGAAGAACGTGAGCATCAGCCAAAGAAGGTCGCACTGACCTGAAAGAGTTTTTCCACCGCACGCACATCGCGCTTGTTGGGAATGAACAAGACGATGTGGTCATTGGCTTCGATCAGGGTATCGTGGTGCGGCATGAGCACTTCGGAATATTTGCCCTCGCCACGCACAATGGCGCCCATGCTCACGCCCTGGGGCAGCTTGATTTCCTCGACACGCCGGCCCACCAACTTGGAGGTTTTGATGTCACCGCGCGCAATGCCCTCCAAGGCCTCGGCCGCCCCCCGGCGCAGGCTGTGGACTGCCGCCACATCGCCCCTGCGCAGATGCGCCAACAGCTCGCCGATCACGGTTTGGGCAGGGGAGATCGCAATGTCGATCGTGCTGCCTTGCATCATGTCAGCGTATGCGCGGCGGTTGATCAGGGCCATGACACGCCGCGCACCCATGCGCTTGGCCAACATGGCCGACATGATGTTGTCCTCGTCGTCGCTGGTCAGCGCCAAAAACAGGTCCATCTCGCCCACGTTTTCTTCTTGCAGCAGGTCTTCGTCGGCACCGTCGCCATTCAGAATCAAGGTGCTTGAAGGCAACTGACTGGCCAGGTATTCGCAGCGTTTTTTGTCGCGCTCGATCAGCTTCACGGCGTACTGGTCCGCCAAAATGCGCGCCAAACGCAAGCCCACTTTGCCCCCCCCGGCCAGCATGAGGCGTCGAACGGGTTGGTCGGTTTTATGGATGCCAGACAACACAACAGGGATCTTGCGTGTGTCGGCCAAGACAAACACCTCATCGCCAGGCAAGATGCTCGTCTCGGGCAGCGCATCCACTTGCGTGTCTTGCCGGTACAGGGCCACCACGCGCATCTCGGCATCGGGTAAGCGGTCGCGAAACTCGGCGATGGTGTGGTTCACCAACAGGCTGTCGGCCGCGGCACGCACCACGATGAGGCTCACGCGGCCCTCGGCAAATTCAAGCACCTGCAAAGCCTCGGGGTACTGGATCAGCTGCTGGATGTAGCGCATCACCGACTCTTCGGGGCAGATCACATGGTCCACCGCAAAACCGGACTTGCCCAGCAATTCATCACCCTCATTGAATTCGGGCGAACGCAGCCGAGCGATGGTGGTGGGCACGTTGAACACATCGTGGGCGATCTTGCAAACCACCAAATTCGCTTCGTCGGCCGCCGCACAGGCAATCAGCATGTCGGCGTCTTGGGCCCCAGCTTCGCGCAGCACCGAGGGCTGAATGCCGTTGCCCACCACCCCGCGCAGGTCCAGACGCTCTTCGAGCAACCTGAGGCGTGCCGGGTCTTGGTCGATGACAGTGATGTCGTTTTGCTCTGAAACCAGGCTTTCGGCGACGCTTTCGCCCACACGGCCGGCACCCAGGATGATGATGTTCATGAGGCCTGATGATACGGGAGCCGCCCCCCATAGCAGCCCGCTTTTTACTTTAAAGCGCCCGCTGGATGATGATTTTTTGCACGTCGCTGGTGCCTTCGTAAATCTGGCACACGCGCACATCGCGGTAGATCCGCTCGACCGGGAAGTCGCTCACATAGCCGTAGCCGCCCAGGGTCTGGATGGCGGCAGAGCAGATTTTTTCGGCCACTTCGCTGGCAAACAGCTTGGCCATGGCAGCTTCTTTCAGGCAGGGGCGGCCAGCATCGCGCAAGCTGGCCGCGTGCCAAATCAACTGGCGCGCCGCTTCGAGTTGGGTGGCGCAGTCGGCCAAACGGAAACCCACGGCCTGGTGGTTGAAGATGGCGGTGCCAAAGCTCTCACGCTGCTTGGCGTAGTCAATGGCCACATCCAAAGCGCTGCGGGCCATGCCCAGACTCTGCGCAGCAATGCCGATGCGCCCGCCCTCCAATGACGACAAGGCAATTTTGTAGCCCTCGCCCTCTTGACCGACCAGGTTCTCAGCTGGGATGCGGCAATTGTCAAAATTGATCTGCGCGGTGTCGCTGCTGTGTTGCCCCAGCTTGTCTTCCAGGCGCGCCACCACATAGCCCGGGGCGCTGGTGGGCACCAAAAAGGCGCTCAGCCCCTTCTTGCCCGCGCCCTTGTCGGTCACGGCAATCACCACCGCCACATCGCCATTCTTGCCGCTGGTGATGAACTGCTTGACGCCGTTGATGACGTATTCGTCGCCGTCTTTCAAGGCCGTGGTGCGCAGGGCCGATGCGTCAGAGCCCACATGCGGCTCGGTCAGGCAAAACGCACCCAGCATCTGGCCTTGGGCCAGCGGCGTGAGCCACTGCGCTTTTTGCGCGGCGTTGCCGTACATCATCAAGATGGCATTCACGGGGCAGTTGGTCACGCTGATCACGGTGCTGGTGCCGCCGTCACCGGCAGCGATTTCTTCGAGCACCAGCGCCAGCGTCACATAGTTCAGGCCCGCGCCGCCCAGTTCTTCGGGCACACAAATGCCATACGCCCCCAGCTCGGCCAGGCCCTTGTGCGCTTCTTTGGGAAAGTGGTGCTTCTTGTCCCACTCGGCGGCATGGGGCCACAGCTCGCGCTGGGCAAAGTCACGCACGGCGTCACGGATCATTTCTTGGTCGGGGGTCAGCAGCATGTCGGTCTTTCTGTGTCGGTTCACCAAGGCAGGGCTTGCCCATCGTGGTTCAAAAATGCGCCTCGGTGTTTCGGGTCGCGTTCAGTACGTACGGTCTCCAGCGTCTGGCGCAGGCTGGCTGCACTGTCTTGCACTTTCACAGGCGCTTGCGGCCCCCCCATGTCGGTCTGCACCCAGCCCGGGTGCAAGGCCAGACAGACAATTTCAGGAAAGTCATGCTGAGCACATCGGATGTACATGTTCAGCGCCGCCTTGCTCATCCGGTAGAGCACCGCCATGCTGCTCTCGGTCAAGGTCAAGCTGCCGAAGTGGCTGCTGATGACCGCAAAAGTACCTGAGGACTGCGCCAACATGGGCGCCACTTGTGGCAACACCATCATGGGACCCATGGCATTGGTATGCATCAACAGATCGAATTTCTCTCGGGTGGGCGGCGAGACGGCAGTGTCCCGATCGCCGACCCCGGCAACATACACGGCCAAGTCCAATTTCTCTCCATCCAACTGCCAGGCCAATCCCGAGTTGCTGGCCGGGTTGGCCGCATCCAGTCGCAAGGTTTCGGCACCCAAGGTTTTGAGAAGAGCGATCCCGTCGTCCGAACGCGCAGTCGCGATGACGCGCCAGCCCTCTTCGATGTACTGGCGTGCCAGTTCAAAACCGATGCCACGCGATGCGCCGATGAGCAAGACTGTCGGCATCTGTCAGACCAGTTCCAGCGCCACGGCCGTGCCTTCGCCGCCGCCAATGCACAGCGTGGCCAGGCCCTTCTTGAGGCCACGGGCCTTGAGCGCGTGGATCAGCGTGACCATGATGCGCGCGCCGGACGCGCCAATCGGGTGGCCGAGGGCGCAAGCGCCGCCGTTCACGTTGACCTTGTCGTGCGGCACGTTCAACTCTTTCATGAGCGCCATGGGCACCACGGCAAAGGCTTCGTTGACTTCCCACAGGTCCACGTCTTCGACTTTCCATCCTGCTTTGGCCAAAGCTTTTTGGGTCGCGCCCACGGGGGCGGTGGCGAACCACTCGGGTTCTTGCGCATGGGTGGCGTGGCTGACGATGCGGGCCAGCGGTTTGCAGCCGAGCTTGGCCGCTGTGCTTTCGCGCATCAGCACCATGGCAGCCGCGCCGTCGTTGATGGACGAGCTGCTGGCGGCGGTGATGGTGCCGTCTTTTTTGAAGGCGGGCTTGAGCGATGTGATTTTGTCGAGCTTGACTTTGCCCGGGCCTTCGTCGATGGACACCACACGTTCGCCGCTGCGGTCTTTTACCGTCACGGGCGTGATCTCGGCGGCAAAGGCACCCGACTCGGTAGCGGCCTTGGCGCGCTGCACGCTGGTGGTGGCAAAGTGGTCTTGCTCGGCGCGGGTGAAGCTGTACTTGGCGGCGCAGTCTTCGCCAAAGGTGCCCATGCTGCGGCCGGGCTCGTAAGCGTCTTCCAGGCCGTCGAGCATCATGTGGTCAAAGATGCGGTCGTGGCCCATGCGGTAA
>NZ_CALPTI020000039.1:0-17593 GCF_943326455.1 Limnohabitans sp. Rim8
CACGGTGCCTTGGTTGCGGATATCGGCGCTGGCGGACAGCCCTTCGATGCGGCTCTTGATCAGTTCAGAAATTTCTGCGGGATTGAGTTGCATGACTCTTTCCTTCTTTCTTTAAATATGTCCGGTCTCAATCCGCATCAAGCGGTGAGGGCCGATTTCATTTGTTCCAGTCGGGCTTTGACAGAGGTGTCGAGCACCTCGTCACCCACCACCACACGAATGCCACCGATCAAGGTGACATCGAGCTCGACGCTCACATTGAGCTTGCGCGCAAAGCGTTTTTCGAGCGTGGACGACAAATCGGCCAAAGCCGAAGCGTCGATGGGAAATGCGCTGTAAACAACTGCATCAGCAGTGCCACCTTGCGCATTCATCAGGGCCCGGTACTGCTGCGCGACGACAGGCAGTGCACTGAGACGGCGGTTTTCGATCACCAGTTGCAGGAAATTCTTACCAGCCTCAGGCAGTGCTGTTCGAAGCACGCCAGAGATCAGCTCAAATGCCTGCTCATCGGACACTTTGGGGCTGTCGACAAACTGCTGCAATTGCGCGTTTTCCGCAACAGCGGCCAGTTCATCCAGCCAAGCGGCCGTGCCAGCAAGATCGGATGCCTGCGCTTTGAAAAGCGCTTCGGCATAAGGGCGGGCGATGGTAGCAAGTTCTGCCATGGTCTTCTCTGGCTGGAGCTTCTTACAGCTCGGTCTTGAGGCGGCTCAGCAGATCAGCGTGGACGCCAGCATTGACTTCCTTGCGGAGAATCTGCTCGGCGCCTTTCACGGCCAAAGCTGCAACCTGCTCACGCAGGGCTTCACGCGCTTTGACAGCTTCCTGCTCAGCTTCAGCTTTTGCAGCGGCGATGATCTTGTTGCCTTCTTCGGTGGCACGTGCTTTAGCATCGTCAACGATGCCATTTGCACGGCGCTCAGCATCTGCCAAGCGCGAAGCCGTCTCGGTGCGCGACTGGGCCAATTCGGCTTCAACACGCGCATTGGCATTGCTGAGTTCGGCTTTGGCTTTGTCGGCGGCAGCGAGGCCGTCAGCGATTTTCTGTGCCCGTTCGTCGAGCGCTTTTGTGATCGGAGGCCACACGAATTTCATCGTGAACCACACCAGAATCGCAAAAACGATCATCTGAATGAACAGAGTAGCGTTAATGTTCACGGTTCAATCCTTCTTCTGTTGGAAGAGGTGCGTGGATCACTTCAAAACGAAGGGGTTAGCGAAGGCGAACAGCAAAGCAATAGCCACACCGATCAAGAACGCAGCGTCGATCAAACCAGCCAACAGAAACATTTTGGTCTGCAACTCGTTCATCAATTCAGGCTGACGTGCGCCGGATTCGAGGAATTTGCCACCCATCATGCCGATGCCGATAGAGGCGCCCAAAGCACCCAAACCAACGATCAAACCACAAGCCAATGCCACCAGGCCGAGAATGTTTTCCATGAGAAGCTCCTAAAAGTTAGTGGAAAAAAAAGAAACAGGAAAAAAGGAAAAAGTCATCAATGTGCATCGTGCGCTTGGCCTGTGTAGACCAAGGTCAACATCATAAAGATGAAGGCTTGCAAGGTGATGACCAAGATGTGGAACAGAGTCCACACGGTACCAGCGATGACGTGGCCAATGGCCAAGCCCACACCCGTTGTTGACAACGCCCAGCCGCCACCCATCAGGGCAATCAACATGAACACCAACTCACCCGCAAACATGTTGCCAAACAATCGCATGCCGTGCGAAACAGTCTTGGCCAGATATTCAATCATCTGCATCAAAAAGTTGATCGGATAAAGAATCCAATGATCTCCAAAGGGTGCAGCAACCAGTTCATGCGACCAACCGCCCAAGCCCTTGATCTTGATGTTGTAGAAGAGGCAGATGAGCAGCACGGAACATGAAAGGCCCAGCGTGGTGGACAAATCAGCTGTTGGCACAACGCGCATGTAATCTTTGAAACCCAATGCTGGGCCAGCAGCATGCCAAGCCGCAGGGATCAGATCCACAGGCAACATGTCCATGGCGTTCATCAAGAAGATCCAGACGAAGACGGTCAACGCCAAAGGCGAGATCAGCTTGCGGCTCTTGGCGTTCTGGATCACGCCCTTGGCCTGGTTTTCCACCATTTCGGACAAGATCTCGACAGCTGCCTGGAAGCGGCCCGGAACACCCGAAGTCGCCTTGCGGGCAGCAGACCACAAAAAGAAACTGCCAAAAACACCCAAAACCAAGGAGAAAAAGACCGAGTCCAGATTGAACAGACTGAAGTCGACAATGCTTGTTTGCTTGACACCTTCAAATGAGAAGTTCATTTGCAGGTGTTGCAGGTGGTGCTGGATGTACTCTCCAGCCGTTGGGGCATGCGCGCCAGCGTTTTCAGCAGACATAGATCACCAATCAGTTCAATAAAAAGTCGGTTTCGATTTTCGTTGCACCCAGCCCAGCGCCATGGCCAGCCAGTACACCTTGATCGTCACCACGAAGCTGGCCACCAAGGCAAGCCAACTCAAATCAGATATCACTCTAGGCGCAACCAAGAGTAACGCCACGGTCAAAACTATTTTGACCAACTCCCAAGTGAACAAACCCACCAGCGCAGCTTTAGGCTGGGCAACTTGCATTTGTCGGCTCAAAGCTCTGACAAACACCATGGCGGGTATCACCACAGCAACCACACCCCAAGCCACTGAAGCAGCCAATCGCTGCTCATCCGTCAATAGCCATGTCAGCAAAACCATCACGACACCTACACTTGCCTGCAACCCAACAATGCGCCATGGCATGAGAGCAGGATTTGTAAGCCGCCAAGCTTGCGCTTCAGCTGCTGTCAGGGGCTTGAATTCAGTTTCCGTGACATCATCTGTAGCACTTGCTTTCAGTTTGTCTGGGTCCGCTTGGGAATTTGAGGCGATGTCAGTCATCTCAATTGGCACCCAGGTTAAACATGCATCAAGCTTTGCAAAGCCTCAGATTCTATACGTAAAAACCCGTGCCTCTCTTTTTTTGACCCTAATCCACGCAATTTGTACGGTTTGCGTGCATTCTCTGATGTCTCCAGAAATCTTTTTCAATTTAAGTTCCTAAATCACTCCACCTTGAGTTCAAACTTATGTACGAATGGTTCAAATTTTTGCATTTAAGCGCAGCCATCGTCTGGCTTGGCGGTATGGCCTTGGTGATTTTGGCGTTGCGCCCGGTGGTCATCGCCCGAATGTCGCCGCCCGAACGCCTGGCATTGATGTCGGCTGTATTGAGCCGCTTTTTTGCCATGGTCTGGGTGTCGATCGCGTTGATTTTGGCTTCCGGTTTTTGGATGCTGTCCGTGACCGACATGAAACTGGCACCCAAAGGTTGGCACGCCATGTCGGGATTGGGTTTGTTGATGTGCCTGATTTTTGCGCACATTTGGTTCGTTCCGTTTCGCCGACTCAAAGCAGCTGTGTCGATATCAGACTGGCCTGCAGCGGGCAAAGCTTTGGGGCAAATACACCCCATGGTACTGGTCAATTTCGCAATCGGCTGGGTTGCCGTGTTGGCTGTGGTGGTGTGGCGTTAAGCTTGCGGCAAAACGGGATTTTTCATGAGCGCTTCCATCACACCGCCCGCAGGCATCGACCCTCGCAAAGACACCCTGATCGAATACCCCTCGGTCTTTCCAATCAAGGTCATGGGCGCCATGGTCGACGGTTTTGCCGAGGCCATGTGCCAAGTAGCCCTGCAGTTTGATCCGGGCTTTGATGCACGAACCCTCGAATTGCGCCCCAGCAAAGGCGGTAACTATTTGGGCATAACGCTCAACATCACAGCCACCAGTCGCGAACAACTCGACGACCTTTACCGCGCCCTGACCTCGCACCCGATGGTCAAAATTGTGCTGTGAGCATGGACATCCGGCTTCTTGGGCAGGTGGACTACTTGCCGACCTATGAAGCCATGAAGGCCTTCACGGCTGCACGCGAACCCAGCAGCCCCGATGAACTTTGGATGTGTGAACACCCCCCGGTTTTCACCCAAGGGCTGGCGGGCCAGGCCTCGCACCTCTTGACGCCCGGCGACATTCCAGTTGTGCAAACCAACCGGGGTGGGCAAGTCACTTTTCATGGTCCCGGCCAAGTGATGGCCTACCCCCTGGTCAACCTGCAACGAGTAGGTTATTTCGTCAAAGAGTTCGTCTACAAGCTCGAGGAGTCGGTCATTCGCACCTTGGCGCACTTTGGTGTGACGGGCCACCGGGTGGCGGGTGCGCCGGGCATTTATGTGCGTTTGGACGACCCCTTCAGCCACGCGGCTCTGGTGGGGCCTGCCCCGGCCAACGACCCGTTCAAGGGCCTGGGGAAAATCAGTGCTCTGGGCATCAAAGTCAGCCGCCACTGCACTTACCATGGCGCGGCTTTGAACGTGGCCATGGACCTTCAACCCTTTGAGCGTATCAACCCCTGTGGCTATGCCGGCTTGAAAACAGTGGACCTTTTTACAATCGGAGTGGAAACCACTTGGGAAGAAGCAGCCCGGGTGCTGGCAAGCCAACTCGCAGCCAGGCTGTGAAACACCACCCCAAACACTGCCCTGAACTCACGCACCTGACCCGCCGCCGTGCGGCAACCGAAAGAAACCCATGAGCAATACGCCCACCGAACGTCCCGTGGTCCGCGAAGTCCAAAGCGTGAACAACTACGACCCCATGGCCAAGCAAAAAGCCGCCGCCAAACTCTCGCGCATTCCCGTCAAAGTCGAACAGGCCGAGGTGCTGAAAAAGCCCGAGTGGATCCGCGTCAAGGCCGGCTCGCCAACCACCCGCTTTTACGAGATCAAGGACGTGCTGCGCGCCAACAAACTGGTCACCGTCTGCGAAGAAGCCAGCTGCCCCAACATCGGTGAATGCTTTGGCAAGGGCACGGCCACCTTCATGATCATGGGTGACAAGTGCACGCGGCGCTGCCCGTTTTGCGACGTGGGGCATGGCCGCCCCGACCCTCTGGATGTGAACGAACCCGACAACTTGGCCAAAACGATTGCACAACTCAAACTGCAATATGTGGTGATCACCAGCGTGGACCGCGACGACCTGCGTGACGGTGGTGCTGGACACTTTGTGGAATGCATCCGCAAAACACGCGAACTCTCGCCCACCACCCAAATCGAAGTGCTGGTGCCCGACTTTCGCGGTCGCGACGACCGCGCCCTTGAAATCTTGAAAGCCGCGCCGCCCGACGTGATGAACCACAACATGGAAACCGTGCCGCGTTTGTACAAAGAAGCGCGCCCAGGATCGGACTATCAGTTTTCGTTGAACCTGCTGAAGAAATTCAAGGCCCTGTTTCCGAACGTGCCCACCAAGAGCGGTCTGATGGTCGGCTTGGGCGAGACCGACGAAGAAATTCTCGAGGTCATGCGCGACATGCGCGCGCACAACATCGAGATGCTCACCATTGGCCAGTACCTCGCCCCCAGCAACAGCCACCTGCCGGTGCGCCGATACGTTCACCCCGACACCTTCAAGATGTTCGAGGCCAAAGCCTACGAAATGGGCTTTTCGCATGCGGCCGTTGGCGCCATGGTGCGCTCAAGCTACCACGCCGACCAGCAAGCGCATTTGGCGCACATGAGCTTGGCTGAAAAGGCCTGAGGCCGATCATTTACAGACCCATAGACACGGACACCGCAGCATGACCGACACCAGCGCATACACCCCGCCCTCCGTCTGGACTTGGAATAAGGCCAACGGTGGGCGCTTTGCCAACATCAACCGCCCCATCTCGGGCGCTACCCACGATCAAGACCTGCCGCGTGGCCAGCATCCGCTACAGCTTTATTCGCTGGGCACACCCAACGGCGTCAAAGTCACCGTGATGCTCGAAGAATTGCTGGCTTTGGGACACACAGGCGCCGAATACGACGCGTGGCTGATACGCATCAATGAGGGTCAGCAATTCAGCAGCGGCTTTGTCAGCGTCAACCCCAACTCCAAAATCCCTGCCTTGCTGGACTGCAGTGGCGATCAGCCTGTGCGTGTCTTCGAGTCAGGCGCGATTTTGTTGTACTTGGCAGAGAAGTTCGGCACTTTGGTGCCCACCGATCCCGCACAACGTGCCGAATGCTTGTCTTGGCTGTTTTGGCAAATGGGCAGTGCGCCCTATTTGGGCGGCGGGTTTGGGCATTTTTACGCCTACGCACCCGTCAAAATCGAATACGCCATCGACCGCTTTGCCATGGAAGTCAAACGCGAAATGGATGTACTCGACAAGCGCTTGGCCCAAAGCCGTTTCATAGCAGGCGACGATTACACGATCGCCGACATCGCCATCTGGCCCTGGTATGGTGCGCTGGCCAAGGGCATCCTCTACGAAGCAGGCGAGTTTTTGCAGGTGCATGAATACACCCATGTGCAACGCTGGGCAGAAGAACTGGCGCAACGCCCTGCGGTACAACGCGGTCGCATGGTCAACCGCGTCATGGGCGCGCCCGAGTCCCAGTTGCACGAACGCCACGACGCCAGCGACTTCGATACCCGCACTCAAGACAAAATCAAACAGGCTTAAGGAACGCAAAGGGCACGCACCGCCCGCGGATCGGAGGCTATGCGTTCATGCTCAGTGCAGGGTCTTCGCTGTCCAAAACCTGCCCAGCCCAAGAGACCAGCTTGGCGCAATCAGACCTCAGCACCTGCTGCTTGACCGCCAAAATTTGCGAGGGGTGCATCGAAAAGCTGCGCAAACCCAGACCCAGCAGCAAACGGGTCATGGTCACATCGCCCGCCATCTCGCCGCACACCGAGACCCCCTTGCCTTGCCGGTGACATTCGGCGATGGTGTCTGCAATCAATCGCAACACCGCCGGATGCAGCGGGTCGTAGAGGTGCGCCACCGACTCATCGGCCCGGTCAATGGCCAGGGTGTACTGGATCAGGTCGTTGGTGCCGATCGACAAAAAGTCGAAGTGTTTGAGAAACAAACGCAGCGACAACGCGGCCGCCGGAATTTCAATCATGGCGCCCAATTTCACTGGGCCGTGGGCTACCCCCCGTCGGTCCAACTCTTGACGGGCCTGTGTCATCAGAGCCAAAGTTTGGCGAATTTCGCTGCCATGGGCCAACATGGGGATCAACAAGTTGACCTGCCCGTGCGCTGCAGCGCGCAAGATGGCACGCAACTGAGTGAGGAACATGGCCGGGTCCGCCAGGCTCCAGCGGATGGCGCGCAAGCCCAGGGCTGGGTTCAGGTGCGCCGCATCGTGGCGGGTCTCATCGAGCGGCTTGTCGGCCCCCACATCCACCGTGCGGATGGTCACAGGCAAACCGTTCATGCCATCGACCGCTCGGCGGTAAGCCTGATATTGCTCTTCTTCGTCGGGCAGATGGCCTTGCCGACCCATGAATAAAAACTCGCTGCGAAACAAACCCACACCCACAGCCCCTGCGGTGATAGCAGCCTGGGTGTCTTCGGGCATTTCGATGTTCGCCAGCAACTCCACCTTTTGTCCGTCCAACGAAACCGACGGCGTATGCCTCAGGCGCACCAAACGCTCGCGTTCCAAGTCGCCTTGGCGCTGTTTGAAACCGTAATCCGCCAAGATGATGGGAGAAGGGTCAACGATGACCACGCCCGCATCCCCGTCAATGATGACCCAGTCGTCCTGTTTCACAAACTGGCTGGCCGTGCGAGCGCCCACTACCGCTGGAATTCCTAAGCTGCGGGCCACGATGGCAGTGTGCGAAGTCTTGCCACCCACATCGGTCACAAAACCCGAGAACACACTTTGCTTGAACTGCAGCATGTCGGCAGGCGACAGGTCATGCGCCACCAGCACCAGTGGTACATCGGTATCGCCCAACTGAAGTTCTTGTTGGGGACGCTGAGGCCGTTTGGCTTGCGCCACCAGCGGCCCAGTGCCCTTAAGGCAATGGAGCACACGCTCGCCCACTTGCTCCATGTCGGCTTTGCGTTCGCGCAGATAGGGGTCTTCCATTTCCTCAAACTGGCGAACAATGATCTCCAGTTGGCTGGTCAGTGCCCACTCTGCGTTGTAGAGGCGCGTCTTGATCCAATGCACCACACCCGAGGTCAGTTCTTCGTCTTGCAGCAGCATCAGGTGGACATCCAGCAGCGCGCCAAGCTCATGCGGTGCGTCTTTGGGCATGGCTTTTTGCAGCCGCTGCAGTTCATCGACCACGGCATCACGGGCCACGCGCAAACGCATGATTTCTGCGGCCACTTGATCGGGGCTCACAAAATAATGCGCCACATCGACCCGGCTGGAGGCCACCAGAACGGCGCGTCCAATGGCGATGCCACGTGCCACCGCCAAACCATGGATGCTGAAGGTCATGGCTTACTCGCCTTCGCCAAATTTGTCGTTGATCAACGCCAGCAAAGCGGTCAGTGCTTCATCACTCTGCTCACCGATCGTTTCCACCACCACCTGGCTGCCCAAGCCTGCCGCCAACATCATGACGCCCATGATGCTTTTGGCATTGATGCGGCGCTCGCCTTTGCTGAGCCAAACCTCGCACGGAAAACCACCTGCCAGTTTGGTGAGTTTGGCGGATGCACGGGCGTGCAAACCCAATTTATTGCTGATGGTCACGTTGGCTTGGGGCATGTCTCTGTCCAGTTTGGTTTTGGGGTGCGGTGCTGCCCACAGGCATCACGCCTTGTGTGCCACCGGCGTGGGCGCGTGCTGCCAGCGATTCAAGGCTTTCGTGTCGGTAACACACGCTGCGCAGCAGCATGGGCAAATTGACACCCGCCACCAAGCGGGTGTTCAGGCCATCGCCCAGTTGTTGAGCCACATTGCAAGGTGTGGCACCAAAGACGTCACTGAGCAACAGGACTTCGGGGGTGCCCAATGCGGTCATGGCTGCCTGGGCGCGCAGCAAACTGTCCTCGGGTGCGTCTTGGGGACCGATGTCCAGGGCCTGCACCCCGTCTACGCAGTCTGGGAAAACGTGCAGCGCGCATTCCCGCAAAGCGCTGGCCAGTGGGGCGTGGGCGATGATGAGTATGCCAATCATGATAGAGACAGTTTATCGACCTTGAGACGGATTTTTAAGCATGAAAAACACCCATGAGGCAATTGAACTGAGGCCAAAACAGCCCAAAGCCATTTGGTAGGCCTGCACATTGGCCAACCCCAAGCCACGCCCGGCGTCCACCAACAACCCTATGCCCCACTGCACTACAAAGATGCCCGCAAAGATCACCAGGTTGTAAGCCGATAAAGCCCGCCCCGCTAAGTGTGACGGAAAAGCCATGCCTACGGCTGGTTGCGCCAAAGCCACAAAAGTGCTGCTGACGCACAACAAAGCCATACCTAAAGCCGCAGCCGACCCGATGGCAGCACCCAGCCAAACCAAAGTGCCGATGACGACAAAACTGAGCGGCAATCCCCAAGCAATCAAACGCTCAACCGGGATACCGCGGCGTGCCAAACCCGGGGTGATCAGGCCCCACAACCAAAAGGTCACCAGCATGGCCAAGTTGATCAGAAACAAGCCTGACGCTGCCTCGCTTGCGCTCCAGCCTGCCACTTGGGTCATCCACGGCCCGGCCCACAAGGTCTGAATGGCCACCATGCCGCCGTAGCTGAAAAACCCGATGGGTGTCATGCGCCAAAAATACGCGCTGCGCCAGATCTCGCGGTAGCTGCCGTCGTCATCGGCGGGGGCTTTCGGGGTGTCAGCTGTGGGGGTGGCTTTTTGCCAAACCGGCACCAGCAGGGCAATCAACAGCATGGCTATCGCGATCATCACGCCCAGCATGACAAACAGCGCACGCCAGCCCCAGATGGGCATGAGCCACTGAACAGGCAATGTTGCAGCCAACATGCCCAAAGAGCCCGTCATCAGCATCCACGAGTTGGTGCGCAGCTGGGTGCTCACATCAAACCAGCGACGGTAGGCCGTCAATGGGGCCATCAGGCAAGCACTGACGCCCATGCCGCACAACACACGTGCCGCGAGCAAACCATGAAAGCTGTCGGCCCAAGCAAAAGCCAAGCAACCCAGCACGGCAAAGCTCAAGAAAGCCAGAATGACTTTTTTGGGGCCATGCCGGTCCAACCAGCGACCCAAGGGCAGCTGGGTCAGAGAAAAACCCAAGAAATATCCACCAGCCAACAGACCTAAATCTTGCGCGCTCAGATTGAATTCGGTGGTCAGGGTCGGAGACAAGGTGGCCGTGATGGCCCGAACCAAGGCCGAAAAAAAGTAGGCCAAAGCAAAAGCGAGAAACACCACCACCGCCATGCGGCGAGGTAAATGGTCAGGGTGTGGCATTGGCGGCAAGGGCATGGTGGCGGCGCTCATGGCTTGATGCTTTCAAACAAGGTGTTGGCCATCTCTGGCTGAATTTTCCGGTCATACACCACGGCATGAACCACGCGCAGTCGCTCTCCCTCGCTCACAGCGCCCCAAACGGCATCCATCGCCACGGGTTCACCATTGTTTTTGAGTCCCATCGCCTGGACGCGTTGCGAAGATGCGAGGGGCAAATGACCCGGACGGTGCCAGACATGATTTTCAGTTGTCAAAGCTGGCTTCACACGGGCGTTGTCGAGCGTGGCTTTTTGCCAGCCTGACAACACGGCCACGGCATCGGAGCCAACAGGCAATGCTGCGGTCATCACGGCCACCATGGCCGTTCCGCTTTCGCAGCCAGCCACTTGCAGGTCCACCGACAAGCCTCCGAGGGGAACCGTCCGAGTGGTCCGGTCGGGTTTGCACGGCAGCTGCGCCCTGAGGGCGCTGCCTTCAAAAGCGATATCCCGCCAGTTTTGTGCTGGACTGCAGGCGCTCAAAATCAAGGTCAATGCCAAGGTGGCCATCTGGGCCGATGAATGTTTTCGCATAGGGTGATTATCGTGATCAGCGGCGGTATCGGCTTTTGGCGACAATGTGACCCATGAATTCACTTGATGGCATCCGCGTTCTCGACCTCTCCCGCGTCCTCGCGGGCCCTTGGTGTACCCAAACTTTGGCCGACTTGGGGGCCGATGTGATCAAGATCGAGCGCCCCGGCTCGGGCGATGACACCCGCACCTGGGGTCCTCCTTTTTTGAAAGATGCTCAAGGCCTGGACACGGCCGAAGCGGCCTATTACTTGGGTGCCAACCGCAACAAACGCTCGGTGACTTGTGACATCGCCCAGCCCGAGGGCCAAGCCCTGATCCGCGAACTGGTGCGCCATTGCGATGTGTTTGTAGAAAATTTCAAGGTAGGCGACATGGCCCGGTATGGCTTGGACTATGCCAGCATGAGCGCCTTGAACCCCAAGCTGGTGTATTGCAGTGTGACCGGATTTGGTCAAACCGGACCGTACAGTGAACGGGCAGGTTACGACTATGCAGTGCAAGGCATCGGAGGCCTGATGAGCGTCACGGGTGAGCGCGACGATCTGGGCGGCGGGCCCCAAAAAGTGGGGGTCGCGGTCGCCGATTTGTTCACTGGCATGTATGCCACCGTGGCCATCTTGGCAGCACTTCGCCATGTCGAGCGCACGGGCCAAGGCCAACAGGTAGACATGGCTTTGCTGGACACCCAAGTCGCCATGTTGGCCAACCTGGGATCCAATTACCTGGTCAGCGGTAAAGTGCCTGGGCGTGCAGGCAATGCACACCAGAACATCGTGCCCTACCAGGTGTTTGAAGTGATGCCGCCAGCCGATGCGCCATCGGGCGCGCGCGACCATCTGATTCTGGCTGTGGGCAACGACGGTCAGTTCGCCAAGTTTTGCGCTGTAGCAGGCCAGCCAGATTTGGCCAAAGACCCGCGCTTTGCCCTCAATACCGAGCGCGTTCGTCACCGCGATGTGTTGGTGCCCTTGCTGGCGGACATCATGAAAACCCGCACCAAAACGGATTGGTTGGCCGCTTTGGAAGCAGCCAAAGTCCCTTGCGGCGCCATCAACACCTTGGGCGAGGTATTTGTAGATCCGCAAATTCAGGCCCGTGGCATGGTTCAGACATGGCAACACCCCATCAAAGACGATCTTCGTCTGGTGGCAAGCCCCATCAAAATGAGCCGCACCCCGGTTCGTCAAGATTTGCCACCGCCCATGCTGGGGCAACACACCGCAGAGGTCTTGCATGAAGTTTTGGGTTGGAACGCTGAGCGACAAAGTGCACTGCGCGTCAAAGGGATTATTTGATGGCGAATTTTTTATTGGTACATGGCGCTTGGCACGGAGCTTGGTGTTGGCAACGTGTCTTACCTGGCCTGATGACCGCTGGGCACCGCGCCCACGCGGTTACCCTCACCGGGGTAGGTGAGCGGGCGCACTTGCTGCACCCGGACATCGATCTTGAAAGCCACATCACGGATGTGATGTCAGCCATGGACGCCGAAGAAATGAACGAAGTGGTTTTGGTGGCCCACTCGTATGCGGGCATGCTGGGCACCGCCGTGGCAGACCGAAGACCTGAGCGCCTGCGCCATCTGGTGTATGTTGATGCGGTGTTACCCAAGCCCGGCGAGAGCTGGAGCAGCACCCATGCCAGCGCCACGCGCAATGCCCGCATCGCGGCAGCTCTTGCCGATCCTTTGCACGCATTCCCCGCTCCCGATCCCTCGGTTTTTGGCCTGAGTGAAGAAGACCATGCCTGGGTCTCAAGGCGTCAAACACCTCACCCGGGTGGCCCCTACACCCAAGCGCTGGCGTTTGACCCCCAGCGAGTCGCCAGCATACCGCGCACTTTCATCAACTGCACCACGCCCCCTTTGGGCACCATCGATGTCAGCCGTCAACGCATGCTGGATCCCAAGTTTTGGGATGGCGCCTGGCTACCAGGCTCTCATGTTGTGAACATGGCGACTGGGCACGACCCGATGGTCAGCGATCCGGAAGGCCTTTTGGCACACCTGTTGTCGGTACTTTGACTGACCCTAGGCCTACCGAACGGTTTAAACTTTCTGCCATGACAATGAACCGCTTGTACTGTTGGATCCCTTTGTATCGCCGCCTACTCAACGGCTTGGGTGCTCTGGGTTTGAGCTGGTTTCTGTGGGGATGTGCCGCAGAACGGGCCCCCGAATCTTCTTTCGTGTTGCTCGATGGCTCCACCCTGAGCTCGCAGCAGTTGAAGGGGCAAGTGGCTTTGATCAACTTTTGGGCCACCAGCTGCACCTCTTGTGTGGCCGAGATGCCCGACCTGATTGCGACCCACCAAAAATTCAAAGCACGTGGATTTGACACGGTCGCTGTGGCCATGAGCTACGACCCGCCAAGCTACGTGGTCAACTTTGCGCAGTCTAGGCAACTGCCCTTCAAAGTGGCCATTGACAACACGGGGGCAGTAGCCCGTGCTTGGGGTGATGTCAAACTCACGCCAACCACCTTTTTGGTCAACAAGCGCGGCCAGATCGTCAAGCGTTTTGTGGGTACACCCGACTTTGTGGAACTGCACCAACTGATCGACAAACTGCTCGCTGAATCTTGATAGTTGAACTCAGCGGCTCCTGATGCCGTGGGAAAAGGGTGTTGGTGAACACCCTTTTTAAGCCCCTGTTTTTTGTCAGTCCTTGCGGAAAGCATCGTGGCACGCTTTGCACGATGCGGCAGCTGGTCCAAATGCAACTTTGAGCGCGTCGATGTTGCCAGCTTTTGCAGCGGTGTTGAGCTTCACCATTTCTGCTTGCATTTTGTCTGACGCTTCTTTGTATTTGGCGGCCTCTTTCCAGATTTCAGGTTTGGCGCGTGTATCGCCTTTGTCAGTGCCTTCACCAAATGCGGCCCATGGCAGTTTGGCCATCACGGCTGCAATTTCTGCATTTTCTTGTGCTGCTTTGGCGTCGTAAGGCACACGCCCGTTGGCCATGGCGCCGACCCGTCCAAAATGAGCCGCCATCACGTTCAAGCTGGCTTTGCGGTATTTGATGGCGTCCTCAGGTTTGGCAAACTGTGCCTGCGCCGGAACCGACAAAGTGATGGCCAGCAATGCACCCAAAATGCTCATTGATTGTTTCATGTTTGACTCCAGTCAGTTGAAAAGGCTACAAAAGATTTATGCTTCACCAGTTTCCCACATTTTTCACATATCTGCAGCACTGAAAGCGCTTATGGTCACCGTTCGAATTTGGGATTTGCCCACCCGTCTTTTTCACTGGGCATTGGCACTGTGTGTGTTGGGTTTGTTTGTTACAGCCGAATTGGGCGGTAATGCCATGGTGTGGCACTTTCGTTTTGGCTTTTGTGTTTTGACGCTTTTGCTTTTCAGGTTGGCATGGGGCTTGTTCGGCGGGTATTGGTCACGCTGGACTCAGTTCCCTCTTCGCCCTTCGGCTGTTGCTGCTTATTTGCAAGGGCGCTCTATGCTTGGTTGGAGCGGACACAACCCCTTGGGCTCATGGTCGGTCGTGGTTTTATTGCTGGCTCTGGCGGTGCAAGTGGCTACCGGCTTGGTCAGCGACGATGAAATCGCCAATGTCGGCCCTTTGTCATTCTTAGTGCCTGGCAAATGGGTGACCTGGGCCACGTCTTGGCACAAGGATTGGGGCCAATCGATCGTGCTTTTGTTGGTCATTTTGCATGTGTCGGCATTGGTTTGGTACCGCGTCAAGAAGAACATCTCTTTGGTCCCAGCGATGCTTCATGGCGACAAGTTGCTGCCTGAACCTGTCACAGCCTCGCAAGACCATTTTGTGCCACGGCTCTTGGCCTTTGTTGTGTTGATGTTGTCTGCTTTGACCGTCTATTTTCTGGTCACTATCCAGCCTTGAAATCGGCTTTACACTGTCGTTTTTGACTTTGGATGAAGCTCTTGCCTTCCGCTTTGCATTCCATTTTGATCCGTGCGCCTGCTTCCCAACAGGATTGGGTGCAGACCCGGGCACTTTTCATGGACTATGCCGCTTCTCTCCAGGTGGATCTGGCTTTTCAAGATTTTGATCAAGAGCTTGCTGAACTGCCTGGCGAGTACACAGCCCCGCGCGGTGCCTTGGTTTTGGCTTTTGTGGAGGGTGAGCCCGCGGGTTGCTGTGCTTTGCGCCCCCTCGACAGCTCTGACTACGCCAATGCTGCAGAGATGAAGCGCTTGTATGTTCGTCCTGCCTTTCGCGGTCTAGGCATAGGTCGTTTTTTGACCGAAGCCATTTTGGATGCCGCGCGACATGCCGACTACAGCTGTGTTCTGCTCGACACTTTAGACGACATGGAGTCAGCCCGCGCGCTGTATGAAGACCTTGGGTTTGAAGAGATTCCGCCCTACTATCACAACCCCTACGCGGGTGCGCATTACCTCAAAGTTGAGATCGAGTGACATGTCTCTGAGGACAGAAGCGTTTTGATGGGTCTTTGCTACCATCAAAAAAGGGACCCAAGGTCCCTTTTTTTGATGTCAAGGCCCATTAGCCTTTGGCTTGTGCCAACAATGTGGCCGCATCGCTGACTTCGAATTTTCCAGGGCCTTCCACGTTCAAAACGGTGACGGCGCCGTCTTTGACCAGCATTGAGTATCGGTTGCTGCGCAAGCCCATGCCGCGTGCGGTCAGGTCCAAGGTCAAGCCTGTGGCTTTGCTGAAATCAGCGCTGCCGTCGCCCAACATGCGCACCTTGGCACCGGTCTTTTGCTCTCGTGCCCAGGCACCCATCACAAAGGCATCGTTCACGCTGACGCACCAAATTTCGTCGACACCGGCGGCCTTCAAAGCGTCATGGTGTTCGACATAACCGGGCACGTGCTTGGCAGAACATGTGGGTGTGAATGCGCCTGGCAAGGCAAAAATGGCAATGGTTTTACCGGCAGCAGCTTTTGTCACATCCACTGGGTTGGGGCCAATGCTGCAACCATTGCCTTCAACTTCTACAAATTCCGTCAACGTCACGGCAGGCAATTTGTCACCAACTTTGATCATCTGTTTCTCCTGAGGGGTGTATAGGCCAAATGGCCAAGTAAAAAAAAACGACCCACTATTGTGGGTCGTTTCAGATAAGTTTGCTGAGGTCTGGCTTTTTGGGCTTAGACAGCAGCAGCCTTCTGAACCAGGCGAGTCGCCACCCAGTTTTTGGTTTTAGAGATTGGACGGCTCTCCGTGATCTCAATGGTGTCACCGAGGTGGAATTCACCAGTCTCGTCGTGTGCGTGGTACTTGCTCGACTTGGCCACGATCTTGCCGTAGAGGGCGTGTTTCACACGACGCTCGACCAGCACGGTCACGGTTTTGGCGCGCTTGTCGCTGACCACCTTGCCAATCAAGGTGCGCTTGAGGGATGTTTTAGCTTCCGTCATGGTCACTCCTTACTTGGCGGCTTGCTTTTGGGCAAGGATGGTTTTGGCACGGGCAATGGCACGGCGAGTCTGGCCGATGATCCCAGTGTTGCCGAGTTGTTGCGTGGCTTTTTGCATACGAAGACCAAAGTGGGCTTTTTGCAGCGCTTTGATTTCGTCTTTCACACCAGCAACGTCTTTTTGGCGCAATTCAGCAGCATTCATTTCTTATTTCTCCTGAATTATTGGCCAATCATGCGTGCCACAAACGTGGTGCGCAAGGGCAGCTTGGCAGCAGCCAATTTGAAGGCTTCACGGGCCAACTCTTCTGGAACGCCTACGATTTCGTAGAGCACCTTACCGGGTTGGATCTCAGCCACGTAGTACTCGGGGTTACCTTTGCCGTTACCCATACGCACTTCTGCAGGCTTGGTGGAAATCGGCTTGTCGGGGAACACACGAATCCAGATACGGCCACCACGCTTGACGTGACGGGAAATCGCACGACGTGCGGATTCGATCTGACGGGCCGTCAAACGGCCACGGTCTGTGGACTTGAGGCCAAAATCACCAAACGCCACCGTGTTACCACGGGTTGCGACGCCGGTGTTGCGGCCTTTCTGTTCCTTGCGGAACTTTCTGCGAGCAGGTTGCAGCATGTAATTACTCCTTATTGACCGTCAGCTGCTGCAGCTGGCGCGGCGACTGTGCGTACGCGCTTAACGGCGGGTTTGGCATCACCACCTGCGCCGGCAGGCTTGTCGCTGCCGTCGGTAGGTGCTGTGTTGGTGCCAGCGGGGCGACGTGGGCCGCCTCGGCGATCGCCTGCGGGGCGCTCACCTGGACGTGCATCACGGCGTGGACCACGTGGGCGGCGTTCTTCTTCCGCACGTGGCTCAGCCAGTGCAGGAGCGTCATTGCGACCCAAGGTGTCACCTTTGTAGACCCAGACCTTGACACCAATGATGCCGTAGGTGGTCTTGGCTTCGGAAGTGGCGTAGTCGATGTCAGCGCGCAGGGTGTGCAATGGCACACGGCCTTCGCGATACCACTCGGTACGCGCAATTTCGATACCGTTCAAACGGCCAGCCGACATGATCTTGATGCCTTGGGCACCCAGACGCATGGCGTTTTGCATGGCGCGCTTCATGGCACGGCGGAACATGATCCGCTTTTCGAGCTGTTGGGTGATGCTGTCAGCGATCAATTGAGCATCGATTTCAGGCTTACGCACTTCTTCGATGTTGACGGCGACAGGCACACCCATGCGAACCGCGAGTTCTTTCTTGAGCAACTCGATGTCTTCGCCTTTTTTACCGATCACCACACCTGGACGAGCCGAGAAGATGGTGATGCGGGCGCTCTTGGCTGGACGCTCGATCAGCACGCGGGAAACCGCTGC
>NZ_CALPTI020000040.1:0-17021 GCF_943326455.1 Limnohabitans sp. Rim8
CAGGGTCACCGCCAGCAGTTCACCGAACTGCAAATCGGCGTGATCGCTGCCTGAGGAGAATAGGTCATGGCACAGAAAAAAGGCGGCGGCTCTACGCGCAACGGTCGTGATTCCAAGCCAAAAATGCTCGGCGTCAAGGCTTTCGGTGGTGAACTGATCAGCGCTGGCTCGATCATCGTTCGTCAACGTGGCACCAAGTTCCACGCGGGCAGCAATGTCGGCATTGGCAAAGACCACACTTTGTTTGCCCTGGTTGACGGCCACGTGTCGTTCTCCACCAAAGGTGAACTGAGCAAGCACATGGTCAACGTGACACCGGCTGTTTAAGCCTGTACCGCCCATGGCAGTGAGGAGCCCCGCAAGCCGGGGCTTTTCGCATTTTGGCCCGCTTGTCTTTTGACGGCGGACCCCAAGCTACACTGGAAATCTCATGAAGTTCGTTGACGAAGCCTACATTGACATCGCCGCAGGTGACGGCGGGAACGGCTGCGTCTCGTTCCGCCATGAAAAGTACAAAGAATTTGGCGGCCCCAACGGAGGGGATGGTGGTCGTGGCGGACATGTGTTCGCATTTGCCGACATCAACCTGAACACCTTGGTCGATTACCGCTATTCGCGCCGCCATGAAGCCAAGCGCGGCCAGCACGGTATGGGCTCCGACATGTTCGGCGCTGCGGGTGACGACGTCACCCTCAAAATGCCGGTGGGCACCATCATCACCGACGCCGAAACCGGAGAAGTACTTTATGAATTGCTGGTGCCTGGCGAAACCATCATGATCGCCAAGGGTGGCGATGGCGGCTTTGGCAATATGCGCTTCAAAAGCGCGATCAACCGCGCCCCGCGCCAGAAAACACCAGGCTGGTTGGGTGAGAAAAAAGAGCTGAAACTTGAACTGAAAGTGTTGGCCGATGTGGGTCTGCTGGGCATGCCCAACGCAGGCAAGTCGACTTTCATCGCGGCAGTGTCCAATGCGCGTCCCAAAATTGCCGATTACCCGTTCACTACTTTGCACCCCAACTTGGGCGTGGTCCGTGTGGGCCCCGAGCAAAGCTTTGTGGTCGCGGATGTTCCGGGTTTGATCGAGGGGGCCTCTGAAGGCGCGGGTCTGGGCCATTTGTTTTTGCGGCATTTGCAGCGTACCCGTTTGTTGTTGCATGTGGTGGACTTTGCCCCGTTTGACGAGAACGTCGATCCAGTCCAGCAAGCCAAGGCCATCGTGGCCGAGCTCAAAAAATACGACGCAGGGCTTTACAACAAGCCGCGCTGGCTCGTGCTCAACAAGTTGGACATGGTGCCCGCCGAGGAGCGCGAAGCCCGCGTCAAAGACTTCATCAAGCGCATGCGCTACAAAGGACCAGTTTTCCAGATCTCTGCCTTGACCCGCGAAGGCTGCGAGCCGCTGATCAAAGAGATCTACAAGCACATCCGTGCTCAGCAAATCATCGAGCAAGGGGTGGTGGACATCGATCCCCGCTTCAAGGACCAGGACAAGCCCCAAGAGCCCGATGCCGAGGATCCCCGCTTCAAGCCGCTGCCCTCGGATGCCGGCTGAGAAGGCCCTTTCTATCTCTGATCAGCGCTGTTTCAACGCCAAGACCACATTTCAGCATGACCTCTGCCGCCGTTTCCACCCTTTTGCGTGACGCCCGCCGCATCGTTGTCAAAGTCGGCTCCAGCCTGGTGACCAACGAAGGACGGGGGCTGGACGAGGATGCGATTGGCGAATGGTGTCGCCAAATGGCGTTGCTCAGTGCAGAGGGCAAAGAAGTGGTCATGGTGTCCAGCGGTGCGATCGCCGAAGGCATGAAGCGTTTGGGTTGGACGACCCGCCCGATTGAGGTACCCGCCCTGCAAGCCGCCGCTGCCGTGGGCCAGATGGGCTTGGCGCAGATGTACGAGACCAAGCTGCGCGAAAACGGCATGGGCAGTGCTCAGGTGCTGCTCACCCATGCCGATTTGGCCGATCGTGAACGCTACCTCAATGCCCGTTCCACTTTGCTCACCTTGCTGCAGCACCGCGTGCTGCCCGTGATCAACGAAAACGACACGGTGGTCAACGATGAGATCAAGTTCGGTGACAACGACACCTTAGGGGCCTTGGTCGCTAACTTGATCGAGGCCGATTTGCTGATCATCTTGACCGATCAAAAAGGCCTTTTCACCGCCGATCCCCGCAAAGACCCCTCTGCCACTTTTGTCCACGAAGCCCGCGCTGGCGATGCCGCGCTTGAAGCCATGGCAGGTGGTGCGGGCTCAAGTTTGGGCAAGGGCGGAATGATCACCAAAATTTTGGCGGCCAAGAGGGCAGCAGGTTCAGGCGCCTCTACAGTGATCGCTTGGGGGCGCGAGCCTGATGCTCTGCTGCGCTTGTGTCAAGGCGACAACATGGGGACTTTGTTGGTGGCCCAAACCGCCAAACAGCAGGCCCGTAAACAGTGGATGGCCGATCACCTGCAATTGCGTGGTTCGGTCACCGTCGATGCTGGTGCAGCGCACAAGGTGTTGACAGAGGGCAAGAGTCTGCTGCCCATAGGCATGACGGGCGTGGCGGGAGATTTTTCCCGTGGTGACGTGATCGCCATCAAAGACGAGCAAGGCATCGAGATTGCCAGGGGTTTGGCCAACTACGCCAGTGCCGAGGCCCGTTTGCTATGCCGCAAACCCTCACATGACTATGAGGCTCTGTTGGGCTACTCAGCAGAGCCCGAGATGGTGCACCGGGACAACCTGATCTTGTCCCGTTGACGCAAACCTGGACTCAGCCTTGAGGGTTGGGATCGAAACTGGCGCCAGGCGGCAATTCCATGTGCGTCGGGGGCTGCATGTCCATGACACCGCCTTCCTGTTCCATGCCTTCCCGAGGCCCACGGTTGCCGCTGCGCAAATAACGGTTTTGTCGGTCCTGACGGGGTAAGAAACGCGCCAATTCGGTCAGTGCCATCTCATAAACGCCACGCTTAAACTCCACCACCACATCCAGCGGTACCCAGTAGTCGTTCCAACGCCAAGCGTCAAATTCGGGGTGGTCTGTAGCGCGCAGGTTCAAATGGTGGTCGTGCGTGACCATCTGCAGCAGGTACCAGATTTGTTTCTGGCCCTTGTAAAAGCCGCGAGCATCCCTGCGGATGAAGCGGTCTGGCACCTCATAGCGCAACCAGTCACGGGTTCGGGCCACGATACGCACATGCTCTGGTTGGAGCCCGACTTCTTCGTGCAATTCTCGGAACATGGCCTGTTCAGGACTTTCGCCCCGGTCAATGCCACCCTGCGGAAATTGCCAGCTGTGGGTGCGGATGCGCTTGCCCCAGAAAACCTGGTTTTTCTGGTTGAGCAGAATGATGCCGACGTTCGGCCTAAAGCCTTCACGGTCAAGCATAATCAACCTCAAATTTTTAAATTGTGTCCATTATGCACGCCGTACCGGCGCTGGCTCTTGGATGTTTCCCTGATCCCCCTGCTGAGTTAGCCCGCCGCGATGAAAGCCTCCCAGTTCCTCATTTCTACCCTCAAAGAAGCCCCAGCCGACGCTGAAGTGGTCAGCCACAAGCTGATGACCCGCGCCGGCATGATCAAAAAGCTGGGCGCAGGTATCTACAACTACATGCCCATGGGCTTGCGCGTGATCCGCAAAGTCGAAGCCATCGTTCGCGAAGAAATGAACCGCGCAGGGGCGATTGAGATGACCATGCCCGTGGTGCAGCCGGCCGAGCTGTGGCAGGAAACAGGCCGCTTTGACAAGATGGGCCCCGAGTTGCTGCGCATCAAGGACCGCCATGGCCGTGACTTTGTGATCCAGCCCACCAGCGAGGAGGTGGTAACCGATGTGGTGCGCCAAGAAGTTCGCAGCTACAAACAGTTACCCAAAAATTTCTATCAAATCCAGACCAAGTTCCGCGACGAGCGTCGCCCCCGTTTTGGCCTGATGCGCGGGCGCGAATTCACCATGAAAGATGCCTACAGCTTTGACCGTGACGTGGTCAGCGCCAAGGCCAGCTACCAAGTCATGGCCGGTGCTTACCGTAAAATCTTTGATCGCTTTGGCCTGACTTACCGCGCCGTGGCGGCCGACAGCGGTGCCATCGGGGGCGATTTGAGCGAAGAGTTCCAGGTGATCGCTGCCACCGGCGAAGACGCCATCGTGTATTGCCCCAGCAGCAGCTACGCCGCCAACATCGAAAAGGCCGAAGCTTTAGCGCCCAGCCAGCCCCGCGGCGCGGCTACGCAAGCCTTGACCAAGACCCCCACCCCCGGCAAGAGCACCTGCGAAGACGTGGCTGCTTTGTTGAATATGCCCCTGTCCACCACGGTCAAATCTCTGGTGTTGGCCACAGACACCCTGAATGAGCAGAGCGAGATCGTGAAATCGCAAGTCTGGCTGTTGCTCTTGCGCGGTGACCACGACATGAACGAAGTCAAGGTCGGCAAGCTGCCCGGTATGGAAGGCGGCTTTCGCTTTGCCACTCTGGCCGAGATCGAAGAGCACTTCGGCTGCAAGCCCGGCTACCTCGGCCCCTTGAATCTGAAGAAGCCCGTGCACCTGGTGGCCGACCGGGATGTGGCCGTGATGGTCGACTGGATTTGCGGTGCCAACGAAGAAGATTTCCACATCACTGGCGTCAACTGGGTCCGTGACCTGCCCGAGCCCGCTTTGGTGGCTGACATCCGCAACGTGGTGGCCGGCGATAAATCGCCCGACGGCCAGGGCGAGTTGGCCATTGAGCGAGGCATCGAAGTGGGCCATGTGTTCTATTTGGGCACCAAATACTCGAAGGCGATGAATGCCACATTTTTGGACGAAAACGGCAAGCCCCAGTTTTTGGAGATGGGCTGTTACGGCATTGGCGTGACGCGCCTGCCTGCCGCAGCCATCGAGCAAAACCACGACGAGCGCGGCATCATCTGGCCCGACGCGATTGCGCCTTTCACCGTGGTGGTTTGTCCCATCGGCATGGACCGCAGCGAGGCCGTCAAGCTTGAAGCCGAGCGGATTTACGCCGCCCTGCTGGCCGATGGGGTCGACGTCATCCTGGACGACCGTGGCGAGCGTCCTGGCGCCATGTTTGCCGACTGGGAACTGATCGGCGTGCCGCACCGCATCACGATTGGCGACAAGGGTTTGAAAGACGGTCTGGTCGAGTACCAGCACCGCCGCGACGCCGAATCCAGCAAAGTGGCTGTGGCCGATATTTTGAACCACCTCAAGGGGCGTTTAGCCTCCTGAGCCGCGCGCCCCGGCCCATGACGCGCCCGGTCTTGCCCAGTCGCCGAGCTTGTTTGCTCAGTCTGTGTGGGACTTTGTTGCCCGTTGGGTTGGCAAACGCCGGACGGCAAATTGAAGAGCCTTTGTCGCACGCCGTGCGTTCTGCCCTGAGCGCGGCCGTTGCGGTGGCCGCTCCCCCTGAACCCCTGTTGCCCACCGCTTCTGATCAACAGGCCTATGCGCAGTGGCAAGAGGCCAGCAGTCAGCGTCTGACGCGCTACAAAAAGCACCCCACTGAGCGGCAAGAGTTCTTGCAAACCCTTTGGTATGAAGCCCGTCGAGCAGGGCTGCCGCTGTCGCTGGTGCTGGGCGTTGTGCAGGTCGAAAGCGCATTTCGGAAATACGCCATTTCCAGTGCTGGCGCACGTGGCTACATGCAGGTCATGCCTTTTTGGGCGCGACTGATCGGCGACGGCGACGACAGTCGCCTGTTCCACATGCAGACCAACCTGCGTTTTGGCTGCGTCATCCTGCGCCACTACCTGGACCGCGAACGGGGCGATATTTTCATGGCTTTGGGCCGTTACAACGGTAGCCGTGGGCAGTCGTTTTATCCGCAAAAAGTGACAGCGGCGCAGCGGGCTTGGTTGCACCCCTTGGATTGAGGGCGTAAAAAAGCCACCCGAAGGTGGCTTTGACAGGCTTGAGGCTTCAGCTGAAGCAACCCATCAGGCCTGGCCGTTGATGACCTGCTGCAGTTCACCCGATTCGTACATTTCCATCATGATGTCCGATCCGCCAATGAACTCGCCCTTGACATAGAGCTGAGGGATGGTGGGCCAGTTGCTGTATTCCTTGATGCCTTGGCGGATTTCGGCGTCATCCAGCACATTCACGGTCTTGACGGTTTTGGGGTCCACGCCGCAAGCCTTCAGCAGTTGTATCGCACGGCCCGAAAATCCGCACATGGGAAAGCTGGCGTTGCCTTTCATGAACAGGGTGATGTCGTTGCCTTTGACGAGTTCGTCGATGCGTTGTTGGGTGTCGCTCATGGTATTTCTCCAAATGGTGCCGTTTTTCGGTAGGATAGATTATCTCTCTGATTGATAACCTGCAAGCTTGTAAGGGTCGGGGTCACGCCAGTCACCGTTTTTGCCGAGAGCGAGTCTTCGGTCCAAATGCGGTTTGGGACTCGGCCCAAACTACGAAAGAACAGACAAGGCACATGATTGACCACCTCGACCACCTGGTGTTGACGACTTTCAGCGAAGACGCGTGCGTCGACTTTTACACCCGTGTCATGGGCATGACGCTCGAGAGCTTTGTGGGCGGTACCCCGCCCGTGACCCGCAAGGCGTTCAAGTTTGGGAACCAAAAAATCAACCTCCACGTGCGCGGCAAGGAGCTGGAACCCAAGGCCCATCTGCCTGTACCCGGCGCGCTGGACCTGTGTTTCATCGCTTCCGAGCCGCTAGACAAGGTGATCGCCCGCTTGCACGCAAACCACTGGCCCATTGTGGAAGGACCGGTCATGCGCACGGGTGCCACGCAAAAAATCAGGTCCGTCTATGTCCGCGACCCAGACCTGAACCTGATCGAAATTTCAGAGCTGGCCTGAGCCGGTGTGCTGAAAGGGTCTCAGTCGGCGTACACGCCCGCAGAGCGGATCACCGGACCCCATTTACCGATTTCAGATTGCAGCCAGCTGCGCAGACCTTCGGATGACTGCTTGGATTCCGGCACGATCTCGGCACCCAGATCGGCCATGCGAGCCGCAAACGCTGGATCCTTCAAACTGGCGCGGATGGCAGAACCCACCTTGTCGATCACAGCAGCGGGCGTGCCTTTGGGGGCGTACACGCCGTGCCAGACGATGACCTCAAAATCCTTCAGTCCGCCTTCATTGAGCGTGGGCGCATCGGGCAAGGCGCGTATGCGCTGTTTGGTGGTCACGCCATACATGCGCACGGTGCCCGCCTTGATGTGCTGTGTGGTTTGGGTGGTTTGGTCACACAGCAGGTCGACCTGTCCACCCAGCAAGGCGTTCATGGCAGGGGCTGTACCCGAAAACGGCACCGTGGTCAGGTCCACACCCAGCGCCTGCTGAAACAACATGCCGCACAAATGAGAGACCGCACCCAAGCCCGCATTGGCCAGGTTGATGCTTTTGGCGTTGGCTCTGACATAGGCGCCGAGCTCTTGCATGTTCTTGGCTGGCAGGTCTTTGCGGCCGAGCATGGTCATGGGCACGTCCACCACCTGGCTGACGTACTCGAAGTCGGTCATGGGGTTGTAGGCCAATTTGCGGTACAACGCAGGCGCGGTCGACATGCCGTTGTGGTGGATCAGGAAGGTGTAGCCGTCGGGGGTGGCCTTGGCCACGTAGCCAGCGGCCAGTGTGCCACCAGCGCCCACCCTGTTCTCGACCACCACGGTTTGGCCCAGTGTTTTGCTCATGTTGGCCGCCAGAGTCCGCGCCACGATGTCGGTGGGGCCACCCGCCGCAAAAGGCACCACCAGGCTGATGGGTTTGCTGGGGTAAGTTTGCGCAGCAGCCAAGCCGCAAGCGAGCACGCAGCTGGCAGTGACAAGCGTTTTGATGAGTTTGAAAGGCATGAAGTTCATGGTGTTTTTCCTGTAGCTGTGGATAACCTGACCCCATATGCTGGGGCAATTGCCACTGTGATGCAACGGGGAGAACACCCATGGGCCGCGAAGTCTGTCGCCTGCGTGCCTGGCAAGCCTAAAGCTCAGGCAGACCCAAGGTTCAGGTGCAGTGGGGCAGCTGCGCGCCGGTGCAGCGCTCGATTCCGCCCAGATCTTGGCGTGACTGCACCTCCTCGAAACCGGCGCTGCGCAGCAGGGCCTGAACCGGGGCCGCCTGGTCCCAGCCGTGTTCCAACAGCAGCCAGCCGCCCGGGGCCAGTCGGCTGGGGGCTTGGGAAATGATCTGGCGGATGTCATCCAGACCATCGGTGCCACTTGTCAGGGCGCGCTGGGGCTCATGGGCCAGGGCGGCCAGGTGCGGGTCGCCTTCGGCCACATAGGGCGGGTTAGAGACAATCAAGTCAAACGGGCCCGGCACCGCGTCCATCCAGTGGCTGAGCACGCACTTCACGGGCAAGTTCAAGCGTTGGGCGTTGGCACCTGCCACGGCCAAAGCGTCGGCCATGGCGTCCACCGCCATCACCTGGGCGGCAGGGCACTGGTGCTGCAGGGCCAGTGCGATGGCCCCGCTGCCGGTGCCCAAGTCCAGTACGCGGGCTGTTTGGCCCAAAGGCAGCAATTCAAGCGCCCATTCAACCAGTATTTCCGTGTCGGGGCGCGGGTCCAGCACCCGGGCGTCCACGTGCAGGGTCAGACCAAAAAAATCCTTGCGCCCGGTGATGTAAGCCACGGGCTCACCGCTCAAGCGGCGCTGCAGTGCGGCTTGCCAGACCGCTTCTTGTGCCGGCGTCAGGGCATCGGTGTCATGGGCCAGCAGCCAGGCACGCTCATGAAGCGGGCGGCCTAGGCAGTGCAGCAGAAGCATTTGCGCCTCCACCCGGGCCAAACCCAGGGATTGGGCTTGGCGTAGGCTTTGGTCCACGGTGACAGCGGTGTGCATCAGGTGGTGGCCCCGATTTCCAGCGCGGCCAGCTGTTCGGCGGCTTCGTAGCTTTGCAAAGCGTTGACCACATCCTGCAAGTCGCCTTCCATGATGCTGAGGAGCTTGTACAAAGTCAGGTTGATGCGGTGGTCGGTCAGACGGCCCTGGGGAAAGTTGTAGGTGCGGATGCGATCCGAACGGTCCCCGCTGCCGATCAGGCTTTTGCGCTCTGCAGCGTCTTTGGCGGCGCGTTCAGCCCTGTCTTTTTCTTGGATGCGGGCCGTCAGCACTTTCAGGGCCTGGGCTTTGTTGCTGTGCTGGCTTCGGCCATCCTGGCATTCGGCCACGATGCCGGTGGGCAAGTGGGTGATGCGTACGGCCGAATCGGTTTTGTTGATGTGCTGCCCACCTGCACCGCTGGCACGGTAGGTGTCGATGCGCAATTCAGACGGGTTGATTTTGATGGCCTCGGCCTCGTCGGGTTCGGCCAGTACTGCCACGGTGCAGGCACTGGTGTGGATGCGACCTTGGGTTTCGGTGGCGGGCACGCGTTGTACTCGGTGGCCACCCGATTCGAATTTGAGAGCGCCGTAAACTTGATCGCCCTCGATGCGCACCACGACTTCCTTGTAACCGCCTAGCTCGCTCACCGATTCCGACACGATTTCGCAGCGCCAGCCTTGGCTTTCGGCATAGCGCGTGTACATCCGCAGCAAGTCCCCCGCAAACAGGGCCGACTCGTCACCTCCGGTGCCCGCGCGGATTTCAACAAAGGCTGGCCTTGCGTCGTCTGGGTCTTTGGGCAACAGCATGCGTTGCAGCTCGGCGTCCAAGAGTTGCAGTTCGGCGCTGGCGCTGGCCGATTCTTCTTCGGCCATCTCGCGCATATCTTCATCGGCCAGCATGGTTTGGGCTGCTGCCAGATCGGCGTTGCGCTGCTGAAATCGGGCAAAGCGGGAGGCCACTGCGCTGACCTCGGCATGTTCACGCGAGAGCTTTAAAAACTGCGTCATGTCGGCCATGATGTCTTCGCGCGACAGCAAAAAGTCCAGCTCCGTCAAGCGCAAAGCGTAGCGTTCGAGTTGTTGGATCAAAAAGGGTTTCATGCAGCCAGGATGGGGTTGGAGCTTCAGCGGTGACTCTTGGCATTTGTCTCAGCAGAATCGGCGTTCTGAGGGACTAAAGAATTTGTCGGGGCCCAAGCCCCGCCTTGCAAAGTCAGCCGCTAACGCTCTTTGCGCAGGAAAACCCGCTGCACCGTCTGCATGGTCTGCTCGCGGTTGTCCGGAGCTGCACTGCGCAGTTCAGCCAAAGCGCCGTGCAACATTTTTTGGGTCAGGCCCTTGGATAAGGCCTCCATCACGGCGATCGGATCATCGCCTCGGGCCAGCAACTTGCGGGCACGGGACAGTTCGGCTTCGCGCCAAGCATCAGCTTGGTTTTGCAATTGTTGTATCAGTGGCACGGAACAGCGCTGACCCATCCAGTGCATGAAGCTTTGCACGCCCGCATCGATGATGACCTCGGCTTCGGCGACGGCGGCTTGCCGATGGGCTTGACCCGATTGCACCACGCTGGCCAGATCATCCACGGTGTAAAGGTACACGTCTTCGAGTGACTTGACTTCGGGTTCGATGTCGCGTGGCACGGCCAGGTCGACCATGAACATGGGACGGTATTTGCGTTTTTTCAGGGCCCGCTCGACCGCGCCCAGACCAATCAGGGGCAAGGTACTGGCTGTGCAGCTGATCACAGCGTCATATTCGTGCAAGCGTTCAGGCAAGTCGGCCAAGGGCATGACATCTGCCCCATAGCGGTGGGCCAGCAATTCGGCCCGGTCCAAGCTGCGGTTGGCGATGGTCATGCCTTTGGGCTGTTTGGCTGCAAAGTGAGTAGCCACCAACTCGTTCATCTCGCCAGCGCCAACGAACAGGATGCGTATGTCCTTGAGGTCTTCAAACAACTGGCTGGCCAGTCTTACCGAAGCGGCTGCCATGCTGATGGAGTGTGCCCCGATCTCGGTCGAGCTGCGCACTTCCTTGGCCACGGCAAAGCTGCGCTGAAAAAGTTGGTTCAAGGTGCTGCCCAGAGCACCGGCTTGTTCAGCCGCTCGCACGGCGTCTTTGAGTTGTCCCAAAATCTGGGCCTCGCCCAGCACCATGGAATCCAAGCCACTGGCCACGCGAAAGGCATGGCGGGCGGCTTCATTGCCCTCCAGCAAATAAGTGTGCGCGTGTAATTCGGACGCGCTGACACCACCGGTTTGCGCTAACCATCTCAGGGTATCGTTGGTGGCAGCTTGGTCGGCAGCGCAATAAATTTCGGTTCGGTTGCAGGTCGAAAGAATAGCCGCTTCGGGCTCTTGAGCGATGCGGTTGGCCAAATCACGGCGCAAGCCGTGCAAGGTGGGCACCAGTTTGTCCACGGCAAACGCAAACCGACCACGCAAATCGAGCGGTGCGGTGGTGTGGTTCAAACCGAGAGTCCAGACAGCCATGAAGTGGATTATAGGGATGTTGTGTCAACTTTGCTTGACACAATCACGACATGCCCCCTTGACGTGGCTTTGGAGGCACAATTTGGCCCTCTGAGGCACTTTTCGGGTGCCTGCCTTCTGATAAAAATGAGGTTTTATGACGTTGGGCTTGTTGGTGTTTCACCTGCTGGGCTTTGTTTTGCCTGCTTTGGCCATGGCCGTGTTCATGCCTTGGGCGGGCCGATGGGTGATGGGGTCCAGTTCGAAGTCCATCCGCCACAGGATGTGGGTGCACGCGCTGATTGGCATTGGCGTGCTGGTGTTGGGCCTGTGGCTGCATGGTCAAGACGGCAAGATGAGCACTTACATCGCCTTGGTGTTGGTCGCTGCGACGGTTGAATGGCTCATGCAGCGGGCGTGGATCAACCGTTGAGCTTCATCGGACTTTTCTTTATCAAAATCATTCAAAAAGGACACATCATGTGGTGCTTCAAAAAACGCACTTGGTTCACCATTGGCGGTTTGGGTTTGGCGCTGGCTTTCAGCAGCGCTTGGGCATTTCCAACCAAACCCATTCGGGTGGTGATGGGTTTCCCAGCGGGTGGGCCTTTGGACCAACATGCCCGTTTGTTGACCGACCGCCTGCAGACCCTTCTGGGGCAGCCCGTCTTGGTGGATTACAAAGCGGGCGCTGGTGGTACGGTGGGTGCGCAGGAGGTGATGCGATCAGCCCCCGACGGCCATACCCTCATGCTGGCCAACACCGGCGTGATGGTCATCAACCCGGCGCTTTACACCAAGTTGCCTTACAGCACATTGCGCGATTTTGTGCCAGTGGCCCGCACGGCCATGCAGCCATTGGCCTTGATGGTCAACCCCAAAGTGCCCGTGAATTCGTTGCAGGAATTCGTGACCTACGCCAAGGCCCGTCCTGGCCAGATCAATTACGGTTCGGCTGGCAATGGCGGCAGCAGCCACTTGGTGCCTGAGATGTTCAAGTCGGCCACAGGGCTGTTCATGGTCCACATTCCCTATCGGGGCAGTGCACCGGCTTTTACCGATCTGATGGCGGGACAAGTCCAGTTCATGGCCGAGAGCATTCCCCAAGCAGCCCAGTACCACAAGCAGGGCAAAGTGCGGGCATTGGCAGTGACCAGCCGAGAGCGCAACCCGGCACTGCCCGATATCCCGACCGTGATCGAAACCGGTATCGCGAATTTCGAGGTGGTGGGTTTTTATGGTTTCTTGGCCCCTGCAGGTACGCCTAAAGAGGTGGTCAACAAGCTCAGTGACGCGTTCAAAGCGGTGATGAACCAAACCGACATCCGATCACGCATGGTGGCGCAAGGGGCAGATCCGGCTTTTTTGGGAGCCGATGACTTTGCCAAATTCCTGACCACAGAAATGCCACGGTGGGCGTCAGTCGTGCAAAAGTCGGGCGCCAAGCTCGACTGAGTCAGTTGGGGCTGAACAGGTCCACCCGGTCGGTGATGATGCCATCGGTGCCCAGCGCCAGCAGGTGCTGGGCGGCCCAATCGTCGTTGACGGTGTAGCTCAGGCATCGCATGCCTGCGTTGTGCACGCGGGCCACGGTGGCTGCATCCCACAGGGCGTAGTTGGCGACCACGGCCACGCATTCGAGTTCTTGGGTTTTTTCAAACCATCCGGACCACAGCGTGTCGACCAGCAAGCCACGTGGCTGCTCGGGTGCCGCTGCTTTTGCGGCTGACAGCGCATCGGGTTTGAATGACGTCAACAGTGGCGGCACTACCGCGCCTTGCCACAGTTGGGCGGCCAGACGCGCCACAGCCTCGCCTGTGGCGGACTCGGTGCCAGGGGTGGGCTTGATCTCGATGTTCAGCAGGTGATCGTTGGTGAGGCAAAACCGCGCCAGCGCTTCGAGCGTGGGTAGCGATTCGCCCGCAAAAGTGCGCGAATGCCAGCTGCCTGCGTCCAGCTGCGACAGGGCATGCCAGGGCAGTTCACCGCCGATGCCGTGGGCGTTGGTGGTGCGTTCCAGCGTGGCGTCGTGCATCAAAAAAACCACACCATCGGCGCTGAGCTTGGCGTCGCACTCGAACATGCGGTAGCCATGCGCCGCCCCCAGCCGGAAGGCGGCCAAGGTATTTTCCGGCGCGAGCTTGCCCGCGCCCCGGTGCGCAATCCAGCGCGGGTAAGGCCAAGCGGGGAGGGCGCTCACAGCTGTGGGGTTCATGCGGAGGTGATGCGCTGGCCCGTTTTGGCGTCAAACCAGTGCAGTTTGTCCGCTCGAGGGGTGATGCAAAAGGACTCGCCAGCTGAAGGAGCGGGCAGCGATGCGTCCAGGCGCAGCGTCAGGCTTTCTGTGCCCAAACGGGCGTGCACCAAGCGCTCGGCCCCAAGCAGTTCCACCGTTTCCACGTGCAAAGGCCAGCCGCTGGGCGTGATGTCCATGTGCTCTGGCCGGATGCCCAGAATGCGGTCTGCGGGTGTGTCTGGGGCTTGCTCGAGCAGGTTCATCGGGGGTGAGCCAATGAAACTGGCCACGAAGGTGCTGGCAGGGCGGTTGTAGACCTCTTCAGGCGTGCCGAACTGCTCCATGTGGCCACCGTTCATCACGATCATGCGCTGGGCCAAGGTCATGGCTTCGACTTGGTCGTGCGTCACAAACAGACTGGTGATGCCGAGTTCGCGGTGCAATTTTTGAATTTCGAGCCGCGTCTGGGCGCGCAGTTTGGCATCCAGGTTCGACAGCGGCTCGTCAAACAAAAACACCTGTGGCTGGCGGACGATGGCGCGGCCCATGGCCACGCGCTGGCGCTGGCCGCCCGACAGCTCGCGCGGCTTGCGCTGCAACAGCTGGCTCAATTCGAGGATGCCCGCCGCCTTGTCTACCCGGGCCTTGATGTCGTTCACGGGCACCTTGGCGATTTTCAGGCCATAGGCCATGTTGTCGAACACGCTCATGTGCGGGTACAGCGCGTAGTTCTGGAACACCATGGCGATGTCGCGCTCGGCGGGCTCCAGGTCGTTGACGACACGTTCACCAATGGAGATGGTGCCGCCCGAGATGTCTTCGAGGCCCGCCACCATGCGCAGCAGGGTGGATTTGCCACAGCCGGAGGGGCCGACGATGACCACGAATTCACCGTGCGCGATCTCTGCGCTCAGGTCGTGGATGACGGTGTTGGCTTTGTCGCCCGCGCCGTAGGTTTTGAGGATGTGAGAAAGGGTGATGGAAGCCATGTGTTTTTTTGGGTTATTACTTTTCCGTATCAACCAGTCCTTTGACGAACCATTTTTGCATCAGGATGACGACCAGTGCCGGGGGCAGCATGGCCAAAATGGCCGTGGCCATGACCACGTTCCATTCGGTGTAAGCCTCTCCCGCGATCAGGCGCTTGATGCCCATGACCACGGGGTACATGCTTTCGTTGGTGGTCACCAAGAGGGGCCACAGGTATTGATTCCAGCCATAAATGAACTGGATCACGAACAAGGCGGCGATCGAGGTGCGGGTGAGCGGCAGCAAGATGTCAAAGAAAAAACGCATCGGTCCCGCCCCGTCCATGCGCGCGGCCTCGACCAGCTCGTCGGGCACGGTCAAGAAAAATTGACGGAACAAAAAGGTGGCCGTGGCCGAGGCGATCAGCGGCACCGTCAGGCCCGCGTAGCTGTTGAGCATGCCCAAGTTGGCCACGACTTCGTAAGTGGGGCCAATGCGCACCTCAACGGGCAGCATCAGGGTGACAAAAATCATCCAGAACACCAGATTGCGCAAGGGGAACCGGAAATAAACGATGGCAAAGGCCGACAACAAAGAGATGATGATCTTGCCAATGGCAATCACCAGCGCGCTGATCAGGCTGACCCACATCATGGGCGCTGCCGCTGGGATGCGGCTACCGGCGCTGGTTTCTCCGCCAAAAAGCGCGGTTTTGTAGGTCTCTAGGGCGTGGTTGCCAGGCCACATGGACATGGGCACCGATTGGGCGATTTCGGTGGCGCTTTGGGTTGAGGCGACAAACGTCAGGTACAGCGGGAAGGCCACGATCACCACCCCCAGGATCAGCACCAGGTGGGACAGGACCGTGAGGCCGGGGCGTTTTTCAATCATGGGCGGGCTCAGTACTGGACTTTTTTCTCGACAAAACGGAACTGCACCACCGTCAGCGCCACCACAATCAACATCAGAATCACCGATTGGGCGGCTGAGCCCCCCATGTCCAGCGCCTTGAAGCCGTCGTAATAGACCTTGTAAACGAGGATGGCGGTGTCTTTGCCCGGGCCACCTTGGGTGGTGGCGTCGATGATGCCAAAGGTGTCGAAAAAGGCATACACCACGTTGATGACCAAGAGGAAAAACGTGGTGGGAGAGAGCAATGGAAACACGATGGTCCAAAAGCGGTGCCAAGGACTGGCCCCGTCGATGGCCGCTGCCTCCAACAGTGATTTGGGGATGGACTGCAGTCCTGCCAGAAAGAAAAGGAAATTGTAGGAAATCTGCTTCCACACGGCGGCCACCACGATCAGCGTCATGGCGTGGCCGGAGTCCAACAGGTGGTTCCATTCAATGCCCACCGAGCGCAAATAAAAGGCGATGACCCCCATGGGCGAGGCAAACATGAACAACCACAGCACCCCCGCCACCACCGGGGCCACGGCGTAAGGCCAGATCAGCAGGGTTTTGTAGATGGCCGCGCCTTTGAGCACGCGGTCGGCCATGACGGCCAGCACGAGCGAAATGCTCAAGCCAAAAAAGGCCACCAACACAGAAAACAATGCAGTGGTCTTGAAGGATTCAATGTAGGTGCTGTCAGCAAACAGGCGCTCGAAGTTCTCCATGCCAACAAATTCGGTGCTGAGGCCAAAAGCGTCTTGCGACAACACGCTTTGGTACAAGGCCTGAGCGGCGGGCCAAAAAAAGAACACCAGCACAATGGCCATTTGCGGCGCTATGAGCAGCCAGGGCAACCATCGGGATTGGAATCGAACGCGTTTTTCCATGGAGGCTCAGTTCAGACAAGCTAAAAAGCTGAAAAAGCAGGGACCCCAGGGCCCTGCTTTCAAGACACACGCTGGGCAGCAAGCGGCCCAGGAAAGGTTTACTTGTTGGCTTTCTGGAAGCGCTCCAGTTGCTCGTTGCCTCGCTTGACCGCGGCGTCCAATGCTTCTTTGGGTTCTTTTTTACCGGCCCAGACTTGCTCGAGCTCTTCGTCGTTGATGGTGCGGATCTGAACAAAGTTGCCCAAGCGGATGCCGCGCGACTTTTCAGTGGTCTTGCGGATCATTTGATCAACGGAGACGTCGGTACCCGGGTTTTGCTTGTAGAAACCACTCTTTTCAGTCAACTCAAATGAAGCGGGTGTCAAAGGCAAGTAGCCGGTCCGCTGGTGGCTTCGGGCATCGACCTCGGGCTTGGACAAATGGGCGAAGAACTGGGCCACGCCCTTGTATTCGTCGGCCTTTTTGCCCGACATCACCCACAAGCTGGCACCGCCAATCACCGTGTTCTGCGGGGAACCTGCCACATCGGGGTAGTAAGGCAGTGTGCTGATGCCGCTGGCGAATTTGGCATTGCGTTTGATGTTGCCGTAAAGCGCAGAGGACCCGGTCATCATGGCGCATTCACCAGAAACAAATACCGCATCGGCCGCATTGCCGCGGCCTTTGTAGACGAACAGACCGGTTTTTGCCATGTTGGCCAAGTTCTCGATGTGGCGTACATGAAGCGGGGTGTTGTAGGTCAGGCGGGCGTCAATGCCGCGCATGCC
>NZ_CALPTI020000041.1:0-11657 GCF_943326455.1 Limnohabitans sp. Rim8
ATAAATTGGAATCGACGTGGTCACCATCTCTGATTTCCACATCTTTTTTACTTCATGAGCGTTTGTTAGCTAATTAAAGCTAAGTTCCGAAGAACTTGGCAATCACCATCAAACGCCCACGCTTATCGGCTGTATATTTTTAAAGAACCCAAGGCAATTATCATCACCCCGTCTTGCTACGCTGCGATCAGCGAAGCCTTGAATTATGACACAGTTTTTAAGCCTGCGTCAAGTTTTTGAAAATTTATTTCGATCCGCAAATCTTTTCAAAAACTTCTTCACTGCCGAATGCGCTTGTCTTGCGAAAGCTGATTTGTGTGCAGCGAAGCCCTCCATTGTGGCACAGTTTTTTGGCCCTCAACCATCTTTTTGAATTTTTTCTTCTAATTTTTGCAGCCACCCCGGGATAATGGGCCCATGGCATTACTCACACTCCTGAACGCGTCTCTGGCTTTTGGTCATGTCGCCCTCCTTGATCACACCGACTTTTCTTTGGAAACCTCGGAACGCATCGGCTTGATTGGTCGCAACGGCACAGGCAAATCTTCCCTGCTAAAGATACTGTCGGGCATGGAGCGTGCTGATGACGGTAACTTGCATGTGCAGCAAGGGGTTCGCATCGCTTACGTGGCTCAGGAACCTGTGTTGAACGATGCGCACACCATTTTTGAGTCTGTGCGTGAGGGTTTGGCCGAAGTCGTGAAATGGATCGACGATTACACGCACAGCCGAGGCGACCTGGATACCTTACAAGGACTGATCGAGTCACGAGATGGTTGGGGCTGGGAGCAAAGACTGGAAGAAACCCTGCAACGCCTGAAACTCGACCCCAATGCGGTTGTTCAGTCTTTGTCTGGCGGCATGCGCAAGCGCGTGGCATTGGCGCAAGCTCTGGTCACACGACCCGACGTTCTGCTGTTAGACGAGCCCACCAACCACCTTGACTTGAATGCCATCACTTGGCTCGAAGACTTGCTGATCGACTTCAAGGGCAGCGTCATTGCCATCACCCATGACCGTGCCTTTTTGGACCGCATTGCGACCCGCATCATTGAGCTGGACCGGGGCAAATTGCGACCATACCCTGGCAACTACGCGGCCTACCAAATTCAAAAAGAAGAGCAACTGGCTCAAGAGGCCGTGATTCAGGCCAAGGCAGACAAATTGCTTGCCCAAGAAGAAATCTGGATCCGCAAAGGCGTGGAAGCCCGCCGCACCCGCAGTCAAAGCCGGATCACACGGCTGCAAAATCTCCGTGGCGAGCGCGCGGCACGCCGAGAAAAAGTCGGCAACGTCAAGATGGAAGTGGCCTCTGGCGTGCCCAGCGGCAAACTGGTGGCCGAGCTGACCGACGTGAGCAAAAGCTTCACCCAACCCGACGGCAGCGTGCGCACCATCATTGACAAGTTCACCGGCACCTTGCTGCGCGGCGACAAAATCGGCTTGCTGGGTCCCAACGGCGCGGGCAAAACCACCTTGCTTAAACTGATATTGGGCGAGCTTGAGGCCGACAGCGGCGAAGTTCGCCGTGGCACCAAAATGGAAGTGGCGTACTTTGACCAGATGCGCGACGCACTGGACTTGGATGCCACGCTCGAGGACTTCATCAGCCCTGGCAGCGAGTGGATCGAAATCGGCAACAAGCGCCAGCACGTCAAAAGCTACCTGGGCGACTTTCTGTTCTCACCCGCACGCGGCACCTCACCCGTGCGTTCGCTGTCCGGCGGCGAGCGCAACCGCTTGCTGCTGGCGCGTTTGTTTGCACGTCCGGCCAACGTGTTGGTGCTGGACGAACCGACCAACGATTTGGACATCGAAACCCTGGAACTGCTCGAAGAGCTGCTGCAAACCTACGAAGGCACCGTGTTCCTGGTCAGCCACGACCGCGCCTTCATGGACAACGTGGTCACAGGCATCATCGCCTGCGAAAGCGCACCGGACCAGCCGGGCTTCTGGCGTGAATACGAAGGGTCGGTGCAAGACTGGCTGACCCAGTCGCAACGCGCTCAAACCATTCGGGCCCAAGCCGCACAAAAAAGCGGCGCTGCAAACGCCACCGCGTCGACAGCATTGAGCCCTTCGTTGAGCGCCAGCGCTCAACCCACTGTTGTGCCCACACGCAGCAAACTCAGCTACAAAGAGCAGCGCGAGCTGGCCGATTTGCCCCCCAAGATCGAAGCGCTGGAAAAAGAGCAAGCCAATGCACGCGCTCAACTGGCGGACGGCAGCATCTACCAACGCGACCCGGGCTTGGCACAGCAACTGTTCAAGCGCGACGCCGAAATCGACGATTTGTTGTTGGCGGCCATGGAGCGCTGGGAAATGCTGTCGGCACGCTGAAGTCAACTTTCTATGTCGAAGCGGCGACCTGAAAAGTGGCCGTTTGGCCCTACATTCAAAAACATGACCCCCACAGAACTCAGCGCCTTGTTGGTGTTGGTCACCGTGAGCAGCTTCACGCCCGGGCCCAACACCACCTTGTCCACCGCCATGGCTGCCAACCACGGCCTGCGTCGGGCCATGCGGTTTGTGTGTGCGGTGCCGGTGGGCTGGGGCATCTTGTTCACCTTATGCGCCACGGGCTTGGGCGGTTTGGTGGTGGCTTTCCCACCTTTGCGCTGGGGCATCGTGGTGCTGGGCAATGCTTATTTGCTGTGGCTGGCCTCGCGTTTGTGGGCCAGCGGCAGCTTGCAACAAGCCGACAGCGCCAAGCTGCAAGTCGGTTTTGTGCAGGGCGTGGGCCTTCAGTTTCTCAACATCAAGGCGTGGATGCTGGCGCTCGCCATCGTCGCCGGGTGGGTGGCTGGGCGCGAAGACGCCACGGCACGCACGCTGGTGCTGCTGCCCATCATGGTGGCCTACGGTTTTGTGAGCAACCTGACCTATGCAGTCGCGGGCTCCATGCTGCGCCACTGGCTGGCACACGGGCGACGCCTGCTGGTGTTCAACCGCTGCATGGCCATGGCGCTCCTAGCCACCGTGATCTGGCTGCTCAATGGTTTGCGCGCCACAGGCGTATGAAGGCGCGCCCATGCAAACCATAAAAGCTCAAAATCAAGGCCTGTGGCTCGGGCTGCTGGGTGTGGTGATCTTTGCGCTCACATTGCCCATGACGCGCCTGGCCACCGGCACGGCAGATGCGCCGCAACTGTCGCCTTGGTTTGTCACTTGGGGGCGGGCAGCGCTGGCTGGCGTGTTGTCGGCGGCTTACCTCTTGGCTGTGCGAACGCCTTGGCCATTGGCCGAGCAACGTGGGCCTTTGTATTTGTCACTGGCAGGCAATGTGATCGGCTACCCGCTCCTGCTGGGCTGGGCCTTGCGTCACGTCACCGCCAGCCACGCGGCCGTCATCACTGCCTTGTTGCCCCTGGCCACCGCCGCAGCAGCGGCTTGGCTCATGCACCAGAGAGCACGCTTGGGCTTTTGGGTGTTCGCAGCACTGGGTAGCAGCTTGGTTGCGGTTTACAGCGTGCTGCGGGCCATGCAAATGGGGCATGGCTTTGGCCTGACCTGGGCCGACACTTTGCTGCTCGGCGCGGTGGTCGCCGCATCGCTGGGCTATGTGGCCGGAGCCAAAGTCACCGCCAGCTTGGGCGCTGAAAAAGTCATCAGCTGGGTTTGCGTCATGGCCTTGCCCATCACATTGCCAGGTGCCTGGCTGACCTGGCCCACACAGCCGATCGCCTCCACCGCGTGGCTGGCTCTTTTGTACGTCGGGGTGTTCTCCATGTGGGCCGGGTTTTTCGCCTGGTTTCGCGGCCTGTCTCTGGGCGGCCCGCTGCGTGTGAGTCAGCTGCAATTGCTGCAGCCCTTCATCAGCATTCTGGCCGCTGTCCCTTTGCTGGGAGAATCGCTGGATGCGATGACACTGGGCTTTGCCTTGCTGGTCGTGCTCACCGTCTTCATGGGGCGGCGCATGGCCAACACACCAGTCACCCGATAAACACAAACATTGGAGCAAAGAATGAACTGGACGCTGGCCCGACGTGCCGAAAAAATGAACCCCTCGGTGATCCGCGAGATCTTGAAAGTGACTGAAAAGCCCGGCATCATCAGCTTTGCGGGCGGTCTGCCATCGCCGCTGACCTTCCCGATCGACGCCATGCGCGAAGCCAGCGAGCGCGTGCTGAGAGATGACGGCAAAGCCGCCCTGCAATACGCAGCCAGCGAAGGCTACGCCCCCTTGCGCGAATGGGTCGCGCAAGACCTGCTCAAGCAAGGCATGAAAGTCAGTCCCGACCAGGTGCTGATCACCACCGGCAGCCAGCAAGGCCTGGACCTGGTGGCCAAAATCCTGATCGACGCAGGCAGCCGCATTTTGGTGGAGACGCCCACTTATCTGGGCGCACTGCAGGCCTTCACCCCGATGGAGCCTGTGGCCGCGGGTGTGGACAGCGACGAGCACGGTGTGGATGCCGCCGACCTGCGCGCCAAAGTGGGTACGGGTGCAGACAAAGCCCGCTTTGTGTACCTGCTGCCCAACTTCCAGAACCCCACCGGCCGCACCATGACCGAAGAACGCCGCGCCGCCGTGGCGCAGGTGGCCATCGACACGGGCCTGCCGATCATCGAAGACAACCCTTACGGCGACCTGTGGTTTGACACGCCCCCCGCGCCCTCACTCAGCGCGCGCCATCCTGAGGGCAGCGTATACCTCGGCTCGTTCTCCAAAATCCTCGCCCCCGGCCTGCGCTTGGGTTATGTGGTGGCACCCAAAGCGCTCTACCCCAAGTTGCTTCAAGCCAAACAAGCGGCAGACTTGCACACGCCCAGCTTCAACCAGCGCGTGGTGGCCGAAGTGCTCAAAGACGGCTTCATTGACCGCCATGTGCCAACCATCCGCGCCTTGTACAAACAGCAATGCGAGGCCATGCTGGCCGCACTCGACCGTGAAATGGTGGGCTTGGGACTCTCGTGGAACCGCCCAGTGGGCGGCATGTTCTTGTGGGTGCAACTGCCCCAGGGCATGAAAGCCATCCCGCTGCTGGACAAAGCCGTTGAAAAAGGGGTGGCCTTTGTACCGGGCTCGGCCTTCTATGCCCAAGACGCCAGCGAAAGCACGCTGCGCCTGTCCTTCGTGACCGCCACCGTAGACCAGATCAATACCGGCATGGCAGCACTGGCCGCAGCGATACGTGAATCGCTCTGAACCCACGCTGACCGAATATCGCCATGAAAACCCGTGCCTATCAACAAGTCGACGTCTTCACCGACACCGCCTTTCTGGGCAACCCGCTGGCCGTGGTGCTCGATGGCACGGGGCTGAGCGATGCACAAATGCAAATCTTTGCCGCCTGGACGCAGCTGAGCGAAACCACCTTTGTGCTGCCGCCCACGACCGAAGGGGCGGCAGGCAGCGCTGACTACCGGGTGCGGATCTTCACGCCCGGGGCCGAGTTGCCCTTTGCAGGCCACCCCACCCTGGGCACGGCCCACGCTTGGTTGAATGCAGGCAACACGCCACGACAAGCCGGTGTGCTGGTGCAAGAGTGTGGCGTGGGTTTGGTGACCCTCAAGCAGCAGCACGAGCGCTGGGCCTTTGCGGCGCCGCCATTGAACCGCTCAGACCTCTCGGCCGAAGAACTCGCGCCGGTGCTGGCGGCATTGGGGCTGGATGCGTCAGAAGTCATTGCCTCGCAACACCTGAACAACGGCCCGCACTGGCTGGGCATGCTGCTCCATGATGTGGAGACGGTGCTGGCCCTGACCCCTGACCATGCGGCTTTGAAAAAGCTGGGCACCAAAGTCGGCGTAGCCGCCAAGCGGCAAGCCCCAGAAGGTGGGCTGATCCGCCGTGCCAACCGCGAAGCCCGCGCCTTTGCACCGTCCACCCGCATGACCAACGACCCGACCGAACTGGAAGTGCGCGCCTTCGCCGCTCCCGTGGGCGTGGCCGAAGACCCGGTCACCGGCAGCCTGAACGCGTCGCTGGCCCAGTGGCTGATGGCCGATGGCCACATGCCCGACCGCTACAGCGCCCGCCAGGGCACGGTGCTGGGCCGTGCGGGCCAAGTATTCCTCTCCAAAGACGCACAAAGCCAAGTCTGGGTGGGCGGCGATGTGGTCGGCTGCATCCAGGGCGCCGTCACCCTCTGATCACCCCAGCGACAGGCGCAAGCGCCCGGGCTGCGCACAATTGCAGTCAATGGGAACACTCTATTTGGTCCGCCACGGACAAGCCTCTTTTGGGGCCGATGACTACGATCAACTCAGCCCGCTGGGCCGCCAGCAGGCCGTGCGCTTGGGTGAATACCTGCGGCCCAAACTGCAAGACAAGCCCATCGAGGCCGTGATGATGGGCAGCTTGAAGCGCCACCGCCAAACCTGGGAAGGCATTGCCGAGGGTGCGGGCTTGCCCCACACCCCGGCTGTGTGGCCGGGCCTGAACGAATACGACAGCCACGCGCTGATCGAGTCCATCCACCCCGAGCCACTGGCCAAGCCCGACACGCCCGAGCTGTACCGCCATCATTTCAGGCTGCTGCGCGACGCTTTGCAGGCCTGGATGGCCGGCCGCACCCAGCCGCGCGGCATGCCCAGCTACGCCGACTTTGTCGGCGGCATCGAGGCTGCGCTTGACCATGTGCGGCACAAACACACCGGCGACGTGATGATCGTCTCCAGCGGCGGACCCATCTCAACAGCCGTGGGCCGCGTGCTGGGCACCCCGCCTGAGACCACCATCGAGCTGAATCTGCGCATCCGTAACACGGCGCTGACGGAGTTCGTGTTCAACCCCAAGCGCCACATGCTGCTGACCTACAACACCTTGCCGCACCTGGACAGCGACGCACACAAGGACTGGATCACTTTTGCCTGAGTGAGCTCACGGCCGTTCCTCCTTTGCGCGTAATCCCTAGGCATGGCCTCAAAAACTCAGGGGCAAAATCAAAGGATGAATCTTTCTCCCACCAGGTCAGATCCTGGACATGCCCAAGGGGGTATCGCACTCAGGGCCAAGACTCCGAACGAAGCCGCTCTTTTGGCACTGGACCTGACCGCTTGGTTAAGTGGTTTTGAACTCCACATTTGGACACAAAAGGTCAGGCTTGACCATCCAGAGGGAGACCTGACGGTGCAATGCACCTTGCAGCCCAATGCCCTTGCGCAACTCATGCCAGACCACGACACACTGGGTTTGCACCAAAGGCTCAGCCAGACCCAAGATGACCCATCAAACTGGACGGTGGAGCGTGAGATTACCGTGGCTCTGCTGGGCTCGCCTCACCTCTTCAGCTTTGCCAACCTGGCGGCGCTGCAGTCCCATGTCAGGGTCAGGCGCAACATGGTGCTGGCCGCTCGCAAAACTGCGCTGGCGTTCAAAACTGAAGCGGCCGAACGCCCAGAAGCGGACTGGCACTACGAAGAGGGCCCTGGCTTCATCCTGAAACCTGGCCGACCGCTGATCGCCGCCTTGGTGGCCGCCACCCAGCCCGAAGCCACTGGCAAGCTGTACGATTTTTCTTGCTACCGCGCCACCGAATACGTGATTCTTTTGGGCATCGCCCAAGAATTGGCGGCCCACCACCCCGCCTTGCTGGCCGATTTGCAGCGACTCAACGAACGGCACGCGGTTCGGTCCGGACAATTCCACGATGTTTTTTTGATCGAATACGGCAGCATGACCGCGCCCTTGCCCAGCCGGTTTTATGTGCCTGGCGATCGGCTTTGGTTTCGCAATCCCGATGAACGCTCGTCCGACATCGAGGGTTACGAAGGCTCATGGGTGATCTACATGGGCGGTGGCCTGTTCAGCAACTTTTGGCAGCGCGATCGGCCTTTTACCTTGGAGTCGAAAGCGATTGAGATCTTTCACTGGCGACACGGCGCCATGGTGGACAGCCAAGGGCAATTGTTCATGGATGAGTCGGTGGTCGAACAGCATGTGGCCCAAACCGAGCGCGACCCCCAAGCCCGGCAGCAGGTGCTGGAGCGCATGGTACGCATGCGCGACCCTCAAGGTGTTTATGCCGAAGGCGGGTGCATCGACGCCACACGCGAGCACCCGCGAAGCGTGAGCCGAGATGACTGCCAATTGGTGTTGCCGACTTTTTGAAGCCCTGCACCGGATTCAACCCCGTCGAACAAGCCGACTCGACCCCCCTCAACAAGGCTCAGCCGATTTGTTCGCTCAAAGTGGTCGGGGGCAATTGGTCGATTTCGGTCAACAACTGCGCCAAAGCGCGGCCTGAAGCGTCCAGCAGTGCTTGGCCCTTGGTTGGCGTGGCCGCAGCCGCATTGCCCGCAGCGCCATGGCGGTTGTAGTCCTGCATTTGCCAACCCAGCTTGGCGCTTTTACCATTGCCCAAAATCGCGAACCGCTCGGCGCGGTCTTGCGCGGTGGAGCGGAAGTTTTGCGCCTGGTCCATGCGTACCGTGCTGGGGCGCAACGCCAGCATCATCGACGTTTCGGTGTCCCCTGCGTGCACACCAAAGCGGTGCTCCTCGGCGCTGAACATCGCGTTCACATCGCCGCCTTGAGCATCGCGCAAAGGCAAATTGAACCAACTCACGCTGTACACCAGCATGCCCAACCGAGAGCGCAGGTCGCGCGCCACGATGTCCATCACACTCACTTGTCCGCCGTGCGCGTTGAGCAGTACCAGTTTTTTCACGCCGCTGGCGGCCACCGATTCGCCAATGTCGGTCCACAAACGGATCACGGTCTCAGCCTTGAGTGTCAAAGTACCCACAAAACGTGCATGCTCAGGGCTCAAACCGACGTTTTGGGTGGGCAAAAACAAAGCGGGCAAATCGGCGGGCAAGTGAGGCAGGCAAGCCGTCACCACGCCGTTCACCAAATCGGTGTCTACCGATAATGGCAAGTGGGGACCGTGCTGCTCGGTGGCGGCCACAGGCAGAACAGCCATAACGCGGTCCAGCGCCAAAGTCTGAAAATCGGTGGTGGCCCAGTCGGACCAATAACGCGAGGGGTTTTGCATCCTTGGCATCTTAATAGAGCCGAGGCGTGTAAAGTGCCTCTCCCAGAGCGCCCCGCTTGAAATGTGGGGACACCCATGAAGGATTGTTGTGAAAGTTTCCATGATGTCTCGTGAATGGACCCGCTTGCAGGCTTGGACTGCTGTTTGGGCCCTTGCCTGCATCAGCGTCTTGATGGCATGGCCTGCGCAAAGCTGGGCTCAAAGTGGTGCGCTGTTTTCATCCCAACCCGCGGTATCGGGTACTTCGGCCGTCTCCAGCTCTTCTGGCAGCCGTGTTTTGTTGTCGGGTGCGCGCCCAGTGGTGAGTACTGAACAGGTGCGGGCCGAATTGCTGGTGCACGCCCCCCAAGGCATTCAAGCTGGCCAGACGTTTTGGCTCGGCCTGCAAATCGAGCACCAGCCCGATTGGCACACCTACTGGCAAAACCCAGGCGATTCGGGCTTGCCCACGCGCCTCCAATGGCAATTGCCCGCTGGTTTGCAAGCGGGTGACATCGTCTGGCCTTTGCCCAAAAAGTTCCCGATTGGCACCTTGGCCAACTATGGCTACGAAGGCCGTTTGCTTTTGACCGTTCCGATCACGGTGTCATCGGATTTCAAATTTCCAGCCAACACCCCCTTGACCGTGCAGTTGCAAGCCGATTGGCTGGTATGCCGCAAAGAATGTATCCCACAAGAGGGGCAATTGACCCTGAATCTGAGCTCTGCCACCGCACAAACGCCACATGCGGCCTTGTTTGAAAAAACCCGCAGCCAAAGCCCTCAAAAAATCGCTCAGCAGCAGCCTGCAGGGCCTGAGGCCATGGCTGGGCAGACCACCTTGTCGAACGACGGCAAAAACCTGCGCTTAGAAGTGCAAGGTCTGCCCGCCAACTGGCGCGGCCAGACGCTCAGCGCCTTCCCGGTCACGCCCCATGTGGTGCACAACGCAGCCGTGCAAGGCAAAGACTGGACACAAAAATGGCAAGGCACTGTCTGGAGCGCGCAAATCCCGGTGTCTGAGGAACGTGGTGACAGCCCACAAAGCATGCGCTGGGTGGTCGCTGCCGGGCCAGAGTCGTCCCCCAAAGCACCGGCTTTTGAGCTTGAAACGCCGTTAGCAGGCACTTGGCCCGCACTGACACAAGCCGCCCCCGCCGAAATCTCGCCGGCCCTTGCCAAGGCGCTGGCCGAAAATGCCCGGCTTGCAGAAAAACCAGCGGCCTCCACCACCACTATGGGCTTGGCCCTGGCCATTTTGGGCGCACTGGCCGGCGGCTTGCTGCTCAACCTTATGCCTTGCGTGTTCCCCATCCTGGCCATCAAGGTCCTGGGCTTTGCGCAAGCGAACACCTTGCAGACCCAACACCGTGCAGCGGGCCTGGCCTACACCGTGGGTGTGGTGCTGTCTTTCCTGCTGCTGGGCGGCTTGATGCTGGTTTTGCGGGCAGCTGGCGAGCAATTGGGCTGGGGGTTTCAATTGCAATCGCCACCCGTGGTGGCGGGCTTGGCGCTCCTGTTCACCCTGCTGGGCCTGAACCTGGCCGGTGTGTTTGAGTTTGGGCAAATGCTGCCCAGCCGCTTGGCCACACTGCAAAGCCGCCACCCGACGGTGAACGCCGGTTTGTCGGGCGTACTGGCCGTTGCCGTTGCCTCGCCGTGCACCGCGCCCTTCATGGGGGCATCCTTGGGCTTGGCCATTGCGCTGCCCGTTTGGCAGGCACTCATGGTCTTCGCCGCCATGGGCGTCGGCATGGCTTTGCCCTATCTGGCGGCGAGCTGGTGGCCGGGCATCGCCCGCGCCTTGCCGCGCCCGGGGACCTGGATGGTGACTTTCCGCCAAGCCATGGCGTTCCCAATGTTCGCCACCGTCATCTGGCTGCTTTGGGTCCTGGGCCAGCAAACCGACATCGACGCGGCCAGTGGCCTTTTGGCCTTGTTGCTCAACGTGGCTTGGCTGGTGTGGGCCTTAGGCCTGAGCGGTCGCACGCGTTGGGTTTTGAGCGGTTTGGCCCTGGTCACTTTGCTTTGGCTGGGCCGCAGTTGGTTGCCACAGGCTTTGCGCGAAGCACCGGCAGAACCGGTGGCCAGCGCCAGCGCAACCCCTACTGGCCAAGCTTCCGGGAGCGGCACAGCCAACGCACCCCTATGGCAAGCTTGGTCTGAAGCCGCTTTGCAAGCCCACCGGGCTGCAGGTCGCCCGGTGTTTGTAGACTTCACGGCCGCATGGTGCGTGACCTGCCAATACAACAAGAAAACCACCTTGGCCGATGCCCAAGTGCTGGCCGACTTTGCCGCACGCCAAGTGGTGCTCATGCGGGCCGACTGGACCCGCCGCGACCCGGCCATCACCCAAGCCCTGACGGCACTGGGCCGCAGCGGTGTGCCGGTCTATGCGCTGTACGCCCCAGGCCGTGCGCCCCTGTTGCTTTCAGAGCTGCCCAGCGTGACTGAAGTGCAAAATGCTTTGCAGGGGCTGGCGGCGCGTTGAGCCTGCAAATCGGCCCTCAAGCGACACCGTCAAACCCCGATCGCGGCCTGCCACAATAAGGGGATGAGCTCATTCGCCCCCCTCCAAAACGACAGCTTCCTGCGCGCCTGCCTGCGCCAGGCCACCGACCACACCCCCGTCTGGCTCATGCGCCAGGCCGGACGCTACCTGCCCGAGTACTGCGCCACACGCGCCAAAGCCGGCAGCTTCATGGGCCTGGCCACCAACGTCGACTTCGCCACCGA
>NZ_CALPTI020000042.1:0-7010 GCF_943326455.1 Limnohabitans sp. Rim8
CACCGCCCTGACAACCGTCTGGATTGGACGCTGATCAAGGTCAACTGATGCTCGCTTTCATCTTGCAGCGGCTGATCCAGGCCGTGATCGTCATGGTCACGGTGGCCTTCATCGCGTTTTTGTTGTTCCAGTATGTGGGCGATCCGGTGGTGTTCTTGCTGGGTCAAGACGCCACCAAAGAGCAAATCGACGAGATGCGCAACGCGCTGGGTCTGGACCAGCCGTTCTTTGTGCAGTTTGGCCACTTCTTGGTCAACGCGGTGCAAGGCGAGTTTGGCCTCAGCCTGCGCCAAGGCGCCAAGGTCTCGCGCCTGATTGCCGAGCGCCTGCCCGCCACCTTGGAGCTGGCTTTGGTGGCCGCCTCTTTGGCTTTGCTCATCGGCATCCCCATGGGGGTTTACGCCGCCTTGCGCCGGGGCACTTGGACCAGCCAACTCCTCATGACGGTGTCGCTCTTGGGTGTGTCCTTGCCCACCTTTTTGATTGGCATTTTGCTGATCTTGGTGTTCGCCGTGATGCTCGGCTGGTTTCCCAGCTTTGGCCGGGGCGAGGTGGTGCAAATGGGCTGGTGGTCCAGCGGCTTGGTGACCGCCAAGGGCTGGCACCACATCGTGTTGCCGGCCGTCACCTTGGCGATTTTTCAGCTCACACTGATCATGCGTTTGGTGCGGGCCGAGATGCTCGAGGTGCTGCGCACCGACTACATCAAGTTCGCCCGTGCACGGGGTTTGTCCAACCGCACCATCCACTTTGGCCATGCGCTCAAAAATACCTTGGTGCCGGTGCTCACCATCACCGGTTTGCAGTTGGGCGGCTTGATCGCGTTTGCCATCATCACCGAGACGGTGTTCCAGTGGCCTGGTATGGGTTTGCTGTTCATCCAAGCGGTCACGTTTGCAGACATACCGGTCATGGCGGCTTATTTGTGCCTGATTGCGCTGATCTTTGTGGTGATCAACCTGATCGTGGATTTGTTGTACTTTGTGGTCGACCCGCGCCTGCGCGTGGGCAAACCCGGAGGCCACTGAGCATGGGCGCTTCTTTGCAATCGGTGTTGGGGCACGGAGCGGCGTTTGCCCGCATTGCCCAGTTCCACCCTGAGCTCACGGCCTTCAGGCGCGACCTGCATGCCCACCCCGAGTTGGGCTTTGAAGAGGTCTACACCGCGCGCCGCGTGGCCGAAATGCTGCAGGTCTGCGGCGTGGACAGCATCCACACCGGCATCGGCAAAACCGGCGTGGTGGCGCTGGTACACGGCCTAGGACGCTCGGCCAGCAACCCCGGCCGCATGATCGGTCTGCGGGCCGACATGGACGCGCTGCCTTTGACCGAACTCAATGAGTGCAACTGGAAGTCGTCCAAGCCCGGCCTGATGCATGGCTGTGGCCACGACGGCCACACCGCCATGCTCATGGGTGCGGCCCGTTATCTGGCCGAAACCCGGCGTTTTGATGGCACCGCGGTGCTGATTTTTCAGCCGGGCGAAGAAGGCTATGCAGGTGCCCGCGCCATGATGCAAGACGGCTTGTTCGAGCGCTTTCCTTGTGAGCAGGTCTATGCCCAACACAACTCGCCCGAAACGCCCCTGGGCGTGATCGGCATCACCCCCGGCCCGATGCAGGCGGCGGTGGACCGCATCGAGATCCACATCCGCGGCAAAGGCGGCCACGGCGCGCGCCCACACCAAGGCATCGATCCGGTGCTGGTGGCAGGCCACATCATCACCGCCGCGCAAAGCGTGGTGGCCCGCAACCTCTCGGCTTTTGACCAGGCCGTGGTCAGCATTTGCTCGATGCAAGGCGGCCACCCCGGCGCCATGAGCGTGATCCCCGGCGAAGTCACCTTGGTCGGTACCGTGCGCACCTACAGCGAGAGCGTGCAAGACCTGATCGAAGACCGTTTGCGTTCTTTGTGCGTCGGCATTGCCCAAGGGTTTGGCGCATCGGCCGAGTTGACTTACGAACGCGTGTACCCCGCCACCGTGAACACCGTGCCTGAGGCCCAGTTCGCCTGCGATGTGGCCGCCAGCTTGGTGGGCGAAGACAAGGTCTGGCGCAACATGCTGCCCAGCATGGGTGGCGAAGATTTCTCTTTCATGCTGCAGGCCAAACCCGGTGCGTACATCCGCATAGGCCAAGGCCTGCCGCACGGCCCTGGCCCGCACCCGCTGCACAACAGCCGATACGACTTCAACGACGAGATCTTGCCACTGGGCGCGGCCTTGCACGCCAGTTTGGTGGAGCAAGCCTTGCCCCTTCAGCCCCAGGCAGCCGCCTGATCGGCATGCACATTCAACCCCAGGAGAATCCCATGCGCATTTCCAAACTGTCCCGTGGCTTGTTGGCCGCCACCCTCGTCTCGGCCTTGTCGCTGGGTGCTGCGCATGCGGCCACCGTGCGCATTGCCAACCAGGGTGATGCTTTGTCGATGGACCCGCATTCTTTGAACGAATCGCTGCAACTGAGCGTGACCAACAACGTGTACGAGTCGCTGGTGGGCGTGAGCAAAGACCTGAAATTTGAACCCGGTCTGGCCACCTCTTGGAAGCAGACATCGCCCACGGTATGGCGCTTTGAGTTGCGCAAAAACGTGCGCTTTCATGACGACACGCCATTCACCGCCGACGACGTGGTGTTCTCTTTGGCCCGTGCTGCTGGTGAAGGCTCCGACATGCGCAGCAACACCAACGACATCAAAGAAGTGCGCAAAATCAACAGCCACACCATTGAAATCGAGACCAAATCGCCATTTCCCATCCTTCCCAATGTCTTGTCCACCGTGTTCATCATGAGCAAGAAGTGGTGCGAGGACAACCAGGCCACACGCCCGGTGGACCGCCGCAGAGGCATTGAAAACGCCGCATCTTTCCGCGCCAACGGCACAGGCCCTTACCGCCTGCGTGAGCGCCAGCCCAACATCCGCACCACCTTTGTGCGCAACGGCAACTACTGGGGCAAGATCGAAGGCAACGTGGACGAAGTCATCTTCTCGGTCATTGCCAACGACCCCACCCGCGTGGCGGCTTTGCTGTCCGGCGAGATCGACATCATGGAGCCCGTGCCGGTGCAAGACGTGCCGCGCATCAACACCAGCCCCAACACCCGCGCCATGGTGGCGCCCGAGCTGCGCACCATCTTTTTGGGCATGGACCAGCGGCGCGACGAGTTGCTGTACTCGAGTGTGAAGGGCAAAAACCCCTTCAAAGACAAGCGCGTGCGCCAGGCTTTCTACCAAGCGATTGACATCGAAGGCATCAAGCGCACCGTGATGCGGGGTGCCTCCAATCCGACCGCCCTGATGGTCGGCCCCGGCATCAATGGCTTCAACCCCGAACTCAACAAGCGATTGCCCTTTGACATCGAAGCCTCCAAAAAGCTGTTGGCCGATGCGGGCTACCCCACAGGCTTCACCATCGACATGAACTGCCCGAACGACCGCTATGTGAACGACGGTCAGATCTGCGAAGCCGTGGCCGCCAATTTGGCCCGGGCGAACATCAAAGTCAACCTGAAAGCCGAAACCAAAGGCACCTACTTCCCCAAAATTTTGCGCCGTGACACCAGTTTCTACTTGCTGGGCTGGACCCCCAGCACCTATGACGCCCACAACGCTCTGAACGCCTTGATGCGTTGCCCTGACGACAAGGGCGCAGGCCAGTTCAACCTGGGCTCTTACTGCAACCCCAAGGTCGATGAATTGATGATCAAGGTGCAAAGCGAGACCGACCCGGCCAAGCGCAGCGCCATGATCCGCGAGACCTTTGAACTGCACAGTGCCGACATCGGCCACTTGCCTTTGCACCAGCAAGCCTTGGCTTGGGGCATCAACAAAAAGGTCAGCTTGACCCAGCGTGGTGACAACTACATGCCTTTCAAGTCCATCTCCGTCAAGTAAGCCATGAATGTTTTGAAGCGCTGGCTGAACAGCGATGTGGGCTACAGCTTCCGCCAATCGCCCACGGCGATGGTGGCAGCGGCCATTGCCGTGGTGTTCCTTTTTTGTGCAGCCTTTGCAGGCTGGGTGTCGCCGACCAATCCATTTGACCTGGCCACACTGGAGCTGAGCGATGCCCGAATACCGCCCGCCTGGATGGAGGGCGGCAGCACCAAGTTCTTGCTGGGTACCGATGACCAAGGCCGTGACATTTTGTCGGCCATCATTTATGGCTCGCGCATTTCTTTGGTCGTCGGCCTCGCGTCGGTGGTCTTGTCGGTGGTGGTGGGCGTGGGTTTCGGTCTGTTGGCGGGCTTTCGCGGCGGCTGGATCGACGCATTCTTGATGCGCTTGTGCGATGTGATGCTGTCGTTTCCAGCGATTTTGGTGGCCCTCTTGATCGCGGGTGTGGGACGTGCGCTTTTTCCCGATGCCCATGAATCCTTGGCGTTTGGTGTCTTGATTTTGTCGATCACCCTGACGGGTTGGGTGCAATACGCCCGCACCGTGCGCGGCACCACCTTGGTCGAGCGCAACAAGGAATACGTGCAAGCCGCGCGTGTCACGGGTGTGGCGCCCTTGCGCATCATGTTCAAACATGTGCTGCCCAACGTGATGGGCCCGGTCATGGTGCTGGCCACCATCCAGGTGGCCACGGCCATCCTGACCGAAGCCACTTTGTCGTTTTTGGGCGTGGGCGCACCGCCCACATCGCCTTCATTGGGCACCTTGATCCGCATTGGCAATGACTATTTGTTCTCGGGCGAATGGTGGATCACGATTTTTCCGGGGCTGATGCTGGTGCTGATCGCTTTGTCGGTCAACCTGTTGGGTGACTGGTTGCGCGACGCGCTGAATCCGAGATTGCGATGAGCCTTTTACAAGTCAAGAATCTGGTGGTGGAATTCCCCAGCCGCCATGGCACGCTGCGTGCACTGGACGACATTTCGTTCGACATCGCCCCAGGCGAAATTTTGGGTGTGGTGGGCGAGTCGGGTGCGGGCAAATCCCTCACGGGCGCAGCCATCATTGGCCTGCTGGAGCCGCCAGGCCGAGTGGCCAGCGGTCAAATTTTGCTGGAAGGCGAGCGCATCGACCATCTGGACGCCGACCAAATGCGCCACATTCGGGGTCGCAAAATTGGGGCGATTTTTCAGGACCCACTGACCTCGCTCAATCCGCTTTACTCGATTGGCAAGCAACTGACCGAAACCATCTTGGCGCACCTGTCTGTGACGCCGCAAGAGGCCCGTCAACGCGCCATTCAGCTGCTCAAAGACACCGGCATTTCGGCCGCCGAAGAGCGCATCGACCACTACCCGCACCAGTTTTCGGGCGGCATGCGCCAACGCGTGGTGATCGCGCTGGCTCTGGCTGCCGAGCCGCAGCTGATTGTGGCCGACGAGCCGACCACCGCGCTCGATGTGTCGATCCAGGCGCAGATCATCAGCTTGCTCAAAAAGGTCTGCAAGGACCGGGGCGCAGCCGTCATGCTGATCACCCACGACATGGGCGTGATCGCCGAGACCTGCGACCGCGTGGCCGTGCTGTATGCCGGGCGCGTGGCCGAAATCGGTCCGGTGCACCAGGTCATCAACCACCCGGCCCACCCTTACACCGCTGGCCTGATGGCCTCCATCCCCGACATGGGCAGTGACTGCGAACGTCTGAACCAGATTGACGGCGCCATGCCCCGCCTGAACGCCATTCCGCAAGGCTGCGCCTTCAACCCGCGTTGCCCGCAAGTCTTTGAGCGTTGTCGCCAAGACCGGCCCGATCTGGTCCAAGCCGGTTCGACCCAAGCGGCCTGCTGGCTGCACAACGGGAGCGCCGCATGAGCGACAAACTCTTGAATGCCAAACCCCAGCCTTTGGTCGTGGCACACGATCTGGCCAAAACCTTTGACGTGTCGGCGCCGTGGCTCAACCGCGTCATCGAGCGCAAACCGCGCCAGTTGCTGAATGCCGTGGACGGCGTGAGCTTTGAGATCGAACGCGGTAAAACATTGGCCCTAGTGGGCGAGTCCGGCTGCGGCAAAAGCACCGTGGCACGCCTGCTGGTGGGCCTCTATGAGCCCACACGTGGCGGCCTGACCTTTGACGGTCAAGACGCCCACGCGGCTTTCAAGTCGAGCGATGCCAAGGCCATGCGCCAGCGCATCCAGATGATTTTCCAAGACCCCTATGCCAGCCTGAACCCCCGCTGGACGGTGGACAACATCATTGGCGAGCCGCTCAAGGAGCATGGCCTGATCAGTGACGCCGAAGAGCTCAAGGCCCGCGTGGCCGAGTTGCTCAAGTCGGTGGGCTTGTCGCCGCTCGACATGGTCAAGTACCCGCACCAGTTCTCGGGCGGGCAGCGCCAGCGCATTTCGATTGCCCGTGCCTTGGCCACGGCCCCCGAGTTTTTGGTGTGCGATGAGCCCACCTCGGCGCTCGATGTGAGCGTGCAGGCGCAAGTGCTCAACATCATGAAAGACCTGCAGCGCGAGCGCGGGCTGACATATTTGTTCATCAGCCACAACCTGGCCGTGGTGCGCCATGTGAGCGACCAGGTGGGTGTCATGTATTTGGGCCGCTTGGTAGAGCTGGCCGACAAGCACACGCTGTTTGGCAACCCGCAGCACCCTTACACCAAGATGCTGCTGGACGCGATCCCCAAGATGCACGACACCGGCCGCGCCCGCACGCCCGTGCAAGGCGAGGTGCCCAACCCCCTCAACCCGCCCAGCGGCTGCACCTTCCACCCACGCTGCCCCCAGGCCACCGACATCTGCCGTGCGGAAAGGCCTGCGTTGCGCGACTTCAAAGGCATCAAGATCGCTTGTCACGCAGTGGTATGAAACCGCTTGCGCTGAAGCAACTCAGCTGGCGTCAACCATAAAAAAACCCACCGTGTTGCCACGGTGGGTTTTTTGTTTGTCTAAATCTCAACTGGCTTGCGCCAGCATGGGATTAGAACGACTTGCGCAGACCCACGGAAGCGATGGTGGTCTCGTTGGTCGTTGTGTTGACGCCATTGTCAAACTTCTCGTAACCAGCGTACACAGCAGCTGTCTTGCTCAGGTTGTAGTCAGC
>NZ_CALPTI020000043.1:0-5287 GCF_943326455.1 Limnohabitans sp. Rim8
CGGATGTCGTGCACCGTCTGCACATGGCCCGACTCCTCGCCCTTGAACCACAGTTTGTTGCGCGAGCGGCTGAAATACACCGCCCTTTTCAGCTCGGCCGTCTTTTGCAAAGCCTCGCGGTTCATCCAGGCGAACATCAGCACGTCGCCAGTGTCTTTTTCTTGGGCGATCACAGGCACCAAGCCTTTGTCGTCCCATTTGATTTGATCGAGCCAGTTCATAGGGGAGTGATCTTAAGACATTGGGGTGTCAGGACAGCAGGCGCACCCGATAGCACCACGAAACCAGCTACACCAGCGTCTTATCAGGTTGCACAAAACATCCATTGGTTGCAAAATACAACCCATTAAGGAGAAGCACCATGGCTGTTGCAATGAAACTGTCTGACGAGTTGGTTGAAGACGCCAAACCCTACGCGGCGGCCGAGCACCGCTCTGTGCCCAAGCAAATTGAATATTGGGCGCGCATCGGCAAAGCCGTGATCGACAACCCCGACATGCCTTTGCGCCTGATCCAAGACACCATGCTCTCGCGTGAAGAAGTCAAAGCCGGACTGGCTGCGCCTTATGAGTTTGGCTGATGCTGAAAGTCAGCGCCTCGCCATCGTTCAACCGGGTGGCCAAAAAAATTCACGCCCGCGACAAAAAAATACTGGATGAAGCCATCAAAGCCATTCTTCAGAATCCGCAGCTGGGCGATGAAAAGAAAGGCGACCTCGCGGGTGTGTTCGTCTACAAATTCAAATTGAACGGCCAAGAAACCCTGCTGGCTTATGAACTGCAACCGCACAAATCAGCCCCTACTGAAGCCCTGCTGCTGGCGGTCGGTCCGCATGAAAATTTCTATGCGGGGTTGAAGCGTTGATGGGCTATGGCTGACTTGTGCATGAACACACTGTGGGGGTCTTCCGTGTAGGTGCCGAACGGACCTCGACGGCTGTAGCCAAGTCGCTCATACAAAGCGATGGCTTCGGGTTGAAGGTAACCCGTTTCGAGCATGAAAAGATGGCAGCCGCGGGCTTGGGCCTCTGCTTCCAGAAATAGCAGAAGCGAACGGGCGATGCCTCTGCCGCGGTGGCTGGGCAGCGTGAACATTCTCTTGAGCTCACCATAAGCGGGCTCGAGCACGATGGCCCCACAAGCCACCGCATGGCCCCATTCATCGCGTGCGACCGCGAAAAGAACATTCGGCTGCGACAGGGCAGCCATGTCGATCCCGTGGTGACTCTCTGCTGGATAAAGCGGCTTCTGGTAAGCGTCCAGCTGCTCAATGAGCGCAAGAACTTCGGGCTGGTTGGCGGGCTCTATGGCGATGAGCATCAGGTCTTTTTCATGCGGTCTCTTGGCAGCCCTGCTGCTTGACGACCCGTTCGGTGGAGGCAGGGAACTTGCTCAACTTGTCTGCAGGACGACGAGGACGGGCCAACAGCTCACCCCCGCAGTTGGGGCACTTGCCGGCCAGCACACTCTCTGCACATGCCGCGCAGAAGGTGCATTCGAAAGAGCAAATGCGCGCTTGTGTGGAATCGGGGGGAAGGTCTTTGTCGCAGCATTCGCAACTTGGGCGCAATTGAAGCATGGTGTGATCCTCTGTTCAGTTAGTTGGCCATCACCGCGCATACCACTCAAGTCGCTCTTGAAGGGTACCCGTGTGCAACTCAAACAGATTGTTATCGAAATCGTAGAAATACAAAGAGCGCCCTTCTCCCTCCACACGCGGACGTGGGGGCTTCACCTCCACACCAGCGGCGATCAAGCGGCTTTCGTAAATCGCAAGTTCATCGTCATCGACGGCAAACGCCACATGGCGGTACGAACGCTCAAGCGGCTCGCCCTGCATAAACGCCAACCAAACACCACCGAGCAGGAAAAACTTTTCACGCGACAAGGAGAACTGACGATCTTTGCTGTCATAGACCTCCACAGCACCCAAGGCCTGACTGAACAACGCTGCGGAGCGCTCAAGGTCACGCACGATGAAGGTGAGATGACTGACGCCTCGTATGGTCATGTGACTCCTAACTTTGAAACAGTTCGGTGCACAGCAAAGATTGCAAAGCGGCACGTATAAGCGCTTCACTTTCAAGGATATCTTGGTTGCTGGATCGCTCGGGCTCGATTGACCGTAGACATGGGTTGGTGCATAAGGTTGCTGTGTAAAGCCTGTCGTTAATGCTGAACCACTAGCTTCAAATTTCAAACCTAGGTACACCCGTGCTAATGATTAGGACTGGCCAGCACTTGACTCAAGCTGTTGAATGAGGCCATTCATCTCAACAAGAATTTCCTCGATCTGGGGGCCAGCATATCCTCCTCGTGTGTGTTCCAGAAACTTCAGGCTATCGATCTTTATTAGCTCGAGTTTCGTTTGGAGTACATTGAATTTCAACTGCACAATTGACTGATTCAATTGCATCTCATGGATTTGAGATTGCTTAGACACTTCACCACGCGTGCTTTGCATCTCATTTAGCTGTGCAGTGAAATCGTCTCGTTGAAGCTTGATCTCCCGTTGCTGGAGAAGAATAGTAAAAACGAGACCAGCAAATCCGAGACCCGTGAACAGCGATGTCACAGCGCCGTAGGAATCACCAAAAACACCTCGATCTTGTGGGCTGGTTAAGTGCGGCGCCAGCTTTTCAGGGAGCCACACCCAGATTGCCACCACGGCGACAATGAGTACGAACAGAACCAATAATGACACCGCCCAATGATCAAGACGACTCTTGCCTTGCTGCATACAACTCCTCTCGTTCATGTTTGACGCCTAACTTTGATGTGGATAACAAACCAGCCAATATGACTGGGAGTCAGCAGAAAACATGGCCGCAACATTGGCAAAAAGTCGTTTGACACCATGGGGTACCTCTCGGCCTGACCGCAACTACTAGAAAAGGCATCCTTAAACTCTACTTCGCTTTTGTCTGTCAAGGGGTTGCTGTACCCAGCGTGAGGCATTTAAATATAGCACTATAGATTTAATTAATAAATTTATTTTTATATTTTCAAAACAAAAATACGATCCCTCGCCACGAAACTGGGAGGACCGATGTTCCAACTGCACCGGGTTGTGATCTGTCAGCGAAAGGTTAAAGGTGGCTGATTAAAACCTAACCTGAATCCCCCGCTCCCGCATCCGCACTTTGGCCTGCTGCACGGTGTACTCACCGTAATGGAAGATGCTCGCGGCCAGCACCGCATCCGCGCCGCCGATGCTCACGCCATCGGCCAGGTGGTCGAGGTTGCCCACGCCGCCCGAGGCAATCACGGGCACGCTCACCGCGTCGCTCACGGCGCGTGTCAGCTGCAAGTCAAAGCCGCTTTTGGTGCCGTCGCGGTCCATGCTGGTGAGCAGGATTTCGCCCGCACCGTACTCGGCCATTTGGGTGGCCCAGGCCACCGCATCCAGGCCCACGTTTTTGCGGCCGCCGTGGCTGTAAACGTCCCAGCCGGGGCCCATGGGCAAACCGTGGGTGCCGATCCGTTGCTCGTCCTCAGCGGTGCGGCGCTTGGCGTCGATGGCCACCACGATGCATTGCGCACCGTATTTGGCCGATGCGTCACGGATGACCTGCGGGTTGGCAATCGCGGCGGAGTTGAAGCTGGTTTTGTCGGCCCCTGCATTGAGCAAGCGGCGCACGTCTTCCACGGTGCGCACACCGCCACCCACCGTCAGCGGAATGAAGACCTGGCTGGCCACGGCTTCGATGATGTGCAGGATCACGTCACGCCCGTCGCTGGTGGCGGTGATGTCCAAAAACGTGAGTTCGTCAGCGCCCTGCTCGTTGTAGCGGGCGGCGATTTCCACCGGGTCTCCGGCGTCGCGCAGTTCGACAAAGTTGACGCCCTTGACCACGCGACCGCCGGTCACGTCGAGGCAAGGGATGATGCGTTTGGCGAGCATGGCGATTTCTCTTTTGGGGGGTTATTCAAGGGTTCTGGACTTGCAAGCGCTGCCAGCCCGCCCAGCGCCCGCCCGCAGGCAAGGTGATGGGCGCATAGACCTGCGCGGCTTCGACGCACAACATGTGGCGCCAACCATCGTCGGGCATGTCGGCCAGGCGCTTGCACAGGTCTTGCGCGGGGTTCCAGACCACGGTGTTGGCCCAGCTGGGGCTTTGGCGGATCTGCAAGCTGCCGTTCAGCGTCATGGGTTGTGGCCCGGCCTCGTACACGCGGTCAAATTCGGCGGCAAAGCGCAGCGTGTCGGCGGCTGGCGCATGGCGGTCGGTGAGCGAGTCCCATTCGGGCTGGCCGCCCAGGCCCTGCAGCGTGGCCTGCGTCACGTCGGGCACGGCCAGATAGGTGTGCAGCGCGCCAGAGAATGCCATCGGCCGTGTGTCGGTGTTGTGCACGTTCAGCGTCAGCTGCAGTGCGCCAGGGCTCAGATCGATGTGCAGCTGCGCCTCAAAGGCCTGGGGCCACCAGGCGCGGGTCTGGGCGCTGTCCGCCAGGCGCAGGGTCAGTTGGGCGCGGTCCGAAGACAGCATCGGGGCATCGGCCTGCCAGGCCACGTGGCGCGCAAAGCCGTGTTTGGGCAGGCGCTCGGCCAGGGGGCCGCGTTGGTTGAACTGCGGAAAGCACACCGGCACGCCACCGCGAATGGCGGCCTGGCCGTCCAAAATGCTTTGGGGGCTGAGGTACAGGCGCTCTTGCCCGCCCGACAACCAAGACAGCACATGCGCACCGTGCAGCGTCACCAGCAAGCGGTCGCCTTGCGGCAGGCTCAGCTCTCGGGCGGGCAGGCCGGCGAACGCGGTGTCGCGACAGGTGGCCTGGGCGCTCATGAGAAAAGGATGGGAAAGGGTCAGCCGTTGAGCTCGTCGGCGCGTTGCTGCGCCTGCGCAAAGTCCAGGTCGCCCGAGTACACGGCGCGGCCGCAGATCACGCCTTCCACTCCTTCGTCTTCCACGGCGCACAGCTGCTCGATGTCGGCCATGTTGGACAGGCCGCCCGAGGCGATCACGGGAATCGTCAGGGCCTGGGCCAGTTTGACGGTGGCATCGATGTTGATGCCGCTCAGCATGCCGTCACGGCCGATGTCGGTGTAGATGATGGACTCGACGCCCCAGTCTTCGAACTTCTTGGCCAGGTCCACCACTTCGTGGCCCGTGAGCTTGCTCCAGCCGTCGGTGGCCACTTTGCCGTCTTTGGCGTCTAGGCCGACGATGATGTGGCCGCCAAAGGCGGTGCAGGCGTCTTTCAAAAAGCCGGGGTTCTTGACGGCGGCGGTGCCGATGATGACGTAGCGCAGGCCGCTGTCGATGTATTTTTCAATCGTGTCCAGA
>NZ_CALPTI020000044.1:0-3300 GCF_943326455.1 Limnohabitans sp. Rim8
AAGCACCACGGCGGTGCGAGACATCGGCGACATCAGCAAGCCACACAACTGAGCCAACAACACGTCTTTCGAAGGAATGTTTGCCAATTGCTTAACGCCATTCACGTCCAGAGCTTTTCCTGCAAATGCACCTGCACGAATGACCAACTTGTCGTTGGTTTTCGCGAAGTCAGCCACCACCTTTGCGGCAGCAACAGCATCGACAGAGAAGCCATAGATCAGCGGGCCGGTCATCTGGTCAGCGACCACTTCAAACTGCGTACCCGTCACAGCACGGCGAGCCAAGGTGTTTTTCAACACGCTCAGCGAAACGCCCTGGCTGCGAGCTTTGGCTCGCAAGTTTGTCATGTCAGCGACCGTGATACCACGGTATTCCGCCATCACAAGCGTTTGAGCTTTAGCGGCGAGGTCGGTCACTTCGGAAATGACCGCTTCTTTCTCACTGCGATTCAGACTCAAGGTCTACTCCTTTGTATGTGTTTTTCGGGTCACCCCTGAAACACGCCTATTTGCAGCGACCAACTGTTTCGGATCTTCATCCATCTGCAGCGGGATCGCCATCTGCGTTGGCCCAAAACCTCAAGATCTCTTGAGACTTTGTTGATTAAGCACACAGGGTGTGCACCAACGGTCTTGGATGGCTCGCTGTACTTTTTCAAGCACAGCGACCCACCACATTGAGGCGCTCTTTCGAACCCCTCAAATCTTTGCCATCACGCCGAGATGGATTGTGTGTCGACGCGAACGCCCACACCCATGGTCGACGAAACAGCCACTTTGCGCAGGTAAATGCCTTTGCTGGTCGCAGGCTTGGCCTTGACCAAAGCCTCGATCAATGCAGCCAAGTTGCCTTGCAACTTGTCGGTATCGAAAGAACGGCGACCGATGGTGCCATGCACGATACCGGCCTTGTCGACACGGAACTGGACCTGACCGGCTTTGGCATTGCGCACAGCAGTGGCCACATCAGGTGTGACGGTGCCAACTTTGGGGTTAGGCATCAGGCCACGTGGGCCCAGGATTTGACCCAAAGTACCCACAACGCGCATCGCGTCAGGGGCAGCAATCACCACATCGAAAGGCATGTCACCCGCTTTGACGCGGGCAGCCAGATCGTCCATGCCAACCACGTCTGCGCCAGCAGCCAGAGCCTCTTCAGCCTTGGCGCCTTGGGCAAACACAGCAACGCGGGCAGTTTTGCCTGTACCGTTGGGCAACACCACAGCGCCACGAACCACTTGGTCGGACTTCTTGGCGTCAATACCGAGTTGCACGGCCACGTCGATGGATTCATCAAACTTGGCTGTGGCGCACTCTTTGACCATGGTCAAAGCGTCGGCCAAGGCGTACAGCTTCAGGCTGTCAACTTTGCCCACGAGGGCTTTTTGTTTTTTAGTGAGCTTGGACATTTACACGCCCTCCACATTCACGCCCATGGAACGGGCAGTACCAGCGATGGTGCGAACTGCTGCGTCCAGATCGGCAGCGGTCAAGTCTTTCATCTTGGCTTTGGCGATGTCTTCCAATTGAGCGCGGGTGATCTTGCCCACTTTTTCCAAGCCAGGCTTGGTGGAAGCTTTGTCGATTTTCAAGGACTTCTTGATCAAGGTCGCTGCGGGCGGTGTCTTGATGATGAAGGTGAAGGACTTGTCTGCAAACGCAGTGATGACCACAGGCAACGGCAAACCTGGCTCAACGCCTTGGGTCTGGGCGTTGAACGCCTTGCAGAATTCCATGATGTTCAAACCACGCTGGCCCAGTGCAGGACCGATAGGTGGTGATGGATTGGCTTTACCAGCTGGAACTTGCAGCTTGATGAAGCCGACGATTTTTTTCGCCATGCTTTTCTCCTTGCGGGTTTTAACGCTTGAGGCCTTCAGGCCCTCAGCTCCCCGGGGTTAACGACTCAAGATCAAAGACGGGTGCCGAGTCGGGAAGCACCCATCCGAAAAATACAGGTCAGGTTTTCTCCACTTGACCAAATTCAAGCTCAACGGGTGTCGCTCGACCAAAAATGGTGACTGAGACGCGCATTTTGTTGCGCTCGTAGTTGACTTCTTCAACCGTGCCATTGAAGTCTGTGAACGGGCCTTCTTTAACGCGGATGTACTCGCCTACTTCAAACTCGACCTTGTGGCGCGGTTTGTCAGTGCCCTCTTGCATCTGGTTCACGATCTTGGCGACATCGGCCTCAGAGATCGGAGCCGGACGATTTTTAGCGCCGCCCACAAAGCCGGTGACTTTGTTCGTGTGCTTGACGAGATGCCATGTTTCGTCGTCCATGACCATCTCAACCAACACATAACCCGGAAAGAATTTTCTTTCGGTGGTTTTTTTCTGGCCGTTCTTGATCTCAACCACTTCTTCAGTGGGCACCAAGATGCGACCAAATTTGGTTTCCATGCCAGAGCGCGTGATGCGCTCGATGATGTTGCGCTCAACCGCTTTTTCCATGCCCGAATAGGCATGAACCACGTACCACTTGAGGTCAGGGTTGGTGGAGGATCCGGCCATTGGCGCGTTCACGACGACATCGTTCATTATTTTTTCCACCCCAGAATCAGATCGTAAAAAACCCATTCGAGAGTTTTGTCGGTGAGCCACAGGAAAAGTGCCATCACCACCACAAACGCAAAGACGTACAAAGTGATTTGAAGCGCCTCTTTGCGCTCAGGCCAAACCACTTTTTTGGTTTCACGAACAGCATCCCGGCCAAAAGCCACCAGTTCGCGACCGGTTTCGGAGGTGAAAAAGACCACCACAGCCGCCAGCACAGCCACCAGCAAACCACCCCACTGAACCCAAGCGCCTTGGGCTGCGAGCATGTAGTAAGCAACCAATCCTGCCAAAACCAATGCAACGGCCAACGCCAATCGCATCTTATCGCCAGCAGTATTCACTGTTTGAACTTCGGACGTTGCCATACGGCTTGAAACCTTTGTTGAGCCTCTTCAACAGATGACTCTTATCAGACAAGTAAGCCCGCTAGGGTCTAGCGGGCTTGGAAAATCCACCTGTTCAGGTGGCAGGGGCAGTAGGAATCGAACCTACAACCTTCGGTTTTGGAGACCGACGCTCTGCCAATTGAGCTATACCCCTACTTGAAGAAACCTCTTCAGGCAATGATCTTGGCAACAACGCCAGCGCCAACCGTGCGGCCGCCTTCGCGGATGGCAAAGCGCAAGCCTTCTTCCATCGCAATGGGGTTGATCAACTTCACAGTGATCGACACGTTGTCACCCGGCATCACCATCTCTTTGCCTTCTGGCAACTCGATCGCTCCGGTCACATCCGTTGTAC